>JAEUIR010000270.1 GCA_016795025.1 Phycisphaerales bacterium
GACGACCGGGCACACACCATCGCCTGTTTGCGGACTCGCCGTGCTCCCCGGTTCATTCGTGCCCGGCTGATCCGCGCTGGAATCGATGTCGGGTTTGCCCGGCGAAATCGTGACGGTGAACCGGCATTGGCCGGCGGCGAACGTGCTATCGACCGCGTGAACCGTAACGTCATGCTCTCCGACGGGCAGCCTCACGCCGGCCGGCGGTTCGTAGCGCAGCGTTACATCGCCGATGGCGCCTTCGACAATGACGTCGCTGCCATATTCAATCGTCGCGCCGGAATCGTCCTCCGCGGGGATCGAGAAATTGTCCGGACAGGTCACTGTTAACGTTGGGGCCGGGGCGTCATGCCCGTGCTCGCCAATAAACACAACGCGGAATATGTTCGAGCCACGATCGAATGGGCCTTGATAGTCCAGGTCTTTGAAAAAATCGCTAAAATACAGTCCGCCGGGGCCAAATGCGAGCGCGGATACCGTGGAGCGCCCAAGCCGCGCGCCGGTGTATTCAATGAGCGGCGTCGGCCCGCTGATCAACGCGCCGGAGGCCGAGATTTCGAACTGACTGATTCGCTTGCCGCGATCATGCGTGCCCGGCGCCCAGGAGGGGCCGAATTCGCTCACAAATGCGGTATGAAGCGCGTTCTCCGGAAAACCGCCGGCGTGGAATGCGCCCGGTTCGCAAAACGCGATATTGACCGGCGCGACGGCCGGGAACCAGTTATACAGAGCGTGGATGGTCATGCTCTCGTCGTAGCCGTTCCATCCATAATCCGAGCCGCGCTCAATCAGTGCGAGTCGATCGGTGGCCGGTCCGTTCTCCACGCAGTAGAGGCGGCCGTCGACCGACCGCACAGCCGCGCCGAATGGATTGCGGAACCCGATGGCGTAGATGTAGTCTCGTGCCGAAAGTCCGTCGCTCAGGTTGAAATACGGATTGTCTTCATGCGGTGCGCCATCGGGCCGCAGGCGCAGAATCTTGCCGAGAAATGAGTCTAGGTTTCTCGCCGTGTCGGGCGTGGTGCCGTCGCCGACGCTAACGTAGAGACTGTTTTCGAAGAAGGAAATCGCACCGATCTGGTGCGCCGCACCGGTGGGCTCTCGAATGTCCAACACCGTTTCCACGCTCGTTGCCGTGCGGCCGTTATCAGCGGATCGAAGCCGGAGCAGTCGATTGAAGAACACGCCATCCGACGAACCGCTCGATCCGCCGCTGGTTCCGCCGCGCGTGACCGGCGCGTCGGAGTTGAACGAATTGTCGAAATCGCCGTCGGTCGCCTGAGCTGCGGGCGGCGCCAAATAGACGCCTCCGACGAACACGTCTCCCGTAACCGGGTCGATCGCGATTCCAGTCAGGCCTTTCTCACCCGCGCCGGGAATGGGGTCGGTGGGGGAGTAGTTCAGCAACCCGGTCGCGAATGTCGAAACCGTTCCGGCTCTTGTGATCGCCTTGACATCGCCGTGCAGCTCGACCGCATAGCATAGGATGTCATCCTCCGCCGCCCCGGGATTCGGCAACATCGCAATGTTCACGACCATCTTCAGATCGCGGGCGAAGGGTTCGACGCGATAGCCGTCTCGCGGCCGCCACGGAACCGGATTCGAGCGAGCGAGATTGAAATAGCCGAATGTCGGATTGGTTTCGGACTCCGGCCAATAGGTGCTACCGTTGGAGGAAATCCACAGCGTTTGCAATTGGCGCGGTGTGAGCGTCAGGGCAGGTAAGTATAGAGTCACTTCGTCATCGTCGGTGTGAAACATGACGCGCGACGCAGGCAGCGACCAGCCGGTATCGCCCGCCAGCAGTCGAATGCGCAGCACGTGATGCTCGTTGAGCGGTGGCGCGTCGTCAAAGCGACCGGCCGTCCATTCAAAAAAACGTTGGCCGGCGCCGTTTTCCGCGCGCAATGCGCAATTGGCCGCAATCACGATGTCCGCGCCGGATTCATCGCGCCAGGTCGCGGCTGGCTCGGGCACGATGTCATGGATTTCAAGGCCGTAAACTTCGAAAGCATTGCCTGTGAGAAAGCGGCGCTCCGCAAAATCGCTCAGGACATCGTGGTCATCGCGAAATCGCACGCGCAGGTAATAGCTCATGTTGAAGAGCAGATCGGTGCGTCCCGCGTGCGAGCCGGCGAATGCGCCATCGCCGAGATGAATGTGATTCTTGCTTAGGCCCGATGCGGCCGACGCGCTCCAGACCAACTCGCGTTCGGTGCCCGAGAGGATCTCCCAATCAGTGGAAGCGTGCGTTCGAGCCGGATCGCTGTGTGACATCGGCGCGGCTTCCATGTGCACATCCGACGCGCCGACGACCTGATTTTCGCGAGCGGGCTCGCGAATGATCGGTGTGGCGGGAACCGCATCGAGAAATAGCGTCAGCCCCACGAACAGGTTGATGAGCATGTTGTTGGTCACTCCGTGTGTGACTTATGGTAGAGCGTGCCAGAAGTCGATCAAGGTGAAGCGGGCGGGCGCTCCGTTTATTGACGGGCTGTTACGGCGCGTAAGTCAGGACGATTGCGCCGTGCGTATGTATTCCGGGCGTGCGAATGGTCAGCAGGCCGTTCTCCGACGACCAATTTGACTCATTGTTGCGGGGAAGAAACTCCACACTCAATACGTTTCGCGGCGTGCGAAGACGAATTTCAATCGGCCCGGTCGGAGGAATGTCTTCGACGAATTGAAGCGGCCGAGCGGAGTTCATCAGGCCGCCGTAATCAAAGTGACCGCGCGACATGTTCACCAGTCCGATGACCAATTGCCGGTCTTTTTGTCTCAGGGACACGGCGACTGACGGGCTTGCTTTGATTTCCAGGGCGCGTTGCGGAACGAACCGATCGATGATCCATGCGATCAAGTCGCGATGAGTGGGTGCGCCGAATCGCGCGTAAAACTCGAACGAATCGACGCCAAGGAGAACGGCGGTTCCCGCGCCGACGCGATTCGCCGTTACGGCGGGCGGCGGCGGATCGGGCGTTTCGCCGCGGGCGTTGATCAGCGGCGCGAGCGTTTCCGAGGTCGAGGTCGAAGGCTGAATCATCGCTTGCCAATCCGAATTTGGGGCATAAGCGACAATTTCACCGAACGGAATCTTGAAGAAATAGCGGTGATATTCTTTCGGTGTGGCGCCGAATAATCCGGCGGCCTCCGCGCGCTGCTCTCCGCCAAATGCCGCAACGTGCGCAGTGCCGATTACGACGCCGCCTTGTTCGACGTAGCGAGCGAGGCGCTGCCATACCGCGGCCGTCAGCCAGGTTGGGTTTGGAACGATGATGCAACGAATCGCGCCGGCGTCAATGGGAATCCGGGTTTCGGCGATCATGACGGTGGGAATCTGCAACTCGCTCAGCATCGCGAACGCGCCGAACGCGGAGGTCAATTGGCCGAGATTATTGCCTGGCCGACACACCAGCGAAGCGAGTTGACGTGACGGAACGAGAATCGCGACATCGCCGACAGGCTGCGCTTCGTGGAGCGCGAGTTGGATAAGCTCAGCCCCGGATTGCGTCGAGGCGAATTCCGAAGAATCGCCGGCAGGCGGCGAATCGGCCGCATTCAGCACATAGGCCGCGAATTCCTGGGCGATTTGCACAGCGCTTTTTGGCCCGGCATTCAGTTCCCAATCCGCAACCGGCTCGATTCGGGCTTCGATGCCGCGCAGCGCCGAGCGAAACGCAAGCTCGATCAGGCTGCCCGCGGGCAAATGGGAGAATGCCGCGGGCCGGCCGTTCGAGACGATTTCCACTCGCTCGAGCGCGAAGAATAAGCTCCGCAAATCGAGGTTGGGCGATGGAAACGGCGCAATCGGCTCGACGCGCAAGCGCAGCCAATCGCCGCCGTCCTTGCTCGCGTCAAACCCGAACGTGTACGCATTCGTTTCAGGCTGCGGCTGCTCGAATCGGGCGATTTCGCGATCGCCGCTCAACACACGAAATCCAACCGGCACGTGCCCGACCATGCGTATCTGATGCTGATTCTCCGCGACGATCGGCAAGCGAAACGTGAATGATGGCTCCGCCCAACGGTAATCGCGGTCGCGGGCCCATGCCTCGGGTCTGCGCGATGGGCCTTCCTGGTACGAAAACCGCCGGCCGATATAGGCCGAGTCAGTCGGATAACCTACGTCCAGCGCGAACAAGGATTCTTGGGTGGGCGAGCCGGTTGCACCGAGAAAGTTACAGCCCCAGAAAAGCTCCTCGCCTTTTGGCGTGCGATAGGCGGTCGGCGTGACGCGGATTGAAATTGTCCGGCCGGGAGTATCGCGATCCG
>JAEUIR010000271.1 GCA_016795025.1 Phycisphaerales bacterium
CCGGCCGTCACCGTCACAGTCCAGAATCAGCGGCGCCTGATCAATCGCTTCGTGGAATTCGGATCCGCAGCGCAATTCACGCGACCACAATTCGCGGCCGGTGTCGCCGCGCACCGCGCGCAGCGTCGTTCCGGCGCCAAATACCAGCTCAAATTGCGAGTCGCCGTCGAGGTCGGCAATCGCGACGCCCCGCGTAATCGAGCGCCCGCCAGCGCCATAGGCGTTGCGCCACAGCAGTTTGCCGTTCGCGTCCAGCACATGCAGATTCAGGCCGCACACGACAATCTCGACGGCGTCGTCGCCGGTCAGATTCGCAACGCATGTGGGCGCGAAGACGGTTCCGTCCATCTCGCCTTCGAGCTTGGCGCGCCAGAGCTCTTTGCCGGTTCGCCCGTTCAGCCGCCACACGCTGCCTTTGCGATCCGCGACGATCAGGTCCGGCGCGGGGGAAGGGGCCGATGCGTCGCCGCGCTGCGCGGCTTCGATCACGCTGACGCCGTGATAGATCCAATCGCCGGTATCAAATTGCCACAGTTCTTTGCCGTCCGCGCCGGACAACGCGCGCAGCTTATTGTCGCCGCGCCAGTTGGTCACCAGCACATCCAGCGTGCGATCACCGTCCAAATCGACAAGCGCGGTTTCGCACTGAATATGGCCCGGCACACGCGCCGACCAGATCGCCGTTCCCGTTTTGGCCGCCAGCGCGTTCACCCAGCCGCCGCCGCCCGCGTCCATCGTCGCGTAGACGATTTCAAGCCGGCCGTCGCCGTTCAGATCAGCCGCGGCCGGCGGCGAATCGGTGCTCGTTTGACCTTTGAATTTCCAGACCGGCTTGCCGTCGCCGTCAAGGCAAAACAGCGTGCCGGTTGATGAATCGCCAAATAAGACGTTCAACTGCCCGTCGCCATCGGCGTCGATCAGCAGGACGGACGTGTCAATCGGGCCGCGCTCGGACTTGAATTTCCAGAGAATCTTGCCGTCGCGGGCGCGAGCGGCGTAGAGATGCTCATCGTTGAAATATGTGCCGAAAACGATGTCCATTTCGCCGTCGTTATTCAGATCGCCCGCGGCAGCCGAGCCGAACGAGGGAGCTTTTGTCGCGAAGCTCCATAGCAGGCCTTCGACTGAAGGCGCGGTGGACGCCTGCGTTGTGGGTTGGGTTCCGGGTTTTGCCGCGGTTTGAGTTGCGGCGGCCGGCTGAGTCGATTGAGCGCTTGCGACGCCGCTCGCTAGAACCGCGAAGCCGAGTATCCTGATGTGCGGCACAATTGGCCTCCAATAGTAGCCGTGAACCGGTCGCGGACGCGCGTCAATCCGCTCGCGCCGCTAGGGTAGTGCCTCAAAAAAAACCGGCACGTATCAATCGAGGGGAGCACCGGCGAGACGCTGATGTTCCCCCTCCTAGCTGTGGTTCACCCCGCGAACAGCAGCCATCGCGGCATCGCGCAATTCGCGAAGTGCGGCGGCCGGGTCGGGATTGCCGAAAATCGCCGAGCCGGCGACCAGAGTATCCGCGCCGGCGGCAACCGCCCTGCCGATAGTGTCGATACCGATTCCGCCGTCCACCTCAAGCCACTGATGCGGTTTGAGCAAACTGGAAATCACTTCGATTTTCTCGGTGCATTCGGCGATGTAGCTTTGCCCGCCGAAGCCCGGCCAAACCGTCATCACGAGCACGAGATCGACATGCTGAATCACCGCGTCAATCGCTTCGGCCGGCGTGCCGGGATTGAGCGAAACGCCGACTCGCACGCCGAGTTTGCGGATTTCGCGCACGGCGGCCAGCGGCTCAGTCGTCGTTTCGATATGAAACGTAATGCTGTCCGCGCCGGCCTCGACAAATGCCGGCGCGTAGCGAACCGGCTCGCTGATCATCAGATGCGTGTCGAGCATCAATCGCGTGCATTTGCGCATCGCGGCCACGAGCGGCACACCGAACGAAATATTCGGCACAAAGTGACCATCCATGACATCGAGATGCAGCAGGTCCGCGCCCGCCGCCTCGACAAGTTGAATCTGCTCGGCCAACCGGCCCCAATCGCAATTGAGCAGCGATGGCGCGATCCGAATCGGATGGTCAATCTGCGTCATGCGTCACCTATCGTCCAGCATTTCGAGCGGCCCGAATTTACGGCCTTCGAGAAACTCCAGCGAGGCGCCGCCGCCCGTGCTGATGTGCGACATACGATCCGCCAAACCGGCTTGATCCACGGCCGCGGCCGAATCGCCTCCGCCGATGATCGAGATCGCGCCGCGGCTCGTGGCTTCGGCGATGTCGCGGGCGATCGCGAATGTCCCGCGATCAAACGGCGGCGTCTCGAACGCGCCGAGCGGGCCATTCCAGACGATCGTACCCGAGCGGCGCAAATGACCGCCAAAGGCTTCGATTGTCTGAGGACCGACATCCAGGCCCATCTGATCCACCGGAACGCCGCCCTCGCTCACCGCTGTGGCGACGCCGCTTTTCAATTCGCTCGCGACGACGCAGTCCGTCGGAAGCACCAGCTTCGCGCCGGCCGCGCGCAGCAGCTCACGCGCCAGTTCGAGTTGGTCGCGCTCGCACAGGCTCTTACCCACTTCGCGACCCTGCGCGGCCCAGAATGTGAACATCATCGCGCCGCCGATCAGGATCTGATCCACGCGCCCGATGAGATTGCGAATCACGCCGATTTTGTCGCTGACTTTCGAGCCGCCGAGTATGGCCACGAACGGGCGCTTCGGCGTTTCCAGCGCCTGGCCGAGATAACGCAGTTCCTTTTCGACCAGGAATCCGACGGCTCGCCCGCCCGGCGCGATGAGCTTCGGAACGTCGTACATGCTGACGTGATTGCGATGGCAGGTGCCAAAAGCGTCGTTCACATACAACTCGCCGAGGCCGGCCAGCGCTCTGGCGAATGTGTCTCGTTTTGCGTCCTGCTCGGGCGTCAGCTTTTTGTCGGGGTTCTTCTTTGCTTTGTCGATGATGGTTTCGGCGGCGTGGAATCGCACATTTTCAAGCAGCAGCGTCTCACCGTCACGGAGCGCCTGGGAGGCCGCTTCAACGTCCGGGCCCACGCAATCCGACGCGAACCCCACTTTGCCGCCGAGCAGTTCGCGCAGGCGCGACGCCACCGGTTGCAGCGAAAATTCGGCATCCTTGGTCGGGTCGCCGCTCGGGCGTCCGAGGTGGCTCATCACAATCGGGCGTCCGCCGTTCTGTATGACATGATTCAATGTGGGCATGAACTCGCGAATGCGGCGATCATCCGTAATCCGCCGCTGCGCGTCGAGCGGTACATTCAGGTCAGCGCGAATCAGCACGCGCCGCCCGCCCACGGCGAGCTCCTTCACGGATTTTTTGGGCATGATCCGCTCCTAGATCAGGCCGTCTTTGCGAGCCATGAAACGAACCAGGTCCAGCACGCGATTCGAATACCCCCACTCATTGTCATACCAGGAAACCAGCTTGAAGAACCGAGCGTTCAACTGCACGCCGGCCTTCGCGTCATAAATGCTCGATCGCGGATCGCCGATGAAATCGGAACTCACGACTTCCTCGTCGGTATAGCCCATGATGCCCTTCATGCGTCCTTCGGATGCGGCTTTGACCGCATTGCCAATCGCATCAAGCGATGTTTCCTTCACAGTTCGCACCGTGAGATCAACCACAGACACATTCGCCGTGGGCACCCGGAACGAGACGCCGGTGAGCTTGCCTTTCAACTCCGGAAGGCACAGACCGACTGCCTTGGCCGCGCCGGTGCTCGCGGGAATGATGTTCTGGCTGGCGCTGCGTCCGCCGCGCCAGTCTTTCCTGGAGGGCCCGTCGACCGTCGGCTGCGTCGCCGTCATGGCATGCACAGTGCTCATCAGGCCCTCTTCGATGCCAAAATTGTCATTGACGATCTTCGCCAGCGGGGCCAGGCAGTTGGTCGTGCAACTGGCGTTTGACACCACCGTATGCTTGCTCGCGTCATACTTCTCTTCGTTGACGCCCATGCAGAATGTCGGCGTATCGGCGTCCTTCGCCGGGGCGGAAATCACAACGCGCTTCGCGCCGGCGGCCAGGTGCTTGCTCGCATCGGCGTGCGCCGTGAACAGGCCTGTGGATTCGATCACAAAGTCGGCTTTCAACTCGCCCCAGGGCAGCTTCGTCGGGTCTTTCTCCGATACGCAGCGCACCTTTCGGCCATTCACAATCAGTCCGCTTTCGTCATGCGAAGCGGTTCCGTCGAAACGGCCGT
>JAEUIR010000272.1 GCA_016795025.1 Phycisphaerales bacterium
AGCAGCGAGCCGATTACGTCGCCGAGCTGGCGGATGATGTTCCAGCTCTTTACGGCATAGGCCGTTTCCGGTGCGGCCATGACGACGCTGTCTTCGTTGCTGGGCATGCTGGCGACGATTTCGGAATCGACGTGCATGCCGCCCACGTCAAGCGTAACGAGGTCGCGCGGGATGCTTTGGCCGCTGAGTTGCTCGACAGTTTCGTCGCCGGTGTAGACGAGCAGCGTGCTGCCGACGCGGATCTGGTCGCCGTGCTTGAGGCGGACGGGTTTCGCGACGCGAACGCCGTTGATCCACGTGCCGTTGGTGCTGTGGAGGTCCGAGAGCATCCAGCCGCCTTCGACAGCATGAAGCTCAGCGTGGCGGCGGCTGACCGTATGATCCGTGAGCGGAATCTGGTCGCTGCCGCGGCCGATGACGATCGCCTCGTCTTCGGTTTTGAGCGTGCGGCCTTTGTCGGGGCCTTGTAGAGCGATAAATGTTGGCACGGTTGTCTGGATCCGACTCGGCTCGAAGGGTCTAGCGCGGCGCGGCAGCGCCTCGAATTTCCCGTCGCAGCATTGTACGCCAGCAAAGCGCATGGACAACGCGAATGGCTTTGATTGCGCAGGGCGGGCGACGGAAGGGGTGGGGCTGAATGCGGAATTGCGTCAAATTCCTCACAGCAGCAAATAGTCCTATAACATTCGTCTTCCGTTGCTTGCGAGGGATGAAGATCGCAATTCCGCGTAATCGGGTGGAATGGGCGGCGGGACTGCTGCTTGACGAGCATGCGGCCTGCGATAGAGTGAACAGGAACTTGCACACACCGAGTCCCCGTAGCTCAATTGGATAGAGCGTTGGCCTCCGGAGCCAAAGGTTGTGGGTTCGAATCCCGCCGAGGACGTGTTTCGATCAGGGCAAACGTCGGGCAGTCTTGGAAAAATCGGGCGAATGGCACGCTACAAACCAACGCAATTGGTGCGCGACCTCCGTCGCCTGCGCGAGCGGATCGAGGCCACTTATGGTTCGAACGGCAACCACCGCGCGGCGCGGCGGCGCGCGTATGTGGAATTGCTGAGCGTGTTGAACGGCACGCGGACGTTTGAGGCCATTCCACGCGACGTGCCGCAAACGGCGGGGCTGACCGAGCGCATCCAACATCAATTGGCGACGGATGGTGACTTCGCGCTGCCGCGCGCGGTGTATGAGACGACGCGCTATGCGGCGTCGATCGACGGGCTGATCGCTCGCGGGCGGGTGCATGGCAGCGAGTGGGAGTTTTTGCACGATGTGGCCCGCGACGCGAATCTGCCGATCGATCACAGCCAGCGCGCCGCGGCGGCCGCGCCGCCGGCATGGATGATCGACGTCGACGAATCGCATGAGAACGTCCGCGTATGGCTGCGCGAGCTGGCGCTTCAGGATATGCTGATGGCGGCGCTGGAGTCATATCTGGTTCCGGCGGGTTCGGGGCGGCCATCGACCGAGGTCTACGGAAGCGTGTTCGGCTCGTACCGGCAGCTCGCGCCGAAGAAAAACGGCATCGGCCAGATTTCGCGTGTGGAATTCAATGTCGAGCGAATCTGCATCCAGCACCGGGCGCGCGGCACGCCGTCCGAAGTGGTCGTGAATGAGCGCAGCGAGCGCACGCATCTGACGATGAGTGAAGAATTGTTTCCGTTCTGGCATCTGCTCGGCGACTTTCACACGCATACGTACCGCTCGCTTGGCGAATTGGTGCGGCGCGGCGGCTGGTGCTACAGCCCGACGGATGAGCTGATGAACATTGACTGGGTGGAGCGTATTCGCGCATTGGGGCACCGGCCGCGACTGGCGCTGATCCTGGCGATTACGCACGCCGGCCGGCGCAGCGGCCCGCCGCAGGAGAGTTGGCGCGGGCACCCGAATGTGCTGCGCGCGACGATCGGGCGGTGTCACTGTTTCATTTCGGCGTTTCGAATTCGGGCGGACGGGCGCTATGCGCGGCAGCCGGTGGAACTGAAGTGCCCGCATCTCGTGGGTGGTCAAACCGCGGTTTACAACGGGCAATCGTAGTCACTCGGACCGCAGGCGCGCCGCGCGAAGAGGCTTTTACAGCGCCGGCTGCGCGAGCGCGCATCCCGCGGGCTACTCCGACGTTCCGCCAAGCGACGTTTCCGCCGCCGCGACGTCGCGACGGGCCGCGTCGAGGAGTTGCAGCGCGAATTGCCGGTTATGCATGCCGCCGCCGTTGCGGACCAGATCGAGGTTTGTCTTGGCCCGTTCCAGCGCCGCGGCGACCTCGGGGGACACGGTTTTGCCTGATTTGCGGGCGGCGTCGGCCATCTGCGATACGCGCGTCCAGTTCGCATCGCCTTCTTTCACATACGTCTCGATTTCATGCTTCCACTGGTCGAACATGCGAATGTAATCGTCGCCGTGGCAGCCGGCGCAGCCTTGCTGCGTCGCACGTACCAGTTCATCACCCTTTCCGCCGTGTCCCTCGTCCGTGTGGCATGCGCGGCAATTCAACCGCGAGCCGATCATCGCGTTCGGAGTGGAGTGCGCGACGTTTGCGCCGCCTTGACCGGTCAACAGCGCCACTTGTTCGGAGTGGTGATTCGGATGGCAGTGCTTGCAATCATTCAGCACAGGTTCCAAAAAGCCGGCGGTCACGGTCGGATCGGTGCTCGGCGCGACCAAGCCGTGTTGAACGGCCTTGTGGCAATCAAAGCAGTGCGCCCGCTGATTGGCGATGTGCACTTCGTGATATTTACGAATGGTTTCGGTGGTTCGCGTCGCGAATTCCGCCATGAATTTCGCCTGATCGTGGCAATGCGCGCATTCGCGCTCGGCCACAGGCCCGCTGCCGCGCACCACGTCGAGATGGCAACTGGCGCAGTTCACGCCACGGCGCACGATGTCTTGATGATCCATCACCACCGACGGCGATGACATGGTCGGGCCGGAATCATGGATCCGCACCGAGCGCGTCGGCGGCTCGTGGCACAGCAGACATTCCGATGTCTGCTTATTGAACTCCTCGTGCGTGAAGTGACACGTGAAACACACCTGTTTGTCGGCCGCGATGTGCGTGTTCAGCGTGGCGTTAAAAGCGTGGCACGCGCTGCAATTCAAGCCGTCGAGCTGATCCACTCGAATTCGGCGATGCTCCAACTGCATGTATTTGAGCGCATCCGCCTGACCCGCTTCGTCGATTCCCAGTTTTCGGGCCAGCCCGCGCAACTCGATCGCGCGGTCCGCGGCGGGTTTGACGGACGTGGCCAGGGTTTCAACGGCCTGCACGGCGTCCGCGCTGAGCGTCGTCTTGAGCCGACCGCGAAGCGTCTCGATTTCGTCCATGACGGCCTTGCGCTTCGCGTCCACGTCCAGATGTTTTTCATGCACGAAGTATACGCTCGGAGCGCGCCGCACTTCGGTTTCGACGCCGCTGATGATCCGCTTTTCCGTGCGTGGCTCTCCGAGCGCGAGCATCTTGTCGGCGAACGCCATGCCACCGTGACAACCAGATCGCAGGCAGCTTGCGTCATCCACGTGTGCGCGAGGGCGGCCGGTTCCGTATCGGCCGCTGAAGTAGCTGGCCACTTGTGAAAGCCCCTTGAATTTTGCCTTGATGGTGTGTTGCTCGCCCGGGGCATAATGGCAATCGACGCACTTGACGCCGAATTTCGCTCCGTGAGGATCGTGGCTCCACGATTCGTAGTATGGGTCCATCACATGACAAGTGCCGCAAAAATTCGGCTGGGATGTGTAATATTCCGCACCCACTAGGCCAACCCCCGCAACCAGCAACATGCCGAGTGCGACAAAGCCCGCTCGATATAGCCACAGCCGCCACGTTCGTTTCGGTTTGGGCGGCGGGGCCGTTGGCTGGGATTGATCTTGTGGCTTCGAGGATTTCACATCGGTCACTGGTCTGCTCCAGTCGGCTACGCCCGGATGAGCGGCCTAGAATCGGAATCGCACCACAGGGCCGGTACGGAGGTCACTATTCGACTCCCGCGGCGGCGATTCAAAAAAACCGTATACTGCGAATCGGACGCTGGCACAAATCGTGCAATTGAATGGCGCGATGTCTCCAAACGCCCGACTGACTATGCCTAAGCAATCCATGTTC
>JAEUIR010000273.1 GCA_016795025.1 Phycisphaerales bacterium
CACGCATGTTCTACATCTCCAGGCGCTCGGCGGCTGCGGGGCTCTGCCGCGAGGCCAAATCTGCGCGGGATTGTGGGCCGATCCGCCCCAACGCGAATCGGCTGATTCGCATCGCGCGCCGCGACGCGAAATCATTGCCATTGAAGACATTAGGCCAACAATTCAACCAAGGCAACACAGCGGCGGCACGGCCGAAGCAGATCGGCCGCTCCCAGGTGTCGTCAATCGCCCGCTTGTAGGAAAGTATCGGATAACGACGGGGTGAGAATGCGAAACGATCGGCGTTTTTCGCCGCCGCCGGCCAAAGAGCCTGTGGTTACGAGAATTCGAGACACGCGCGGCAGGGTTCGCGCGCTTATTGCGCGATGTCGTTGATCAATGCATCGCCGACATCGGCCAATGATATTCGGTCGGCGATGTTGGGCAGCGGGCGCGAAAGCACCAGCAATCCATCATCCGCCGGAGATTGCGGCGGCAGACCGTGCGAACCGCGCACGCGGCTTGTGTCCTGCGAAACGCGCAGCCGCAGCCATTCAAAGCACATTTCGAGCGGGTCGTAGCCGGGCTTGTTGTGAATATCGATGTGCGTCGCGAAGTCCGGAGCGCGCCGCGGATCAGTCCACCACGGATACGCGAACCAGCAATCGTCCTCGGCCAGAAGAATCAACTGCCCGCTGCGCGGATGGTCGATTCCGAACGGCCCGAATTCGCGCGAGTCGAGCACGCGCGCCAGGCCGCGAAGCTCATGCAGCGCGTCGATCGCCGCCGCTCGCGCATCTTCGCCGCGCGGCAGATATACATGGGCGACCTGATGATCCACGACAGCGAACGCGCGGCTGTTCCATACGTCGAGATACTCAAGCCCGTTCACCATGCGAACGCCGAGCAATTCCGCATCACGAAGCGCGATATTCGGATTCGCCGCCCGGACGACCGGACGAATCGCATAATCCCCGAAAAGGCATATCTCGTATCCGAGCGCCGCGGATTGGTCGCAAAGTTCTGCGAGCACGCCATCCAGCGCGCGAAAATCATCGACCACGCGCGGATCGTTCGGTCCCCATTTCTGTTGTCCATAGTCAAGATGCGGCAGGTACGTCAGCGCCAGTGACGGCGAAAATTCCCGCAGCGTCTCCAGCGTGGCGCGGGCGATCCAGCGCGATCCGGCAATATTCGTCAGCGGCCCCCAATACCATTGCAGCTTGAACGGCCCAAGCCGTCGCGCCAGTTCGTCATACCAGCCGCCGGGTCGCGACCAGCAGCTTTGGAACATTCCGCCATTGTGCTTGTGAATCGGCTGTGGCGTGACAATGACGTCATTTTCTGACGCGATGCTGTTTTGCCAGAAAAGCATCGCGGTTTTGGCGAACGCGTCGCGCCGTCGGAGTCGCTGCCAGATTTTCTCTCCACCGACAAGCGATGACGATTGCTCCCAAAATGACACGCGGCCGATGTCGCGAAAGAAAAAACCGTTGCTGACGATGCCGTGCGCCGCGGGCGCAGCGCCGGTTGTGAATGTCGCCTGCGATGTGCAGGTCACAGCCGGAAACGGCGGCGTCACCGCGCCGCAAAATCCCGAATTTGCAAGTTTTGACAAGCAAGGCATGTCGCGCGCAAAGCTAGAAAACTGCGTGGCGCCTAGCGCGGCCGCATCGATTACCAACCATTTCGACATTCGCCTGCTCCGTTCAGCGCGCGGCCATCGCACCGCAGCGGGCCGCGTTGCGTAAACGATTCGTATATCGATGCGCCAAGCTCGCGGGTGCCAACCGGCAATCCAGAGTTTTTTCCAATCCCGCTGCCACCACGCCGAAAGGCGATTGTACAAGCATTTGTTCACGAGCCGGCATTCTGGACCCGGGCTGGCGCAGATGGTTCAACTCGTCAGCAGCGATGTAACGTCGACGATCTCTGGCAGACGATCGGCGATGCGTGCGCAGTCGCGCGGGATGCATGGCCGGCGCGCGAAACGATCGCTAATGAACGTACCACAACAATTTTCTCAGGAGTGCTTGTCATGATTCCCCGCATCGCGACTTTTCTGGTGCCCGCGTCGATTTTCTCCAGCGCACTCGGCGCGTTCGCGTTCGATGGCCAGAAGGCGACTTCGCCGCCAACTGTGCCCAAAACCGCTGCTCCACAAGCTGAGCAAACAGAACCGCCCGAAGCCAAGCAAACGCGCGATCGCCGCCCGGAAACACCGTTCGCCGTCGCGAAAGTCGGCATCATCGCGCTGAAAAACGCCGACGCCCGCGAGATCGCCGGACCGCTTAAGGTATTGACTAAGGAGTTTCCGGCTGATGTGATGCTGAGTAGCTTTGCCGAGGGAAAGCTCCTGCTCATCGCCGCCCAGGATGACGTGACGCTCGAGCGGATGAAGCAAATCGCCACGATGATCGATGAGGCTTCGCCA
This sequence comes from Phycisphaerales bacterium, assembly GCA_016795025.1. Taxonomy (GTDB): domain Bacteria; phylum Planctomycetota; class Phycisphaerae; order UBA1845; family Fen-1342; genus JAEUIR01. Next base: position 2,414 of record JAEUIR010000273.1, read on the forward strand.
CAGGCCGGCGCGGAAGGCCGCACCACAACCAGCGTTGTGTTGCAGCACGCGGACGCCACACAGGTCGCGCAGATCATCGCGGCTCTGAACCAGAATCGCCACTGCCAGTTCGTGCCGGACACCAGAACCAACACGCTCTGGCTCGCCGGCGATCAAGCACAAGTCGCCGCGATGCAACGTGTCGCGCAGCAACTTGACGCCGCTTCGGCCAAACCGGACGCCGCATCCGCCCGAGCCTCACGCGAAATGGAATATTACGTTCTCGCCAACACCCCCGCCGCGGAAATCGGCAGGACTCTGCGGCAACTCGCAGCCGCGGACCCGTGCATCAGCGAGTGCGAGATTATCGAAAACAGCGCTTCGAACACCTGCATCGTCCTCGGTTCGGCCGAAGCGCATAAGAAGGTCGCGGAAATCATTAAAACGCTGGATCGGCCGATGGCCGGTCACGCGCCGCAGGCGGATCGCACGCGCGGCGAAGATCGCGCCCCGGCAGGCGAGCGGGCGCCGCGCGAGGAACGCGAGCGGACACCGCGCCAGCGTTGATGTAAATCATCGCCGCAGCGCGGCCAGAGATTCTCTGACTGCATGACACAGTCGCGCCCTTGAGAAAGCGATCGTCAGCATGTGCCAGGGCGTTCTGTTCGGTGCATTTGTTCGCCAAACGTAAGTGCGAAAAAAACACGCGGGGCGGAACGCAGTGCGTTCGGCTCCGCGTGCTGATTATTGCGGCCGAGCGGTTCGAACAGAGTGCCGGAAATCCGGCTGGCGTTTCGCCCTCGAAACCGTAGCAGCGGCCGCATTTGCGAGATAAAACACTCGCATTGGTGACAACTGCAAGCGACCAACCGTTTGGTTGTTGCCTTTACACTCAGCATGCCAATTGCCGGAAGAAATATCAAGCTGATTTTTGCACAGGCAATTTTTGTGCCGTGAGGGCGAACGATCATCCGGCAGCGCCAGTTTTCCAGAAGATACGCTATCACCGTGCGCCTCCCCGATCCCGGCGGATGCGACCATGCCGCCCGCCTGTATCAACAGACCGGTGTGGGAATTATTCGAGCGCCTCCCAAACCGCGCCGCGCGTCTAAGAGCGCCCAACAAAACAGAGCCGCGCCCGTCAGGAAGCGGTTGCCGCGATATTTTGATGGCGTCGCGAAAACCGCGAGCGCATCGAGAACGACGCGGCTCGAAAGAAGCTGTTGCTGACGAGCGCGGCTCGAATCGCAACCGGCGCGCGTCCGGCCACAAGCAACCGGCCGAATGCCGGAACTGTCGAATGCATCGCAGATGGAAACGCACGGCTCGTCCAGAATCGGCTCCGATCCGAATTGGATTGACCTTCTTCGGTTCTGGCACGCATCACGCTGGATGCTTGGGTGTTTCGCGTGCGTGCGGGGTGGGCTGCCCGCGCAGGCGGGGGTACGAGATGGGAATCTCGTGCCCGAACCCACGAAGTCGGCTTCGCCCGGGTGGATGAAAATGGGGTTGGTGGCGTTGGTTGTTGGTGCATCGATGTTGGCCGCATCCGCATCGCCCGCGCGGGGGCAATTGGACGGAGCTGATCCCTGGACGACGGCGAAGTTCCGCATCGTGCGAACCGCGAACATCCTGGATTTTTCTTGACTTTGCGTCGCGCTGGTACGGATAATGCTGGGAAGCACCTTCGGAAATTCGCCGCCGAG
>JAEUIR010000274.1 GCA_016795025.1 Phycisphaerales bacterium
TGCCGTTCACGTTTGACGTGGCGAAGGCCGACGCCGCTGGTGCCGCCGGCGAATCCGGTCAGGGTCACGGCTCAAAGCCGTAGCCGTGATGCCGATTCATGGCCACGGCTGGTCGTATTGTCGTTCATGGGTAGGCGACGATTCGAGCTGGCTGCCAATACTCCTTGCGGCACAGAGGCAGCAATGAACCGAAACGCAGTGAGTGGAAGATGTGCAGCGGTCGTCTTGCTCGCCATGGCGCTGCCGGGCTGCGCTCATATTGATCATCGCGCGGAGCTCCAGGAGGCGTCGCAACGCTTCGAAAAGCTCACCGGGCGCAACCCGGCATGGCAGGAACCGTTTGAGGGCGGTGCGTTAGCGATGGACGGTTCCGGCGTCTTGACTCTCGAAGACTCGCTACAACTTGGCCTGCGCAATAATCGTTCGCTTCGGGCCGACCTCGAAGTGATTGGCCAGGCCAAGGCGGAGTTGGTGCAGGCCGGCTTGCTGCCAAACCCGATGCTCTCCGTTTCCATTCAGTTTCCGGAAGCTGGAGGACTGGCGGATCTTTCGTTCGGCCTTGCGCAAGATCTCGCCGCCATCTGGTTGATTCCAACGCGCGTGCAGTCGGCCCGTGCCTTGTTGCAGCAACGAATCCTATCCGTCGCCGACATAGCGCTCGGCCTCACGACAGATATCCGCACGAATTATTCCACACTCCAGTATCAAGCACTCGCCGTTCGACTACAGGAGCAAAACCTCGCCATTCTCCGCGAAGCGATGGAGATCGCGCAGGCGCGGCTTCGCTCGGGCAGTACGACGCAACTGGATGTAAACCTGATCCAGAGCCGCTATCTGGAGACCGACCTGGAGCTGCTTGCGCTCCGCAGCGAGTTCGCCGTTACGCAGCGCACGCTGCTCCGTCTGCTTGGCTTCGCCCGAGCAACGGACGACTGGCGGCCGACGGAATTGAGTCTCGATCCGCCGCGACTCGCTCTCACGTTGAGCGAAGATCGACTCGTTGAAGTCGCGCTGCTTCAGCGCCTGGACCTCCAAGCGGCCGACTTCGAACGCGAGGCCGCGCTGGCCGATTTTGAGCAACAGCGACTGCGCGTCATTCAGAATCTGGGTATTGGAGTCATGGGCGAGCGTTTCGAGCGGCGGGCACTTCCCGGCCGAAATCTGCTGGCGGACACCGCCCGCGCATCGATTGCTGCCGGCCAACTGACCGCGCCGGAAATCGAATCGGCGGGGCAACGCCGCATCGAGCGCAGCCAGGAGATCGAGTCGATCGTCGGACCGTCGCTGGAGATGTCGCTCCCGATTTTCGACCAGAATCAGGCGCAGATCGCCAAGGCCCAGTTTCGCGCCAGAGAGCTCCAGGAGCGCTACCGCGAAGTTGAACAGCGGATCGTCGAAACCGTGCGAACTGCGCTGAAGCAACGGCGCCTCGCACAGGACCGCGTCCGCGTCTTTCGCGAGTCGCTGCTGCCCTTGCAGGCGTCCAACTTGGACCTTTCGGAAACCGCGTACCGCGCCGGGCGCGAGTCGATTCTTACGGTTCTGTTGGCGCAGGAATCGCTGATTCGCACGCGCCTAGGACACGCCGCCGCGCTGCGCGATCTGGAGATCAGCACTGCGAACCTGGAACGGCAACTCGCCGGGCGCCTGTTGGAACTCGAAACGCAGCCGCCAACGACCCAACCGGCCTCGCAGCCGAGCGGCGAGCGCGGCGGACCGAGTATCAGCACTGGGTCGGGAGTTGGCCGCGCTGACGGGTACGACGCGGACACGAAAGGAGTGCCGGGGTATGACCTCGAGACCAGACCATGACCGTCGAGGCGCCGGATTGACGCGTTCATCGGCTCACGTTTTCGCGGCGTTTCTCACACTGGCGTTGCTGTTTGCGGGCTGTGACGCAGTGGGAGAAGCGACGGACGGCTCGACCGCCGGTCTCGTCGATCAGCTCAAGACTTTTGTCGCGGACTTCGCCCGGCAAGCGCTGGCCGCGTGGCTGCTTTAGAACAACGGTGACCGATGAGATGTCGCATGGTTCGCATAGCGTTGATCGGAATCGGCGCGACCTTTGGCCTCCTTCGCAGTCCGGTGCAACGTGGTCGCGCGCGGAGCGAAAATACCGAAAGGAGATCGAGATGCGCAGACTATTCATGATGATATTGAGCACCGCAGCCTTACTCCCGCTGTCCGCATGTTCGCAGCACACTGGTGACGGATGCTGCCCGCACAGCGAGCAAAAGCACACTTCTGGTTCAAACATGTCGGCAGCAACCGGGGCGAGACAGGGGCAGCGGACGAGAACCACGGAGGTCGCATACGCGTGCCCGATGCATCCGGAAGTAATCCGGTCGTCACCAGGCAAATGCCCGAAGTGCGGAATGGATCTGGTAGAGAAAAGCTAAGCGCTGCCACACTGCGGAAGGACTTTGCCAGCCGCAGCCGCTAGTCGCCCGCCAGTTCGGTTGCGGGCAGGAGTGCCATGCCAAAGCGCCGTTACAAATCGCGTGCAGAAGCCAACCGCGGCGCCGGAACGCGCTCTGCGCAGCGCGCGTTAATTGAGGAATTCGAGGCCCGCTGCGTTTTCGGTCCGGTGTTCTTTCTCACGCAACTCCGCGGCTTTGTTCGTGATCGCTGTCCCGACGCGGCTGAGATGATGCCTGTGGTCGAACTCCACTTGCATTCGGGCGAAAGCCTCGACATTTGCCACGTGATCGGCGTTGCGGCGCGGTGCGTAGCACTTGCTGTCTACGAAGAAGATGAATCCAACGGCTCACGTGCAATGCGCACGGAGCTCGTGCCCTACGAGTCGATCATACGCGTGACGATCCGAACGGTGCGGCCGACGACGCCGCACATGGGGTTCAATCGCGCGCATGCTCCGACGGTCTTGCAGGAAGAGCGGCGGATGACGCCGGAGGCAGCGCTTCGCGCGGCCGCAATGGAACCACCGGCTACCGGGAAGCCTCCGTCAATAGGAAACCTGGACGCCGGAGGCCGCAATGCCGCCCTCCGGGTACGTCGCGCCATCGAACGGAAGCGGCATGCCTAGAATCGCGACAAGAACGGCTGCACGGCTTTCCGGCCCACCGGACGGGAGACGGTAAGGTGCCTTCACGACCGCTTGATCCCCAGAAATCATCTGCATCGGTTCGAACAGCATTGTTCCTCGCCGGTGACGCGTGCTTTTTCGTCGTCGTCGGCGTGCTCGCCACGCTAACGATGCATCTCGTGCATGCGTGGGAGTGGGGATTTCTGTTGGCGGTCCTCGCTGGCATGGCGCTCGCGATGGTTGTTCAGATGCTGCTTTCGCTGCTCGTGGCGCCCCTGCTCGGGTCCATTGAGAGCATGGTCCCGTCAATGGTGGTCGCGATGATCAGTCCCATGTTCATTTGCATCCTGCACGCAGTCGGATGCGAGCCCGGCGCGCGGATGGCTTGCGTTCTCGGCGCGGCGTCCGGGCTGGGCATGTTCTTGTTCATATCGATTCATGCCCGGGCGTCACGACGCTGGCTCGCGACCGCCTTTCCGGGAGGATGATTGGCTGTGTCGCGAATCTGGGATCTGCGGGCGCGATTCTACGACGTGTGCGAGGGCTCGCAGCTCCGCCGCGGGCCGCACAAGGCCGCCCTGTTTCGGGGCATGTCCGGTCGCGTGCTATTTGAGGCGGTCGGCACGGGCGTTGATATCCAGCACTTCCCGCCGGACCGTGAAATCATCGCCATCGACATCAGCGAGGAGATGCTGCGGCGCGCCCGACCTCGCGCCGCGCGCTACCCCGGGACGCTCCACCTCCTGCGGATGGACGCCCAGGATCTGTCGTTCCCCGACGACTATTTTGATACCGTCGTGACTTCGTGCACCATGTGTTCCGTCCCCGATCCCCTCCGTGCGCTCTGCGAGATTCGGCGCGTCCTGCGCCGCGGCGGCCAGCTCCTGATGTTCGAGCACGTTCGCAGCCGCAACCGCGTATTGGGTCTCGTTTTGGACTTGATGACGCAGTGGACCCGATGGAGCGGCACCGAAATGAACCGCAACACGATACGAAACGTGCAGGCGGCCGGCTTCCACATAAC
>JAEUIR010000275.1:0-232 GCA_016795025.1 Phycisphaerales bacterium
CACCGTGGTCGGCGCTCGCAGCGATGCGATCACGGGATCTCGATTCGGTGCGGAAACCAGCAGCGAATCAAACTGATATGCGGAAATCGTTTCACCGTATTGATCAAACGGCTCGTTTGATGAGAACCGTGCACCGCCTCGAACCGAGCCCGTATTCGGGGCGCCTCCGATGCCGGGGCAGTAATGCCGATGAAACAGCGTTACGTCCGCGGGAGCAACCGGCGCTTTCGGC
>JAEUIR010000275.1:242-4066 GCA_016795025.1 Phycisphaerales bacterium
AACCCTCGGGACACGGAGCGGGAACGGCACAAGGCACCTGCTGAAGCGTTCCGAATTCACCGAGAATAAACACATTATTGCCGGGGAAACCCAGATCAGGCCGCAACGAAGAACTCGCTGCGATAATCACGCCGCCGCTGCGGAAATATCCATTGATGTCGAGCGGAGCCAGGCCTCGATTGGAAGAGCCCGGCGTAAAGTCAGAGACGGCCAGCGAATCCACAAACGGCTGCCCGAACGCAAACTCGCGAAATCCGTCGCCGTCCCAGTCTGACAACACCGTGAAACTCGTGATGCCGCGGCTGGGGCGCAGCGGATCCGGAACCTCCGGAACGCCCGCGTACACCTCGCCTCGGAACAACTGCCCGGTCGAATTCAGATTGATCGTGCCGGTGAATCGATCCTGCCGGCCGTAGATCATGTACGCCTCGCCGATGCCCGTGCGCGAGGTGTTAAAAATGTATTGCGGCTTGGCGAACTGCGACAGGATCAGCAAATCGCCGAATCCGTCGCGGTCGATGTCCGTCACGCCCGTGACAAAGCTGCCCGCGTTGTCGCGCGGATTGAACCCTTCAAACACCGCGCCTCGAACCGCGGCGTTCGGCAACGGAAGATCGCGAAGATCGAGGTTGCCAGCCAACCGCGAGCGCAGCCGAATCGCGCCGGGAGCATAGAACGGGATCGTGTCCACGCCATCCGAAACGAGCGCCAATAGTCGATAAGCTCCGGCCGCAAAACTCGCTGTCGGCAAATCAAACGAGAAGCTGTCGCCCGTCTGCGAGTTGCTTTCGCGCAGCAGAATCTCGTTGCCGTTTGGGCTGTTGTCGGGATCGAGGAAAATCTGAACCGTGACGATGCTGTCAGGATCATTGACTTGCCATGCCACGTCGAACCGCGGGTTGTTGTCGGCCGTACGGTCAAACGCAGGATTGTCGCGCGGCGACGTGAAGAAGAACGATGGAGCCTGGTTGATCGTCACGCGACCGGGAGCATAATCAGAAGCGACCAGCACACCGGCTTCCTCGATCGTCACGGCGATGAAATAGTCGCCGGCGGCCAATTGCGTGGTGTTCAGGATCGCCGAGTTCTCAGCGACAGTAAGCCCCGTCTGCGCATTGATTTCGTTGCCGTTATCAGGTTCGAGATCGCGATCGAAAATCACTGTCAGCACGGCGGTGCGCGTTCGAACCGTTGCCCGCCAATTCACTTCCACAGGCGTTCCGCCGGAAATGGACAGGTCGCTGACCGGCGAAAGCACATCCACGGAGGGCGTCGCCCCCACAGTGCCGGAATCGCCGACGCTGCCGGCGATGTACTCGAGCGGCGTGCCGGTTTGAGTCGGGCAGCCCGCAATTTGAGCGAGCGCGACGGCAGTCCCAATCGGCAACACCCAGGTTGTTCGGCGATGAATCGCGATTCGCATGAACAAATCTCTCAATCGTCGTTGCGGTTGTCGGCAGCCGCCGGTCAGTCGGCACGCTGAATAAAGGCGAACGCGCGAAATCCGGAGCGCGTCTCGCCGGACGGCGATACCGTAAACACGATGCTATCGCCGCAACTGTAATTCTGATTTTCTCGAAGCAATACGCCAAAAGGCTCGACTTCGATGACCGGGTCCGCGGCTGTGCCATTACCGAGGCGAATGGTCACGCCCGTCTCATTCAAATTGGAGACGTCGCCGAGCGTGACTTCGCTGACCGGACACACGAACGACTCCGCCAGCTTGTCGCCCGGCAGCGCGGTTACCGTTGTGGAAAGCACACGATCGGTCCCCACGCGATACGAAATCGTCGCCGTCGCCGGACGGTTGGTGCGGTTCTCAAACGCGATAATGACCGCCGGGGCATCTCCCGGCAACGATGACGCGCGCGATCCCAGCCCGAGAGAGTCGAGCAACCCCGGATCGAGCAAGCTGCCTGCGAGCGAGCACCCCGGAAGCCCGGTGGCCAGGCCGACCAGCAACCAGCCGGCGCGTTTCATCAAGCGAACGTTCATTTCAAACGGCTCCTAGGTCGAATCAGGTTCCGGGAAGCACGAAGACGTTGATCGCAAACGCCTGCTGTTGATCGCCGCCGGCTCCGGCGGTGACTCGAATTTCAATCACGTCGCCGCACGCAAAATCGCGGCCGGAAATCAGCGCCGCCCCGAGATAATCCACGTCGGTGCCCTGCCCGTTGAAGACCGTCGCCGCCAGCGTCTCGGGCTCGAAAGTTGGCCCGAGCACGCCGGGGGATACCACGCCGATCGGACAATCCAATACCGTGTTGCGCGTTGTGGCCGGATCGACAAGCAGCGACATGTTCGTGGCGTCCACCGCCAGGTCCGCCGGCTCCTGCGCCTGAAAGGCGTAAAAGAGCACTGGAAACTGAGTCTGATTGTTGAAAACAACGATCACCGCACCCGGAGATGGGAAGATGGTGTTCGGGTCCAACCCGACCTGGGTGAGCAATGTCGGGTTGATCGCGTCGCTTAGCAGCACACAGCCGCTCAAGAGCGGAGTGGCCAGCACAGGCAGCGCGAGTCGCCGGAACTTGTGGGAGATTCGTGACATCGGCGAGGCTCCAAACACGTCGGATACAGGAAGTTCGATCCAGGTTTTTCGTCGATCCGGGCGCTCTCCCGGATGAAACAATCCATGTAACCGGAAACGCTGCTTTCGGCAAGCCGCATCGCGGGTCGCAGCACATTTCCCGGCCGCTCCGTTTCTCATTTTCGGGCGATCAGCAACGTTCCAGAGTGTCTCGCCTTTTGACGGCCGGAACGACCGCTCGCACGGATTGCCGACCGCCGACTCGTCTTCGCCTCAATATCGCAAGACGCTGTGCACCTGATACTCGCGCACTTTCTCTCTGCCGGCGAGTGCGGACAACTCGATCAGTACCGAAATCGCGTACACATTTGCGCCAAGTCCCCGAATTAGACGGCAACACGCCTCAAGTGTTCCGCCCGTGGCCAGTACGTCATCAACCAGCAGCACATTTTGTCCAGCCAGGAGCGCGTCTTCATGCACCTCAAACTTGTCCGTGCCGTATTCAAGCGAATATTCCTGCTTGCGCGTTCGCCAAGGCAGCTTGCCCGGCTTGCGGATCGGAATGAACCCCACCGACAGCGCGTTCGCAAGCGCAGTTCCGAAAATAAAGCCGCGGGATTCGGCTCCGACAACCGCATCGATATCGCGGCCTCGAAAAGGCTGAGCCATCAGCTCGATCGAAAGCGCCAAGCCGGCCGGTTCGGCCAAAAGTGGTGTGATATCTTTGAACAGAATGCCGGGTTGCGGAAAATCAGGCACGTCACGGATGAGCTTACGCAAATCCGTGATCCCTGGCCGTGCGAACCACTCATCTTGGCAGCTCAACGAAAGCCCTTCCGCATGTAGCTGTGCGCGTTTCGCACACAGCATTTCCGTCCGCAAAAAACGCGGGCGAAATGGTAGTGGACCGCTTGTCCGTACGCAACCCATCGCGGACGCTAAGGATCACCTGTGCGCTGCCCGATAGCAACACTGCCGCGCGGCGCTGCTCAAGGACGGGGCTCGGCGGGCTTTTGAAGGGCGCGAAATGGCTTTGCTGCTCACGATCGCGTGCATTGCGGCCGCCGTTGCTGTCGTGCTGCGCTCCGCCGCGATCTCAGCAGGTCAAAGCGGCGTGATGCTCGACAAATACGAAGAACTCCTCGCTGAGTCGCGTGAAGTGCGCTTGCGGCAGCTTCGCGCTCAGGAAGAACTCGAAGCCTCAGAACAAAGAACGGGGCCTCATCGCTGAAGCCCCGTTGCCGTTGATTGTTCTTTCGAGCAGACGTCGAATTACGTGCCGATCACGCCATTG
>JAEUIR010000276.1 GCA_016795025.1 Phycisphaerales bacterium
TCTGCGCCCGGCCGAAAGAATTTGCCAACAATCGTCCGTCGGCGTTATCCAGCTCAGCCCGCACCTTGACGGTTCGCGTCTGGTCATCGACGGCCGTGCTGACCCAGGCGATCGTTCCGCTGATCGCGCCTTCGCCGCGCTCCGGCCGGAAACGCACGGGTTGCCCCAGGGCGATTCGTCCGACCTGCGCCTGCGGCAGGTCGATCGTCAGCCACATTCGGCGTGTGTCGGCAACGGCAAACAGCGGCTTGGATGCTTCAACAACCTCGCCCGCCACAATCTCGCGCTGCACGACAATCCCCTCCAGCGGAGCAAACAGCGGCACGAGGTTCGCGGACGTCGCTCCCGGCTCAAGCGACGCCCGAATCTGATCCGGCAGGCCCAGAAGCTGGAGCTCCCGCTCGTCCGGGACGGCTTCCGAGTCGGCCGGAACCACGAGCCCCACATTGATCAGCGCTTGACGCGCATTGAACACGCGAATCTCCGCCTCTCGCAGGGCTGCCTGGGCTTCCTGAAGGTCTGCCTCGCTGCTGATCTTCTGCGGCAGCAACTTCTCGACGCGCCGGAGTGTCTGCTTCCGCAACTCTCGCTGCGCTGTCGCGGTGAGCAGGTCGGCCTTCATGCGACCAACTTCCGCAGCATCGACCAGCGCGAGCACATCGCCTTTCTGCACAGCCTGGCCAAGCTCCCTCTCCACGCGCCAGACGACCCCGGCGAGTCGCGACGCTACTTGGGCATAGCGCGTTCGGTCGTACTGCGTCTCGGCGTTGCCGCTGATGACCTGCTCCATCGGCCGCTCGATCACGCTGTCAAGCTTCACGCCCGCCTTACTGACTGACTCGGCTGAGGCGAACTGCACACGTAGGGCGTGGGTCTGACACGTCGCTGGGTCTTTGGCCGACTTGGTTGTTGCGCCGGCCGCGGCATCCTCGGACGAGACGACCCTGGGCGCATCCGCCGGCTTTGCGAGTTCGCCTTTCACAGCGATCTCGGGATGGCAGAGCGTGCAATTCGACTCGGGCACACCGTGCTCTTTGCACCAGTCGCCCGCCACGCCTTTGGTCAGGATTTCAGGATGACAGATCGTGCAGCGCGATTCGGGCACCCCGTGCTCCTTGCACCAGTCCTTCGGGGCTTCGCCCGCAAGTTCTGGATGACACTTGATACAGCGCGACTCGGGTACGTTGTGCTCAGCGCACCAATCTTCCGATTCAACCGCAGCGCGCGGCCCGAACAGCGACGCGAATTTCGGCGCGCGCCAATCGTTCTTGTGGCCCCAGTAGCCCGCGCCGCCGAGCGCGAGCAGCACGAGCAACGTGGGCACGGACCGCAGAGTGGTTTTGGCGAAACCAACCAGTCCCGACGGGCGGCTCGTCGTCTTTGCCGCAACGGCGCGACCCGCTCTAAGCTCGCCGCTGTGGTTGGCGCGTTCATCTCGATTGGTTGACATGACGGAGAAACTCCGAATCCGAACACCGAATCACACAGGAGACCTTGGAACCCACGAAGAGCATGCGCCGCAAAATGCGCGAAAGCGCGCGCCAAGCCAACGTATCAAGCGTGTGAGTGAGGTTAGATCAGGAGTGGAAGAGCGGCCGAATTCTCAGCGGTGATCGCAGGTAAAGCGTGTCGACCCACCAGCCCGATATCGATCCCAGCGCAGGGCACCAAGATGATGATCGACGGGCAAGCATTCATCGGGAGTTCGCTGATCGTGAGCACCGTGTCCGCGCCGGAGTCCCGTTCGATCATGACGTAAGGCGAGCAAAAGCAGGAAAGCTCTTTGCACGGGTCGGCCGGGGTCGATGGGGGAGGCTGGTCGCCCGGGCAATTTTCAGTCTGGCTCGCGGGTGTCTCGAGGCAACATGCTGCTTCGCCCGCGCGCTGTGCGCCCGCGACGATCGACACCCGACAGATGGTCGGGCAGGCGATCGCGAGAAGCAGCGCAAAATACGAAACCGCGGTCAGGCGCATCCCATATAGAGTAACAGCCGATTGGGGGGAGTCAAGCCAACCCACGGTCGGAGCACATCGACTCGACATCGACTCGCCGGCGCCCGCACAGCATGTCGCTCACCGCGCATCACGCCGCCTATTGAGTTTTCGATATCTGGTTCCCTCCCCCGAACCGAACCTTCATGGTTCGTTTTGCTCAGGCGGGCCGAACCTTAGGGGTTCGATTCGGACGAGCGAAACGGAATCGAAAAAGTCTCTCCGACCGCGCGAGACTTTTTTTCGAAGAGAGTGCGGTTCCCTCTAGTTGAAACGTCGTATCGAAATCGGCTGACCGAGTGGTTAACGCGAAACGCCGTCCGAGAGTCCGGGCGGCGTTTTCGTTTCTATCGCGAGGTTTCGCAAGGGTTTAGCGCTGTCCGGATCGGGGCCGCGTCTCACAGTGCCGGCGTCTCGGCCACACGGATGGCCGCTTTCCGACCCGCCGGCGCTGATGGTTTGCCCGTTGTCTCTGAGTCTCTGCGCGTCGCCGACCGCGGGGTTAACGCCGCTCCATAACCGCACGGGCGGCAATGTCTCGCGCTGCCATAACCCAATCGCGCATCGCGAAAGAAAAGTCTCGGGTTATGGCGGTTTCGACATAACCGGCGCGCCAGCTTCGAAATTGCGATCGGGCGGTTATGCATTCAGGACCCAAACGAAGCGAGCCGAGTTGCGTTCGCAACTCGGCTCGTAACGAGTCACCTGTGTTTGAAGCGCGCCTCAGCTGGTTCCGCCAGCTGCTTCCCAGCAACGTCCAATCGCATCTCGGGCCTTCTCAAGAAAGCGCCTGTACGATTTCGGTAGGGTTTTGTCAGACAGCTGCGCCTCAATCACAAGCTGTGGCAGCGGGATGCCGGCCTGGAGCGCAAGCGATTGCAGCGCGTCCGTCGGCAGCCCGCACTCTCCATTTAGCACCTTGGTGATGTAGGACGGATCGCGATCCGTCATGCGTGAGATCTGAGCCTGCGTCAGTTTGCGCGTGTTCATCACATGGCGGAGAATGACAGCGGAGAACTCCGGCGAACGCAGACTCATTGGACACCTCCTACTGTGAGCCGGTCAACCGCTGGGGAATACGCTTTCGCGCAGCGATCGACCAAAACTCCTCCATCAACGCCAACACTTCGTCGGTTGTGATGGGTCCTTGGCGCGCCAGCAACGCATCGATCGCGGCAAGCAATGCCAAGAACATGCCGCGATCCTGTGGATCGACTGCCTCGCTCAGATGCTTCTCGACGTGCTCTCGCAGCTTGCGCAGCTGCGTGCGAGGATCGTAATGCACCTTGATCATCCGAATCTCCTGATAGTTGTCCAAGATCACAGCCGTTTGCGAAACTGTGGATTCTCGAACGACAATCGGAATCGGTGACCTCATGGCGACGCACGCGTCGGTGGGCGCGTTGCATGGAGCTGAACGAGTATGCTGCACTCAGTGACACAAACTCTGATCCCAGCGCACACAGCTTTATTCGCGCGCATCTGCCAGCATGTGCAGCCTGGGGGGAAAAACACAGTGAGCCCCACGCCGTGGTAACAGCGGATACTGGGAACTGCCCAATATCTGCAACGTCGCGAACGAGCACATGAGGAACTGGGCGCCACAGCCCCAATGCAATGCCAAGCAGGACGGAAGCGATTCCGGCAATGATTAGTGCTGCATTTGGACCGATGCGTATGTGCTGTGCGAGGCCGGCGGCAAGGCCGTCACGATCCGCAGAAGCGCGCGCACCGCCGAGTACGGCGAGATTGCGGTTGTCGCTCGCTCCGTCAGAGCTGTGGCGCGCCCGCACCTTGTAGTAGTAACTGGTATCGGGCCGCAGGCTTCGGACGGAAACGTCCGAATGTCTCGCCTCGATCCGGCCAACATAGTCCCAAGTAACAGGGCTAGTCGCTTTCTGGCCGTCGCGTAGTACGGCAATATGGAATTGACCCTCGCTAACCGAGTTCTCGTCCCACCGTAGGTCGATACTTCGCGACCGAGCATTCGCCGCTCGCAGACTCGCCGGTACTCGAGGTTGAGTTAAGGAGCACGCCAA
>JAEUIR010000277.1 GCA_016795025.1 Phycisphaerales bacterium
ACGTGCCGGCTGTGACGACGATCGCGTTTGCGCAGAGATCATTCGCGGGCGCATTCGGCGGGGCGCAGCTCAGGCACGTGCGCGAATTGCGGTGATTCACGATCTCCGTGATGCTTCCGGCGGAGAAGACGTTCGCACAAGTAATAAACGGATTCATGGTCGAGGCGGGACTCGAGCAACTGCAATGCGTACCGCCCCACAAGTGGCCGCACTCGTGGGCAACCAAGTCGGTCGCGCAGGAGTCGGAGCCGCAGCAATCGATTTGCGACAGGCAATATGCGTTGGTTGTGCAGATTCCGCCGATCGTCCACGCCACTCCAATGACGTTGCCATCCAACTCCTTGCCGGTAAACAAATGCGCGAGATCGCGCGTCACGCCGCCCTGATTGTTCAGCCACTCATTGCGGAATTGCGTTAAAAGCGTGCTGTAGTCCGTGCTCGAATAAGGGTCCGGCTCAGCCGTGCGAATGATGATCGTCGTGATGATATGGCGTATATCCACATCGCGCATGTACTGCACGTTGACGGTGTTGATGACGCTATTGATGCGGTTTTGCACGGTCGTCGAGTTGCTGCCATAGTCCTGATAGAACTCGAAGTCGGCGTCGCAACCGATTTGCGCATCGCAGATATTCGTACCGGCGGTTCCGCCTTCCCGCTCTTCGTCGCCGATTTGTTCGGCCGAACCGAAATCACTTGCGTCGTTGACGCCGCACACGCCGCCGCTGCCGATCGCGTCTGAACCACGGTACATGACGTATTGATTGGGCAGCGCGGCGGGGATGCGCGACGCAATCGGGTTGATCCACAACCGAGTGTCGTCCGGCATCAAAATCATCGCGTGGAATCCGTCTTCGAGAAGCGATGCCGCGACCAGGCTGCCCACATGCTCTCGCACAGCGCCCTGATATGTGCATACCGGTGACGCCTTTAATTCAACGTACGAGCCGTCGGCGACTTGCGCCTTCACCTGGTAATTCGGCGCGCGAACAGAGTGTTGGTATAGATCGAGCGTGTATGTTTCACCATTCGCGTCGAACACGACGACGAAATCGCTGAGCGGCTCAGCCGGAGCGTCAATCGTGACGATCGTCCCGGCGCGGAGTCGATACTCATCCAGAACCTGATCAATCAATGCCGAATGCGCTGAGACCGCTCCGGCCGGCTCGCTCGTTTCCTGCGCGGTCGCGTTCGCACTTGATAACGCTCCAACCATCAGACCAGCGCCGATTCCAACCAAGTAACTCCGCCGACTTAAGGATCGCCATCGGGACATGCGTCTCTCCAAAATGCCGCGCTAGCGCGCGACTCTCCGATTTACGGAATGAGAAAATGACGTGATGGGGCGGCCGCAGACCAAACCTATACCCCATCCCAACTTCCTGGCAAATTATCATCCGTCGGGGCCAAAAGCAAGGAAAATCCGGGAAATCGCTCGCTCGAGGCCGTACGCTCATGAACCGGGAACGCGGTCGATCACCCCGCGGTGGAATTGGCGGATACCCGCTTTCGACGACTGAATAACGCGGCCAACGACAGCAATCCGACGGTCGCACCGCTCACGACAGCCCCGGAGACCAACCCTGGCGGAAAATAGAGCCATTCCAGCAACCAGGGCACCCCTGCTTCCGGCCCGCCAATTGCATGCACAGACCATCCACTCGTCACAATTGACGGCCGCATGCGCGGACTTGTGAGCGATTCGCCTCGCAGTTCTGATTCATGAATCTGAATCAATACGCTGCCGTATCGCGTCCATTCCGCATTCACCTTCATGCCGACGAACGGATCAAGCCGCCGCGCGAACGTCGCAGGCATGCGATAGAGACGATATCCGGCGGGCGTAGTCAGCCGCAATTCGCCGTCGCGCGGCGCGGCCAACGCAGGATCGCACACTAACACCCCCCGACATTCGCAACCGCCATCCTTTTGAACCCCCTCCCCTGGCGCCGCGCTGGCGGGGTGTACCCCCCCGGTGCTAAACAAACACGCGCGCCGAAGGCGCGCGGCTGCATCGGTCCGTAATCATTCAAGGTGCTGACGCAATGACGCGGATTGGTCGGCGCTCCGACAGCAAGCGGCGCGGTTCCGTTCGTACGCAGCAGCGTCAACAGGTTTGAATCCGCGCACAGTTTGGACACTGGTTGCTCATACTCACCAAACCGATCCTCTTCGCGAACATTCACCACCCACAATCGCGGCGCGAGCCAGGAATTAGACGCTGGGGGCTCACGACCGATTTCGGCGACGATCAGGTCGCGATCGACCGAAGTTAGCATTTCCCGCGCTGTCTGCACGCCGCGCGGGATGTCAAGATTCGCCCCCACCCACGCGATGTCGGCGCAGAGTATGATCGCCATGACCCACTGAATCTTCACCATCCCAGCTTCGACGCCAGGCAGCTCCTGCCGCTGCCGCGCATGGAACACGGCTCGTAGCGCGCGGACTGAAGCGAAAATGATCACGGCCGCGATTGCTGTTGGAAAACAAAGCTTTGCCACGTGAACCAGATCAAGCCCGCTGCGGCTGAACAGATAGAACAGCGCGACACCTACTGGTGGAATGATCAGACACGCAACGACGACCGGAAGGCGATCGGAAAGATGGCCCAGTGCATCGAGCGTTCGCGCGACGCGCGGCGACAGCGGCTGTGCGATCATTTCGTGCAAAACGCGGGCTGCCAGCCCGCACAGGGCAAGATCGGCCAACATCATTGCGCGAGCCGGCACGCGAAACACATTTGCACCCGGGATGAAATAGAGCAGCGGACAAATCGGCCCAAAGCGGCCCACGGCAAGCAGAATTGAAAACGCGAGCAATACCACCCACGCGCGCCGAGTCGGATGTGTGCGCCATCCTCCCAACAGAGCAAATCCAGCCAGCAACAGCGGCAGAATTCCCACGTACGCAAATTGTTCGGCCTGATGTGACGGACCGTAATACTCCGTTAGCAGTGAATTATCAGTGCGATTCCCGAACGCGAATGGCAACACGAATGTGGCCAGCGAAGCCGGTGCCCAGCTATTTTCGGTGAAAGCAAAATAGTCGCGATCGCCCCGATCGCACTCGCGCACATAAGCGAGCGTCGGCCACAATTGAATCGCGCAGACAAACGCCGTGCAAATCCATACGGCAAACCAACACAATCCCACCCGGCCGAGCGACGGTCTCGTCTGCGACGAATCGCTCTCATGCTGCGCGGTGTTGGCTACCGCGCTGCGCCGCGCAAGCAACCAGACCACCGACCCAATCGCCGTCATCGCAGCGATTTGAAAATGTCCACTGAGCGTCTGTAACGAAGCAACACACACAGCTGATAGCAGCCTTCGCCAATCGAGCCGATCAGCCAATCGAGCCGTGCGCCAAAAAACCCACGGAGCCCATGCCGCTCCCGCGTGAATCGTCAGGTGAACACGATGCGCCAAAATGAAGCCGCAAAACGCAAAAACGATCGCACCGAACAGCGCAGCCGGGCGGCTTATTCGCTCCCCAGCGCCGTGCCTACCACGCCCTGCGAACGCGCTTGTGTCGTCCCCCCCCTGCTCGCTGCGCAGCAGCCGATACATACCCCACGCCGCGATCACGTGATGCAGCCACACGTGCGCCGCGTACGCCGGAAGCGGAGGCAGTAACGCGAACAACCAAGTGGCTGGATACCACACGGCCGACTGTGGGTCGGCCATGAAAGGCCGGCCCATGCCCGTAAGAGGGTTGATCCACGGCCACTCGCCGCGCTGCACGCATTCGTGAAAAAACACACGCGCCGGCAGGTAATACATCACATCATCTTCGCCCGCTCCCAACCCGGCCAACGGCCAGACAAGCGGCAAAATGATCGCGGGAGCAATGACGATGATGAACGCAATAGCCAGGCTCGAAGCGCGCATCGCCGAAGTGTAGCGGGCCGGATGAATGCGCGGCGATGACTACCCTGCCGGATTTGGATACGGCGGAATCGGCGAGCCGTGCGGGTCGATGCGCGGGTTTCCCAGCGACGCCGCGATCTCCTCGGA
>JAEUIR010000278.1 GCA_016795025.1 Phycisphaerales bacterium
CTTCCACAGCGCCGGGTGACGCTGCTCGACAAGATGCTCCGGCAAGTCGCAGTCGATGACGCAAAGCTGGTGACTGATGACGGGATAGCCGTCGTCGTCGCCGTCGATGACCGTGGCTTTGAGGAAGCGCGGGCTGGGTAGGATCGGACGAAGGTATTTCGCGGGTAGGCCGCGACGCTTCGCGTCGGCGCGTTCGAGGACGAAAAACTTGTTGTCGCCCGTGGCGATGCCGCGCTGGATGCGGAAGAAGTCGGAGAGCGTCGGGCCGTTGCCGTCGCTCAGGGTGTGCCGGTCATTCTTGGCATGACTCGGGTAGATGGTCCACTTCCGGGACTCGCGGAGGCGATCCAGCGGAATCCGGTCACTGGCGTGCGGGTCGGCCAGCGTGCCACCGAACGTGAATTCCGGCGCGTGACCGGGCGGCGGCGGTGCTTTGCGGAACACCACGACAACCGACGAAACGAGCGCATCGCCGAATTGAACTTCGTCGGGGTCGAAACGATGGGCACGGATGAGCGTCACGCGATCCGTAAGAAAGTGCTTGAGCGCCGCGCCGTAATTCACGTCCATGAACTCCGACGGGATGAGCCATGCGGCGTAACCGTCGTTCTCCATCCACGCGGTAGCAAGCAGGAGGAAGTAGACGTACAGGCCAGCAAGCCCGTTGACCTCAACGCCCGTCATTTCGAACGCGAGCCGTTGCAGGCGTTCCTTATCCTCTCGGCCCATGTGGTGGTGACGAACATAGGGCGGGTTGGCAAGGATCAGGTTGGGCGCTGGACGGCAGGAGCCGTTGGCGACAACGCGCGTGAAATCACCGCGTACGACGTCAAGCCCGGCATCAGCCCAAAGATCGCGGGCGGCCTCGGCGAAAGCGGGATCGAGTTCGACACCGACAGCGCTCTCCATTCGCTTGTGGCCATAAACCGCGAGCGCAGCCGAAAAGAAGCTGCCCGAGCCGATGGCCGGATCGGCGAAGCGGATTCCGCCCTTGCGCTTGCCGATCAATGATCCGACAAAGCGGGCGATGTCGATCGCGAGTGCGTTGGGGGTCGCGAACTGACCCAGACGGTTCCGCTCGGCCGGCGATTTGCGCAAATCGATCCGTGCTTGCACCGCCTGACGCTGCGTTTCCTTCGGAATGTCGTGCTGGGCGATCATTTTCATCATATCCCCAGTCTTGCAAGGTCGTCGATGCGATGCTCCCAAACCCAGTCGATTCCCTCGGCGGCTTCGTAGCCGAGATAATCACTGCCGAAATACCCGCAAAGGAAGAGGATGAACCGCACGCCCGCACCGTACGTGGCCTGGAGTTGGTGGATCTTCGTGGCCTCTTCCTTGCGGCGCTTGTTCGTGTTCGTGAAGTCGCCCGCCGACTTGGCTTCGATCAGAATTGGCAGGCGATCGGCTCGCAGCTTTTTCGGCTGAATTACGACGTCGATTGGGATGTTGACCTTGAGGGAGTTCCCGACGGGCAGATTCATCCGGAAGGAGTATGTGCCCGGCTCCATCTCGCTCAGCGGCTTGCCCGACGGATGCGGTTTCCTGCGATATCCCCGCTTGTCCAGCCATTCGCCGATCATCTTGAGTTGGCGCTGCTCCTGAGCGTTGCGGACGATCGGATTGGCAACGGCGCTGCACAATCGATCGGCGACGATCGTGGAAGTTCGATCGCGCTCGTGATTGGTCGGGTTCTTCGCGGCGTCCAGCCACGGGAATATGTCGCGATCGAGCAGTTTCGTGAGGACGCGGCAAACTTTGGTCAGGTTCTCGTCCAGCACTTCCGCCTTCATTCGCGCCGCAAGCTTGCCCTCCTCCATGCTGCCGATCAGCGACTTGCTCGCGCTGGCAAGACCCACCAGGCGGTCCACCGCCAAAGGTGGCGCGGTACACATGCGGAGCGTGGGCAAGGCGCTTGGATTGGCTTTGAGCGTGGGCGTGTTGATGTTACGGAGATCGCGCGTCGCAATGAGGGCCGCCTTGACGTGCTCGGTCGTCTTGACCCGTGTCGAACGGAACGCCTGCGGCGCGAACTGCATGAACCATTGATTGAATTGGTCGACGGAGGCCGCGATGTCCGCTTTCCAGAGGTGGGGTTTGTCGGCGTTGATGCGGTCCGGCGGCATCCTGCCCCTTCGGGTGTCGCGACGGGACGTGCGTGTGCGCCGTTTCCGCATGCCGGCAGCATACGGCGAATGTTAGGGTCGCATCAAGCCACGCCGCGCCAAATTCAGATTCAGGGACCCCGAGTGTAGCGTGTTCAAGTCGCGCTTGGAACGGACCGATGCCCCTCCCAGTTTTCCCCGCGTGCCGGACAGTTCTATTTGAAGAGCCTAACAAAACGCCTTACCTATGCTTCGAAGCGACCGCTCCCTTACGGTCGCGGCTCTGTTCTGTTCGGCTCTGTTCTGTTCGGCTCTGTTCTGTTCTGTTCGGGGCTCTTCGATAAAACCCGACATTGCTAACGGGGTTCGGCAGAATCGCCCCGTTCAGGTTGACGTTTTTGCTCGGCGCACGTAGTCTCCGCGTGACTCCGGGTGGCCTGTCTTGTCCGAGGTGCGCCCGGTTTGATCAGAGAACCGCGATCGTATTGAAGCGGTTGCCCGAGCCTGCCTGCAACCGCTCCCGTACGGTCGCGGCTCTGCTCGCAAATGCAAAGCGTGACGCCGTGTTGGTATGCGTCGATTGGGCGATTGTTCCGCGACGGGCATTCGTGAACGGCCCGCCGTGTGCGGTCCATTCGATCAGCCCGCACTGCGGGTCGTTTTGGTTCAGTCGCTTGGTCATTGAGTTCGTCCGCCGCGAATGCATCGGCATGCCGTGAGGAGTTTTCATGCGTTCGATTCGAATCACACCGTTTGTGCTGGCAATGATCGCCTCGTCCGCGGCGCGGGCGGATGACGATTTTCTCGATCCGGCCGCATTGCGTGATGCCGGATTGGCCAAATACTGGCAGCTTCGGT
The DNA here is from genome assembly GCA_016795025.1 of Phycisphaerales bacterium. Classification (GTDB taxonomy): domain Bacteria; phylum Planctomycetota; class Phycisphaerae; order UBA1845; family Fen-1342; genus JAEUIR01. The sequence continues at coordinate 2,964 of JAEUIR010000278.1, forward strand.
TGCCGCTCGAATCAGAGCAAACGCTCACCGATGCCTATCTTGTCGATGACGTGATCTACGCCTCGACGAACGACGGATATGTTTTCTCGGTCCATGCCAACACCGGCGCGGTTCGCTGGATGCGCTCGGTGACGCGCTCGGGCTATCGCATCCCGCGGCCGTGCCACACTGCGGCTGACGTTGCGTTCGTTACGCCTACAAAAATCCGCATGTACGAGAAATACGCTGGTGACGCGACGGCAGAGATCGACCTGAATTTTCCGGCCGGAAGCGGGGCGGCCACGGACGGCAATTTGTTGTTTTTTGGCGGCGTGAATCAGCGTTTTTATGCGTATGGTCTGGATACGCTGATGGAGCGCTGGAAGGCGGGCACGAACGGTCCGATTTCTTCGACACCGGTGCTGTACGATCGATACCTGTTCGTCGCGAGTCAGGACAGCGGCGTTTATGCCTGTGTGGCGGCGAACAAGCAGTTTCAATGGCAGCGAGCGACTACTGGTCCGATCACGGCCGACCTGGCGGTGGATGAAAACGGCGTTTACGTACCGAGCCGCGATCAATCGCTTTATCTTTTGGATTTTGAGAGCGGGCGTGTGCGATGGCGGGCGCGGTTCTCGGGTCCGTTGTACGAGCCGCCGGTGCTGAGCGTGGAGTTGGCGTATCAGTATTGCCCGGATGACGGCGTCGTTGCGGTTGAAGTTGACCCCATGAAAGATGAGCCGCGGCTCCGCTGGAAGATTCAGCGCGGACGATCGCTGCTGACGGTCGATGGAAATCGGGCGCACATCCTGACGCGCGATGATGCGATTCAGGTGGTCAGCACGAAAGACGGCGCGTATGGGCCGACGATCGCAGCGCCGGGCTTCACGTTGCCGATTCCTTCGCCGAAGAATTTTGCCGTTCTGGTCGGCTCGCCGGACGGGCGGCTGTTTTGCGCCCGCGCCAAAGACGCGCCGCCGCTGACGGCTGCGGAAGTGACGGCTTCGCTTTATCCGCCGACACCGACGACCACGATGCCTTCAGTCGCGACGACGCG
>JAEUIR010000279.1 GCA_016795025.1 Phycisphaerales bacterium
CGGTTCCGTCGCCGCGGATGAACGGCAATACGGGGCGATCGGGCACTTGCAGCCGGCCGTTCTGAATCGTGATTTTGTCGCCCGCGGGCACGGTGGTGGTCTTGAAGTTCACGTCAAAGCTCCTCGCGAAAGGCATTGTCTGATTGCGACGGCCGGTGTGGCGCTGCGCCTTTTTCCGAATCTGCGTCTTTGGCGCGGCCTGGCGGTCGTTTGATTTCCGCCGGGCATCATAACCGTCTCAGCGGTGAATCGCACGACGCGTGCCAGCCGATAGAATTTTCAGTGCGAAAGTTCTCGCGGCAGCAGGATTCCAGTTCTGAAATCTCGTGTAACTTTCGGTTGGTACGGGAGATGCGCACGCCGCGCGGATTTTTTGACGCACTGTCCGCTTGTGTATACGCTAGACAATTGTCTCGGGTCGCATGTGTCCGCGATTAACAATCAGCACGAACCGCGTCCTCCGGGTTCGTTCGGCCGCGCGCGTCCCGCCGGCCATATTTGAGTCGCTATGTCGCAAATTCTCTCACAACGCACGTCGTTGGGACTCGCCCAGGAGCAGCGGCTCACGCCGCAGCTCATTCAGGCAATGGAGATTCTGCAACTCCCGCTGACGGCGCTGGAAGCCCGCCTCGATCGAGAATTGGACGAAAACCCAGCGCTCGAAGCCGCCCCGCTCGAGGGCGAATTCGAGCCGGACGCCGCCCCTGCGGATCGCGATTCGGGTTTGAGCGAAAATGACCCGCTGGTCGTTGGCGAAAATCAGGCGGATGAATTTGAACGGCTCGACTCGCTCGTGCGGGCCTATGACGATGCCGACGATGAATACTCGCCCCGCCTGTCGCGGCAAGGCGCTTCCGACGAAGCAGACAGCAAGCAGGAGGCGATGAACAACACGGCCGCCCGGCCGATCAGCCTTCAGGAGTATCTGCACGAACAATGGGCCTATTTCGACGTAGACGAAGAGACGCATCGCATCGGCGCACGCGTCATCGACCTGCTTGACGAAAGCGGACGGCTGGCGACACCCCTTGAGGAAATCGCGGCGGGCCTGAACCCGCCGGTAAGCATTCAGCAGGTGCAGATCGCGCTGCACGAGGTGCAGCATCTGGATCCGCCGGGCGTCGCGGCCCGCACGCTGGTGGAGTGCTTCCTGCTGCAATTGCGCGCGATGCCGACCAACACGACGCTGGAGCAGGCCATCGTCAAGCAGCACTTGGAAGACCTGGAAAAAAATCGCCTGCCGGCGATCGCGAAGACACTGAACGTCGATGTCGATGACGTAAAAGCGGCGATCGGCGTGATTTCGCGGCTGTCGATGCATCCCGGCGCGGAGGTGGCCGAGCGCCAGACGCCGCCGATCGTGCCGGATGTGATTGTGGAGTACAACGCGGAGGCGGATCGCTACGACGTGCGGCTGGCCCGCGGGAACACGCGCGAGCTGCGCATCTCGCCGGAGTTTCGCGAGTTGATCGAGCGTTCGCGCGATGACAAGGACGCCCGCGAGTTCGCGCGAAAGAAAATCGAGGCGGCCAATGCGATCATCGACGCGCTTCGCTTTCGGCGCGAGCGGCTGCTGGATGTGGCCAGGGCGGTGGTCGATGCGCAGCGCGACTTTTTCGATCGCGGAGAGCAGCACATGAAGGTGTTGCGCATGAGCGAGCTGGCGGACAAATTCGAGTGCGATCCGTCGACGATCAGCCGCACGGTGGATGAGAAATATCTTGAAACGCCGCGAGGCATTTTGCCGCTGCGGCGGTTTTTCACGGGCGGGGTGGAGTCTGAGACGGGCGAGGCGCTGGGTTGGGACAGCGTCAAGGCCAAGATGAAGGAAGTCATCGACACCGAAAACAAGAACAATCCCTTGAGCGACGATCAGATCGTGGACGAGCTGCAAAAAGCGGGAATCGACATCAAGCGGCGCACCGTCGCGAAATATCGCGCGCAGCTCAACATTCCGGCCGCGCGGCAGAGGAAGCAGTATTGAGCGAGCGCGAAACCAGCAATGTCGCTTTCGAGCGTGAGCGGATGTTTCAATTCCGCCGAGTGATGCGTTATCTAAACAAGGTGGCCCGAGATTGCGGCGCGAAGCGGCGGATTCATCCGGACGAGGTGATGTGGAAGACGCCGGGATTTGAAGGACTGGATATTTGCGATGTTGTCTTTCGCGCGGGTGCGTCATTCGGCGTGGACACGCAACCGCAGCAGGCAAGAGATTATTTTGGCTGGAAACATGGGGCCGAAGCGGATTATCTGATTCGATATCACGATCGCGTGACCTGGCGCGGACTGGCCGAGTTTCTCTTGTCGCACCTGGGGGCTGTTTCGATCAACGAAGCGATTGTTCTCGGGCGGCGCTGCGGACCGGCCGGCGCGTTTTATGCGATTCGTGACATCCTTGCGAAGGAGGGATTCACGAAGCGCTTCGCGCCGAGTTCGCGCATTCGAACAATGCTGACTCGCTCGCAGCTTGCAGCTGTTTGGGCGCGGCTGCGCTGGCTGTCGCGCGGCCGGTTGCGCGCGATTCACAATCCCTGGGGAACGTTTGGTCGGCGCATGTGCGCGGCGGGCCTGATTGTCTTTTTTCTTTGCCCGCGATTTCCAGGGGTTTTGGTAGCAGCCGCGCTAATCGCTCTCGGTGTGGTTGTTGGGATGCTCAGCTTTCCCACGCTCCCCGACGGCATTCGCACATTTCGTGATTTAGCGGTTTTCATATGGGACAAGCGCGACCACCAGACCGTGCATCCAGAGCTGTAAACTGCGCCTCGTCATCTTAATATCTCGAATTTCGCGGGACCGCGACGCAAATCGGAGACTCGTTTTCGGCTGATACCAACGGAACCTTTCGGACGATTCGGCGCGAATCGACGCGGGGCGACTCAACAATAGGACAAAACCATGCATCGCTTCAGACGATCGCCTTATGTCGCAATTCTTGCCGCGCTGGTGTTTTCAGCCTGTGCAGCGCCAGCCGTTAGTCAGCATCTTCAACTGACGCCCATCGGTTTTAGAACCGACGAGGTGAATCAATTCGCCGCGATCCAGAAGGGTACGCAATGGTGTTGGGCAGCATGCATTCAAATGGCGCTTGGAAGTCAGGGCATTTCCGTCTCGCAGGAAGACATCGTCCGCCGTACGTATGGCTGCGACCCATTCGGCCGCCTGCCGGATTGGTCCGCGTCTGACCAGGCCATCACCGCAAATCTCAACGGTTGGGCTCATCGCGTTGATGGCAAGCGCGTCACCGTACGAGCGCAACAGTTTCTCGGCGCTCCGCCGCCTAACGTGATTGTCAACGAGCTTACGAATCGCCGACCGATCATTCTCGCTTACAAGACGTCGCCGTTCATGGGGCATGTGGTGTTATGCACGGCCGCCACTGTGGTGCAAGGCCCGCAGGGCGCATCGCTCAATTCCGTGATCATTCGCGACCCGATGTCGGGGCGACAGGAAGTACAACCGTTCGCGCTCAACGCCGTGGTGGGGTATTGGATCATCGTCGTGCGATAGGTTTTTGGCTGTTTCGAATGCTTGGGCTGCTCGGCCATTGCGGCGGGGCGGGCGATCGGTCTGCCTCACTTGCTTTGCCCCAGTCCGGGTTATTGGAGAATCTCGTCTTGCTTGCACGAACCAGATTTGTACCATACGGAAATGGTGCGCCGCCCCAAAAACAACGCGACTCGAACGAGAGCATCTTATCAAATCGAGTCTTGGTGTAACGGCCTCTTTGTCGAAATCACGCGCGTCTCCGATGGGGCCGTAATGTTTCTTCAAGGCGACACCGCGTGTCGTTTGGGCGACCGACTTGAAAACACGACTCGGCAGTGGTTAGACGACACGGTGGCCGAAGAATTTTTTGATTGAACCGCTGGCGTAGTACGCCGCCAATCTCGCGTTGCGGAGCAACGGGACGGGCTTAACCCCGCCGCCGCC
>JAEUIR010000027.1:0-21346 GCA_016795025.1 Phycisphaerales bacterium
ACGCCAGCGAGGTGTGCCGCAGCACCTATCCGGAAGAAACGGAACTCGTTGTGCTGGTCACGCCCGAGTTGGTCGAAGGCGTCTCGCCGGATCAGGTCACGCGCATTCCCGGCGCCGACATGACTGAACCGAACGACTTCGAGTTGTTCTGTCTCGGTAAACTCGAAGGCGAAAAGTCAGAGACCAAGGATGACTCTACCCGCCCCGGCCTGGGCAACTGGCCGGTGCGGGCGAACGGAACTGCCCCGGCGTCGGCGAATCCGCCGAAGTCGGCGGCAAGCGCGATCAAAGGACCGGTCGGTCCCGCAAACGGAGATGAAGGCTCCTGACGCGCGGTCGCGGGGTTTGACAACTAATCTCGCTCAGGACGACGGCTCACGCCGCGCGGTCAGCGCGGCGTGAGTCGCTCGCATTCTCAGACGCTTGCGAGCGGCACGACTGCGTAGTTGAGGGAGTTGTTGGCAACAGGAAAGGCAGGCGGAAAGATGCTCGGCAGATTACGCAATCCAAAGCAGTACCTGCGGCGCGGCGGGGTCGTCGTCCAGGTCGCCCTCTTTTCGACCGTGATCGTCGGAATGGGAGCGCTCGCGATCGATGTTGGAGCCATGTACACGACTCGCACCGAACTTCAGGCGGCCGTTGACGCCTCCGCATTAGCGGCGGCCGGGATGCTCGCCGGCGACGGTATTAATGATCCAGTCGAACTAGCGGCGAAGACCGCCGACGACATCGCGGCTCTCAATCCCGTGCTGCGTCAATTCGTCGGAATCGACGCCGACCGAGACATCGTCTTCGGCTCGGCGACTTACGACGCGGACCGGCAACGCTTCACGTTTTCTGAAGGAGGCAATTCGTTCGACGCCGTTCGCGTCACGGTGCGCCGCACGTCAGATAGCGAAGGCGGCCCGCTCAATATGACGTTTGCGCACATGTTTGGCTATCGCACGAAGGATCTGTGGGCAAGCGCCACCGCGGTGCTGATTCCCAGAGACATTTCAGTCGTTATCGATCTTTCCGGATCGATGAACGATGACAGCGAGTTCTATCACTATCGCCGCTACCAAGGCGATAACGGTGTGTGGCGCGACGGAATCGACGTCAACCTGCGTGACATCTGGTGCTCCTTGAACGGTCCCGCCCCGACGTATCCCTACGATCCCGGCGCGGAGAATGAGACCGAATACGCCGGCGACACCGGACCTGTCGTTGGCGCGATGACTACCTGGGGCAGCGCGATCGCGCCCGAGACCTATAGCCCGTCGTCGGATTCGGGCCTCTGGTACATCCCGCGCAGCGCGACCTGCACGTCGAGCGCGGCCCGCACCAGCTTGCAAGCCCGCGCGTATACCACCGACGAAATCACGGTACTTTTCAGCGGCTCGAACGATGGCAATTCGACGCACTTCAAGAATCGCTCGGCCGTGATCTGCGGTTTAGCGAGTTGGCGCAGCGGCCGGGCGGGCGGGCAATCCGGCGGCGACGGCGATTCGCTCGTCGAAAGCGGCGAGTTAACGTGGATCGCTTATCCCAGCTATCGGCAGTCATGGTCATGGCTCGACTACATGACGTATGTTCAAAGCAGCGGCACGGCCATGTACCGTGCAAACAGCCAGCTCCGATATCGCTACGGCTTGAAGACGTACGCCAACTTCCTGCTTGAAAATCAACCTCGTTCGTCGCAGACCCAGCTTTGGGCAACTCCAGAGCAGCCGTTGCAATCAGTCAAGGACGCTGTTCAATCGATGATCAACGTCATCGAAGCGCTGCAGAGCATGGACCACGTTTCGCTGGAGATTTTCGCGCAGACTTCGCGCCATGAGGTCAACCTGACCGACCAGTTGCAACAGGTGCCGACGCGCCTCAACGCGCGACAGGCGGCTCATTATGACAGCGTAACCAACATCGCCGGCGGCATGAATCAGGGGATTATCGAGCTGACCAGCACGCGCGCACGAGGCGCGGCAAAGAAGGTGATGGTCCTAATGTCGGACGGCAAGCCCAATGTCGATAGTAGTGGTGACTATGCGGGCGAGGATAATCCGGCTGTCATTCAATGGTGTTATGACGTCGCGCAAAACGCGGCGAACGCCGGAATCCAGATCTACACGGTCAGCGTGGGTGGTGATGCGGACCCCGAGTTGATGACGCAGATCGCGGAAATCACCGGTGGCCAGCACTTCCACGCCGAAGGTACGCCGGAAGAGTATCGCGACCAGCTCGAGCTGATTTTCCGCACGTTGGGCGGACGTCGGCCGGTGGCGCTGATTCAGTAGTTCGGCGTCGGGCGCGGGCCTGACGCCGTTCGCGCTCCGCGATTTCGCGGACGCGCGAGTTTTGCCGAGTCGGGAGCGTGGCGGCGCCGCGGCGATATTCGCCGTGACGCCGCGCCTGCCTCGGACATCCCGCGAGAGCTTGGGGACAGACAGGCCGTGTCGGAAGCGATCCGTGTCATCGTCGTGAACGCCGATGAGGAAGCCGCACCCGAGTTGCGCGCCTGCCTGCTCGGCATCGACGGCGTGAAAATCGTTGCTGAAATCGAAGAGATCGGACTGCTCGAACAGGCGCTGCGGCAGTTTCCGGCTGACGCGCTGATTCTGCATCTCGATCCCGCGCCGCAGCCGATGATGGAAGTCGTCTGCCCTCTCGTCGAAACCAATAAAGATCGCATTGCGGCAATCGCGATGACCGAGGATCGCGACGCGGAGCTCGTCGTGCGCGCCATGCGCGCCGGCATGAAGGAATTTCTCTGGAAGCCGTTTCCGCCGGAGCAACTCGCCGAGATCCTGCGGCGGGTGCGCACCGAGGGGCCGAATCAAAACGCAAAAGTCGGCAAGCTGGTCCCCGTCGTGGGCACGGGCGGCGGCGTGGGCGCTACCTCGCTCGCCACCAACCTCGCCGTAGAGCTTGCACAGCTAACATCCGCCGGCAGCGCCGGCGCCAAGCCCCGTGTCGCAATCGCAGATCTCGACTTGCGATATGGCCAGGTCGCGATGTTTCTTGACTCGCGGCCGACATACAGCATCAGCGATCTTTGCGAAACACCGGAGACAATCGAGCCGGAGATGATCGCACGCGTGATGTTCAAGCATCCCACGGGCGTTCACATTCTTGCGCATCCCTCCGATCCCGCGCAGGCTGAGCGGATCAGCGCCGCGCACTGTGCGGCGGTGCTGGGCGCGTTGCAGGCAAATTACGATTTTGTCGTCATCGACGGACCCTCTCGAATCGACCATACGGCGCGCGTTGTGTTCGATATGACTGACACCTTCCTGGTCGTGACGCAACTTCTCGTGCCGACTGTGCGCAATACCGATCGCATGCTTCACGAACTGACCCGCGCCGGCTTCAACATGGACCGCCTGCGCCTGGTATGCAATCGCTACGGCCGAGACGCCGGGCATCTCGACATCGATGACGCGGAGGCCACGTTGGGCCGCCGCATCGACTTTGTGATTCCCGAGGATTGGAAGGCCGCGAGCACGGCGATCAACATGGGCGCATCGCTGCTCGACCATGCTCCCAAGTCAAAGCTGCGCCTCGCGTATCAGCGCATTGCGAAAGTACTCGCCGGCAATGAGTCGGATGACGACGATGGCGGCAATCCGTCACCCAACGGCCGGCCGCCTAAGAAGGGACTTTTCTCGTTTATCGGTGGAAGTTGATGAAATCGCGCGAATTGGTCGCGATTGAACTGAGTGGATTTCTCGGGATGTCTGATCTGAGTTTTTGACGGAGAACCTGACATGGGCTTGTTTACGAAAAAGCCAGTCGCACCGGCCAGCATTCCGAAAAGCGGCGCAGCGCCGATTCCGGCAACGTCGCCGCCGGAAGCGCCTGCGGCGGCCGCCCCGGAATCGGCCTCGAAGGCCGCGCCACCACCGTCAAATTCCCCCAAATTGCCGCCCGCCGCGTCCGCAAAGCCGGCCGGCGGAAAAGCGGACAAAGCCACCGACGAGCGTTCGCGCCGATTTCAGGAGCTGAAGACCGCGATCCACCGCAAGCTGGTCGATCAGCTCGATTTGACCAAGCTGGCCCGCGACGCCAACAACGAGGTTCGCGATCAGGTTAAGCAGGTTGTCACCGCACTGCTCGAAGAAGAAAACACGCTGCTGAATTTCAACGAACGCGGCCGAATGGTGGATGAAATCCTCGACGAGACGTTCGGTCTCGGACCGATGGAGACCCTGCTGAAAGACCCGGCGATTTCGGACATTCTCATCAACGGCCCCAAGCAGGTGTATATCGAGCGCCATGGCCGGCTCGAACTCACTGACGTAACGTTCAAGGACAACGAGCATCTGCTGCATGTCATTGACAAGATCGTGGCCCCCCTCGGACGACGCTGCGACGAAGTGTCACCGATGGTCGACGCGCGATTGAAAGACGGCAGCCGTGTGAACGCGATCATTCCGCCGCTGGCCATCGATGGGCCGTCGCTCTCCATTCGCCGATTCGGAAAAGATCCGATCAAGTGGGAAGACTATGTGCGGTTTCGCTCCTGCGCGCAGGAAATCGTGGAATTTCTGCACTCCTGCGTGCATGCGGGGTTGAACATCTTAATCGTTGGCGGCACCGGCTCAGGCAAGACGACGCTGCTGAACAATCTCTCGTCGTTCATTCCCGAAGACGAGCGCATCGTCACCATCGAGGACGCGGCCGAACTGGCCCTGCGCCAGCCGCACGTGGTGCGCCTCGAAACGCGCCCCGCGAACATCGAGGGCAAAGGCCGCATCAGCATCCGTGACCTGCTCATCAACTCGCTGCGTATGCGCCCCGACCGCATCGTGGTCGGCGAGTGCCGCGGCGGCGAGACGCTGGACATGTTGCAGGCGATGAACACCGGCCACGAAGGCTCGATGACCACCATCCACGCCAATAATACACGCGACGCCGTTCAGCGCGTCGAAACGATGGTCATGATGTCCGGATTTGAGTTGCCGACGCGCGCGATTCGGCAGCAGTTCGCGTCGGCCATCAACCTGATGGTTCAGGCGTCGCGCCTGCCGGGCGGCCGCCGAAAAATCATGTCCGTCACCGAGGTGCAGGGCATGGAAGGCGACGTCGTGACGATGCAGGAAATCTTCAAATTCGAACAACTCGGCGTCGATTCGCAGGGCAAGGCGTACGGCCAGATCATTGCAACCGGCGTGCGGCCGCAGTTTCTGGAGCGACTCACGGCTTCCGGGCATGGCGTGGATCCGGCGATGTTCTCGCCGCGCGTGCTGGTAAAGGACGATGTGTAAGAGACGAGGCGACAAACGCTTGCGAAACTGAAAAAAACGGTGAACGCATGATCGCGATGTTTGAAATGATGGGCGCATTCCAGGGCGTGCTGCTCATCCTGCTGCCGCTCGTCGGCTCGGTGATGCTGGCATACGGCGTTTTCCAGGTCGTCGCCGACCTACGATCCAGCGACCGCAAGAAGGTCATGGATCGCCTGCGCAATGTCAGCGAGCGTGGCCGCGACAAGGCAGAGGATCCGACCGACTTCCGGCGCGCCGCGGCCGAGGCCAGCGGGATGCTCGCGAACACCGTCAAGCGCTTCAGCTTTACGCAGTCGTTTCAGCGCGTGCTTGAGCAGGGCAACGTTCAAGCCGCCGCGCCCAACGTGCTCGTGAACATCCTCGCCGCGTCGCTGATTTCCCTCGCGATTCTTTGGGTGCTCAAAGTCAACTGGATGATCATCGCGGGCGTTCCGCCGCTCGTGCTGATGCTGCCGATCACTTATTTCTACCGCCGCCGTAAGAAGCGCCTGAACAAGCTCGTCGAGCAATTGCCGGACGTGTTCGAGCTGCTCGCGCAAGCGCTGCGCGCCGGCCATTCGCTCGCCTCTGGAATGCAGCTCGTGGCTCGCGAAATGCCCGACCCGGCCGGAACCGAATTCGGGCGCGTCTTTCATGAACAGAATCTCGGTCTCAAAATCGAAGACGCCCTGCGTAACATGGCCGAGCGCGTGGATGTGCTCGACGTGCGATTTTTCGTCACGGCCGTGTTGATTCAGCGTCAAACCGGCGGCGATCTCGCCGAGGTACTCGACAAAATCGGCAGTGTCATCCGCGAACGCATCAAGCTTTTCGGAACGGTTAAGGCGTTGACGGCCGAAGGGCGCTTGTCGGGTTATGTGCTGCTCGCACTGCCCGGCATCGTGTTCTTCGTGATGATGAACGTCAATCGCTCGTACGCCGAGCTGCTCATCAATACGCAAATGGGGCAAATGATGCTCGGCGCGTCAATTTTCATGCAGTTTCTGGGATATCTGATGATCAAGAAGATCGTCAATATCAAGGTGTAGCGTCAGCCTTCCGTGGCCGACCACCGCTGTGCTGAACCGTCTCGCGGACGGGTAAAAGCCCGCCTCGTGCAGCCGCCCAAAAGCGCCGTTCGCCTGGAATCGGCGGCGGTGGAACCGATGTAGGAGCGCAACCATGGACCTGCTCATAGTCGCCGCGATGGCCGCCGTCGCCGTTGCGTTGGTTGTTTACAGCGTGCTTCCAAAAGGCACAAACGAGAAAGACGCGGTGCGCCGGCGGCTCGCGGGCGGACGAGCCGTTGACGAAACTGCCGAGATCAAGAACGCCGCGCGCGAACAGGCCACCGCGTCGCTCGTCAAGAAAGCCACGCCAATGCTCAGCCGCCTGATCATGCCGGCCAGTGAGCAGGAGCAAACAGCGCTGCGCGTCAAACTGTCCAACGCGGGCATTCGCGCTCAATATGCACAGACGATTTTCCTCGCCAGCAAGACCATACTTGGCGCCGTCTGCCTGATCATCGGCGCGGTTGTCGGATTGTCGAAGGGGTTGCCGTTTGGCGCACTGATCGGCGCGGCCGCTTTTGGCGGCGGCGTGGGATTCATGCTGCCCAATCTCTGGCTGATGCTCGCGATTTCAGACCGCAAGGACAAAATCCGCAACGGTCTGCCCGATACGCTCGATCTGATGGTTGTGTCGGTTGAATCCGGGCTTGCGCTCGACGCCGCTCTCAAGCGCGTGGGCGATGAGATGGCGCCGGTTCACGCGGCGCTAAGCGAGGAAATGCGCATCGCCACCGTTGAAGCGCAGATGGGCATTCCGCGCGCCGAAGCGCTCGACAACATGGCGCGGCGCAGCGGCGTGGAGGAAGTGCGCAGCCTCGTGTCGGTCATCATGCAGGCCGAAAAGTTCGGCACCAGCGTCGCCAAGGCGCTGCGAAACCAGGCGGACTCGCTCCGCACGAAGCGACGTCAGGCCGCGGAAGAACGCGCCCAGAAAACGGCCGTTAAGCTCATGATTCCGCTGGTGCTTTTTATCTTTCCGGCCATGGGCGTCGTTCTCGGCGGTCCGGCAGTGATCAAGATGATCGAGGCGCTTAAGAACTCGCCGACGCTATAACGATCAGTCGCCGGTCCGACGCTACGCGGAATGCAGAATGCAGAAAGAAGGCGGCCGGCACTAAATCGCGGCACCTTGACCGGCGCCGCGCGGCGAATGCGCGGCTGGCGCGGCAGGTGACTGGTGGCGTCCACCCGGCGAATGATAAGGTAGTGTCCGCCGTCGCTGGCCAACGCGATACGGCCGCGCCTCGGCCGAACTGTATTCTGCATTTTGCATGCTGTGCATTGACGCCCCCTGACCGCCTGCCGCGAACATCCGCAAAAATCCAAGAGTCATTACAGCCGCGCCAAGCCGTCCGGCGTCATCCCCTATGACGCGACGGGCAGATGTATGCACGCCGCCAAGCATCGCACCTCCACAAAGGGAACGAAACATGACTACACGATTTCGTTGCTTCATGCAGACGAGCGGACTGACCGCCTTCGCGCTCGCCACCGCGACCTCCGTCGCCAATCCACCACCGCCGCGACAACCCGACCCGATTTCGATCGACCGGGCATCGCCGTCGCTTGGCTTCGGCAACGATCCCGCAGACATTTACGGCGAAAATCCGCCCGCGATTTTTGTCGGCTTCGGCTGGGATATCGGCGGTCCTGGTCCAATCATGCACGTGCCGCGGGCCAACTATGGCGCGCCGGCCGGCACAAATACCGACGCCATTTCCAACAGCGAGTTCAACCCCACGCTCCAGCAAATTTTGTACTTCAGCGGTTCGGTCGCGTCGCGCGGCCGGCCGTTCACACCGTACCGCTTCGAGTCGAACCGCAACCAGGCCGCGGGCGATCGCTGGGTGACTACCGGGCGAACGTCGATCAGCCCGTTCGCGTCGGCCGCGGGCGGTGGCGTCGCGACACTTGTTGGCATTGTTCCGGTCGGTGCCCCGCCGCATGTGCTGAGCGCGAACCAAACGCGATTCAACCTAATCCCGTCCATCCCGCCTGTCGCATTTCACCCGGCCGGCGCACCGTTGGACAACATGGACGGCCTTGAAATCACTAATTTCGACTTGAATGGCAACCTGATCCACGATCGCCCGATCTATTTCTCCGTCGATGGCGCGAGCCTCGGCGGCGGTCGCGGAGCCGATTTGTTTTTGTCGCCTCCCGGTGCTGCCGGATTCGGCATGTTTGCGCCGGCCGCGTCAATGGGGCTTGTCGCCGCGGACGACATCGATGCGATGGCAATCTGGGACGGCGGCGTGCGCGGCGTGTTGAACCCCGGCGTTGACGTCGTGATTTTCTCGCTCCGACCCGGATCGCCCTCGCTGGGCGGCCGTTCGCCGGCAGACGTGCTGGTGTCGCGCTTCACCGGAACAAACACCTTATTCGTCGCAGCCACGACGCTCGGGATGCTCGCTACCGATGACCTGGATGGTCTGGACGTCGAGCCGGCCCTCGCTGGCTCGCGTCCTGAATTCTGGGATTGGTGGGTTCAGCGCGTGAACATCGACGTTCGATTGTGCCCCACCGCTCCGACGCCGGGCGCCAACGATTTCCACGTCGAGTTGAACGGAATCAACCCCGCGCAAGTGCGCAACCTTTGGACCGGCAGCTTCCCGAATGTTCAGGTGCAGCAAACGCCAACAGGCACGCGCATCGATTGGACCGGCGCGACGGTACCGCCCGGCGGTGTAGCGCACTTCGGCTGGGAGATCACCGACGGTACGGCTCTGACCGGCGCGGTGATGTATTACACGATCAACGGTGTGCCGGTGAATTGCCAGCCGATTCCTGATCTCGTGCAGACCTGGCGCGTGGATGCCGACGGGAATCAAGCCGCCGTCGTGGATGTGCTGACGAATCGATCGACGCAGACCGTGTTGATCCAGCGTCGTGCAGCCATCACGCCGGGGACCATTCAACTCGAAGATTTGCTCGTCGGAACGCCGCTGTGGCAGTCCGCCCAGCCGATCGATACGTCGCCGCGCCCGATCGCGCCGAATCAAACGCTCGAACTACCAATGCCGTATGACGACGACATGCTCGGTTATGCCGTGTTGTACGATGTTCGAACGCCGAGTAACGAACTGGTGGCGGTCTACCTGACGGCCATGACCGTTCAACAGGGCGACGACGCCAACGACGAGCACGGCGGTTGCTGCATTCAGGGCGAGTGCATCGAGCTGACCCGCGCGTTGTGCGCGGAAAACGGCGGCACGTATCTGGGCGACAACGCCTGGTGCGTTGACACGAGCTGCCACACGGTGTTGATCGGCGACATGAATTGCGACGGCGAAGTGAACAATTTCGACATCGACGCGTTCGTGCTGGCGTTGACCGATCCGGCCGCCTATGCAGCCGCGTTCCCGGATTGCAATCCGATGAACGGCGACGTGAACGGCGACGGACGGCTCGATAACTTCGACATTGATCCGTTTGTCGAGTTACTGACCGGCGGATAAGTCAGCCAGTTCCGACGCTGAGTCGGGTGAAACAGATTGTGTGTGAGGCGCGATCCGTGGGCGAGTTGGCTCGCGGGTCGCGCTTCTTTTTGAACAGCTTCAACGCGCGAAAGAACGGCAGTCGCTGATGTTCACAGCCGGCGCCCCGACTGTAGCCGCTCGCAAAGTGGGTTTGAAGCCTCATGTCGCTCCTGCGCCAAACGGCTTTTTTTTTTTGCATAATTCCGAGCCGTGCATTTTGCTTTTTGCCGTCGCGCCCAATTACTATTTGCGGTTCGATTTTTCCCCAGCTACATCGCGCATTGGCGCGATCCGAGGAGGTTTCGCGTGATTCGCATCATACACCCGCGCGGCCGCGCAATCGTGCATCTGGCGCTTGTCTTCCTGGGCACATGCCCCGCGCTGGCCGGCGGAGGAGACGCGGATTGCGGGCGGGCACAGGCCGCCATCGCCGCCGACGGAAAACCTTTTGACGCGGTCACCGGTCGCGAGGTTCGGAACTTCCCGCCCGACCCCGTCGTCAACTACGAGCATCTCGCGCTCGACATGGTGTTCGCGGACATCATGAGCCGTTCGTTCACATGCAACGAGACGCTGACCTTTACCACGCTGACGACGGCGCTTGAGCGTCTGGAGCTCGACGCGGTGAATCTCAGGATTGACAGCGTCACCGACTACAACGGCAAGCCGCTTTCGTATCGCTATGACGACAAGCGGCTTTTGGTGCGTTTCGATCCGCCGCTGCCGCCCGCGACAAAAGCAAGCATTCGCATCGCCTATGAATGTCGCGAGCCGGAAACGGGCATGTTCTTCGCGCTGCCCGACGAACCGCACAAGAGCCGAGCGCTGAGCATCCATACTCAGGGCGAGTCGATCGACAACCGCCATTGGTTCGTGTGTCACGATCACCCCAATGTCCGCTTGACCAGCGAGACGTTCGTCACCGTTCCCGCCAGGTATGCCGTCGTCGCCAACGGCAAACTCGTCGAGAAGAAGGACATCGGCGACGACATGATCCGCTGGCATCATCGCATGGACCAGCCCCACGTTCCCTATCTGGTTTCGGTGATTGTCGGCGACCTTGTTTGCGTCAGCGAAAAATGGCGCGAAATCCCGGTTGAATACTGGGTTCCTCCATATCACAAGGACAACGCGCTGCCCACATTCGGCAAGACGCCGAAAATGATCGAACTGTTCAGTAAGCTCACAGGCTTTGATTACCCCTACGCCAAATATGCGCAAACCACGGTCTATCTGTTCAACTGGGGCGGCATGGAGAACATCTCCGCAACCACGCTCATTGACACCGCCGTGCTCGATTCGAGAGCCCGCATCGACGGTGACGAGGAAGGACTGATCTCGCACGAATTAGCGCACCAGTGGTTCGGCGACGTGATCACATGCAAAACCTGGGCGCACATCTGGCTCAACGAAGGTTGGGCCACTTACATGTCGTGGGTGTGGAATGAGCACGAATACGGCCGCGATCGCTATCTTGAGGACGCCTGGCACACGATGCGCGGCGTCGCCGATACGGACAACGTTAATCTCAAGGGGGGCGTCGTATTCCATCACTACGATCGCCCGATGGACGTCTTCGGGCGCTCGAGCAGCAATCCATATGGCAAAGGCGCGTCGGTTCTGCACATGCTGCGAATGGAGATTGGCGACGAATTGTTCTGGCGCTGCACGGGCGAGTACTTGAAGCGCTTCGCCTGGAAAACGGCCGAAACCGATGATTTTCGCAAGGTCTTTGAGGAGTTGTCGGGCCGCAGCCTGGACAGGTTCTTTTATCAGTGGTTCACTCGCGGAGGCGTGCCGCATGCCCGCGTCGGCTATGAGTGGGACGACGCTGCGAAGGAAGTGCGCCTCACATTTGAGCAGACTCAACCGGTCGCGGAAGCGACGCCGGCGTTCTCGATTGAGCCGCATGTGTGGTTCATCGCACAGGACGGCGCGATCACCAGGCATCAGGTGTATTGCGACCAGAAATACACGCGCTGGGCAAGCCGCGCGTCCGCCGAGCCGAAGATGGTCCTGGTCGATCCGGAGTGCGCGACGCTCGCCCGTTATGAACTGAACATGCCGATCGGCATGCACATCGCGGCGGCCCGCGCCGCGCCGACCGCGCCGGCGCGGCTGTATGCCATTCGCTCCATCGCCGATGACGATCGCGACGACGTGCGCGAAACGCTGGCCGCGATCTTGAACGATGACAAATCATCTGTTTCGATTCGGAGCGAGGCGGCCGCCGCGCTGGGGTCGATGCAAAAAGACGCGGCCCGCGACATTTTGTTAAAGGCCCTGAGCGAAGACGCGGCGATCGCGGATCACAAAGTGCGCAACGCGGCGATCGGCGCGCTCGGCCGCTATCGCGATCGGCGAGTCGCCGAGACGTTAGTGCGCTTCGCGAACAAAGACACGACGTACACCGTGGAAGCCACGGCTACCGGCGGCCTCGGAAACCAGCTTTATTCACCCGCAATCCGGGAGGTTCTGCTGCAAAACGCCGCGAAGCCATCGCATGGCGATTCGATCCGCGAAACGGCCATTCGTGTGCTCGCGGGCTTTGAGGATCCCGCAGCAATGGACGCAGCGATGAAACTCGCCGCATACGGGCAGCCGGATCGCGGCCGCCCGACGGGCATCGACGCACTCGCACGCATCGCCCGACGCTTCGATCGCGACAAAAGCGAGGACCGAGCAAAACGCAGGGCGGTGCGCGAGTTGCTGGTGGCGCTCTTGAATGACCCGGAGACGCGCAGCATTGACGCGGCGATCGGCGCGCTGGGCACGCTTGGCGATGAGGAAGCGATCGGCGCGCTGGAGCTGGTGGCGGGCAGCGCTGCACCGGCGGGCCGGCGAAACGCCGCGCGTGACGCGGTGAATCGCATTCGCGCGGCGAACAGCGATAGTTCGGTAATCGCCGATATGCAGGCGCGTATCAGGAAACTGGAAGAAGCTCGCGAGCAAGCGGACCGTGAGAAGATCAGCCGCCCGGACTTGAAAGAGTAAGCTATCCGGTTGTGAAGTAATTGTGCGAAGCGTTCATCCAAGAACTCAACGATCTCATGTGTTCCTGGGCCATGACGCGCGCTGCAATCACGCGGCAACGGCCGGCCCTCGCGTTCGAGCGTAGCGGATAAGATTAAGAACGATCGACGCGCGGCGTTCAAGGCACGGGATTCAAAATTATGCATCTGAATAACTTGGCGCGCCGAACGGATTCGTCACCAATGATCATGAGGATTCACCGAATGAACCGCCTGAGTGCATTTTTTTCGAGACCATCGGCCATATTCCTGATGGCCGCCGCGATGTTGCTCGTAGCCTCGACCGCAGGCCTTGGACAACAACCGACGACGAGCGCGCCGTCGGCCGGCGCACCGCTGTCGGACGCCGGCGAGATTCTGAAGCGCGCCGATGCGGCAACAAAGAAGCTAAAGTCTATTCGTTATAAGTGCGAGCATAAGGCGAGCGGGGCGTTGGAGAATCGCCTGCCACCGGTGAGCGGTACTGTTGTCATGTCCGGCGACAAGAACGAGCTGGGTCTCGCGAAATTTCGCCTCGAAGCGCGAACGCAGACGCCGGGTTCCAAAGTTCCCATCAATGTGACGGCGCTATCCGACGGCCGCGAGTATCTTTTCGTCGATGTGGACACGCGGACGTTGCACGCCGGCGCGTCGGTCGAAGTGCTCGGGCCGCGCGGCAACTCGGCGTTGTTCGGCGTGATGCGCGAGCTGTTTCTACCGGAGCCGTTCAAGGATGAGCTTGGCGCCCGCAAGCTCGAATTCAAGGGCATTGACAAGATCGGCGCCGAAGAGTGCTACAAAATTCACGTCGTTTACAAGGATGAAGGCTCCGAGTCGAACTGGTGGTTCTCACGCGGGGATTTCCTGCCGCGGCGGGTTGAGCGCACGATGGATATCGGCAACAAGCAAATCGGCGTATCGGATTTGATCCTGACCGACGTCGCGGTGGATCCGAAATTCGTGGACGACCCGTTCAAGCTGCTGATCTCTGAGGAGTTCATCCGATCGGCCGACCCGGCACCGTAGGCGGGCAACGATGAACGCTGAACGTTTTTCGTTCCGCGTTCATCGCTATTTTTCATCCCCTTGAGCGCACGTAGTCCGACGCCCGCCCGAGGCAAATCTCAAGCTGGTCCAGCGCGCGCGACGCCATGCGCCGTACGGCGTCTTCGGATCGATTCATATCCGACGCGATCGCGGCGAGCGGCTCTTCATCAAGATAATGACGTTGAACCACCTCGCGATAATGCTCCGGCAATTGCGCCATGCACATGACGATCGCCCGCAGCGCATCCTGCCGCGAAAGCGCGATGCTCGGCGTGTTCAGATCAGGAAAACACCGCGCGATGAAACCATCGTAGCGCGAATCGCCCGCAGCCGCCGGCGCGATCTCGCGCTGCGCGTCCCGCTTTCGGGCGCGCATTCGCCTCACCTGGTCAATGAAGCGATGATCCAGAATGCGCGACGCCCAGTGAAGGAATGAGTCCTCGCCCTGATATTGAAAGCCCCGGATGTCGGCAAATACGTGGACGTATGTTTCCTGCAAAATGTCTTCGGCGTCCAGCTTCCCCTGCCAATCCACGCCGATCTTGCGCCGCGCAGCGGACAATAGCCGGCCGTGGTAAATCCACAGCAGCCGCTCCAAAGCGGCCGTGTCGCCCCGTACCGCGCTTTGGCAAAGCGATTCGATCTGTACCGAGGATGGATGCTGATCCGGCGCGTCCATGCCTTCGATCATAGATCGCCACTTCCCTGCTGTCACATAAAACCGCTGTGGAATGTAACGCTTGCCGCGTCCATCCGGCCTCCGCGATCAAGAAAAATCGAACCATTGCGCCGGTTTGTCGCCTGATCTCCGCTATCGGAATGTGTTCAGACCCTCCGCCGGCGGCGGATTCGATCTTCCCGGCGATTTCGGCAGGTATCGCCGTTACGAGCAGAATCCGCCGCCTGTTGTTTGACGCCCGCGAGGATTTTCAGCGGGGCGAGATAGAATGAAACACTTGGTCGTCCGCGACACCGTCGCAATTCATGGATGCCGTCCGATGAGCGCTATCGACACGAAAAATGCGCAGGACATTCTGCAGCGCTTCCTGGCCCGCCGCCGCGAAGGCGCCCGCGTGTCCATCGACGAAGTCATGCCGCGCATCGACGACGCCTCCGACCGCGACAGGCTGCGCTCGCAGGTCATCCGACTGATCGTCGACGGCTCGCGAAACGCAATCATTCCCGGCTCATCGGCCCCAGGCGCGACCGCGCTGCAACCAGAAGTCGAATTTCCAACCATTGAAGGCTACGAACTCATCGACCGCATCGGCCGCGGAGGCATGGGGGAGGTATTTGAGGCGTATCAAAGCTCGACCGGGCGGCGCGTCGCCGTAAAAGTCCTGCTTTCGTCGGCGGTTTGCGACGAACCGTCGCGCCGCCGATTTGAGCGCGAAGTCGAGCTCGCCGCTCGACTGCATCATCCAAACATCGTATCAGTCATCGACGCAGGCATGACTCGCGGCCGCCACTATTGCGTCATGGAGTACATCGACGGCCAATCGTTGGACCAGGCTGTATTGGCGGGCGGCATGTCTTCACGCGATGCTCTGCGGCTCATTGCCACGATCGCGCGAACGGTCGATTACGCTCACCAGCGCGGCGTGCTGCATCGAGACATCAAGCCGTCGAATGTGCTGATCGACGCCGCCGGTCAGCCGCATCTGCTCGATTTCGGCCTGGCGAAGGCGATTGACCCGCGTGGCGCGCCTGCGGATGTTGATCTTACGCTCTCTGAGCCGGGCGGATTTCTCGGAACGCTGGGTTATGCGTCACCTGAACAGGCGGGCGGCGACGCAGCCGAAGTCTCCGTTCGCAGCGATGTTTATTCGCTCGGCGCGGTCGCGTATGCGATGCTCACGGGTAAGCTGCCGGTGGCGACGCGCGGTCCGCTGCATGCCGTGTTGGGCGAGATTCAAAACGTCGATCCCCAGCCGCCGTCGCGAATCGCGCGGCATCTGGACGCCGACATCGACGCAATTCTGCTCAAGGCGCTCGAAAAATCGCCGTCCGGACGTTACGCCGGCGCGGCAGCATTGGCCGAAGACATCGAGCGTTACTTGCGCCACCAGCCGATTCGCGCTCGCCGCATCGGCCCGTTTGGCCGAGTGCGCCGCTGGGTGCGGCGACGCCCCGCGCTGGCGGGTGTGTTTGCCGTCGTCGCTTGCGCGTTACTCGTCGTCAGCGTGGTGCTTGTCGATTCGCTGAACGCCCAAGCGCGGCGCGAGGCGGCCGAAGCGACGCGCCGCGCGGCCGTGGATTTCGTGCGCCGACATCTACAGGCGTTTTCCGACCCCAACCAGGCGGCTCGCGGGGGCACGCTCCGCGGCAACGGACGGGAAATTGCGCTTGAGCGGCTCGACGCAACCGCGCGACAGATTGCAAATTCGCCGGACGCGGATGCGCCGCTGCGGGCGCTCGTGATGAAAGAGCTTGGCCGGGGTTACATGCAATGCGGCAAATACGATCGGGCAGCGGAGTGCCTTGCGGACGCATCGGATGCCCTGAAAAAGACAGGTCTCGCGTTTCGAATCGACGAGTTGGACACGGAGCAAGACCTGGCGCTGCTTGATATGGCCCAGTCAAATTTCGAGGCGGCTCGTGATCGGTTGTTTGCTCTGGTCTCCGAATTCGAGCACGATTCTGATTTGTTCAACGAACCCCTGCGTGCAGACGCATCCCGCAATCTCGCATGGGCGCTCAAGGAAACTGGTGACACCGCGACTGCGCGCAAACTGTACGTTTGGGCGCTTGAACAGCACAACAAGCGCAACGACCGCCTCGCAGCCGCGGAGACGCTCAACGATCTGGCCCAATTGGAGCGAAACGACAACCAATTCGCGACGGCCATCGACGCCTTTCGACAAGCGCTGGCCATTCGCATCGAGCTTCTCGGCCAGCGCCACACCGATACAGCCGCGACACAGGCAGGGCTTGGCAGCACGCTGCGTCAGCTTGAGCAAATGACTGAAGCCGAATCGCTTTTGCGCGGGGCGTTTCAGACGCGCGAGCAGGTTCTGGGGCGCGATCACCCCGACACAATCGTCAGCATGAACGAACTCGGGCTTTGGTTGCACGATAATGGACAACTCGTCGAGGCGGAGCCGTTGTTGCGCGACACATTGCTGGCGCGCCGCGCCGCGCACGGCGATCGGCATCGCCGCGTGGCCGCGAGCCTGACAAACCTGGGGCTCGCGCTGAGCGCTGCCGAAAAACATGACGAAGCGCGGGCATGTTTTCGCGAGGCGCTTGATATCTACGCCGCTCGTTCGGAGTCCGGCATGCCGGACGCGATCAAGGCGCTGATTCACCTCGGAAATCTCGAACGGCGCGTAGCGCGATCAGCCGGCGCTGATGTGGACCGTGCCGAAGCAATCGAACGCGGCCGTGACGCGGCGGACTCCGCCGCGCGGCTGGCGGCGGGCATGGACCGTGCAAGCGGTGCACCGTTGATCGCCGGCTCGACGACTCTCGACGCGCGACTGGACTTGCTCGCCGGCGATACCCGCGCGGCGCGATCGAAGCTGGCGAGCACGATCGAGTCACTGGCGGATGCGTCAGGAATGCCTGCGTGGCGGACGCAGCTCGCGCAAGTGTGCCTTGCCAACGCCCACTTGCTGTCCGACGACTCGTTGGCCGCCGAAGGCGTCCTCAAGTCCATTCACGCTCCCCTGTCGAACCGCCCGGACGTGCGCGAAGCCGTCGCGGAGCTTTGGCGATCCGCACAGGAACGCAACCAGACGGCGCTGCTGGACTCCATCACGATACTGACAAACGACGAACCCGCGCGAAATGCGATGACCAAGTGAGCGCCGGCCGGCAAATCGCCCCCTGTGGGTATGGCCGCGGGTTTCGGCCAGGCCTGTCGCGCTACGGTCAGGCGACGAACCACCGGACGCCACAGGGTTCTGGCATGCGCGGCGCGTGTGCGCGTATAGTTTTCGTTGACTTTGGTTCTGTCTGGCACGCATAATGCCTGATGTTGTGCGGCCCCGCGTGTCTGCGGCGTCCATGCAAGCGGATTGCCGCCGGATGCGGTATTCGGGTTCAACGCCAACAGGAGGCGGGAGCGTACGATCTATCTATTGGCAAAGGCTGGGAATGGGGCGCCGGCGTTGGACAAGGCCGGAAGAATTTATGTGAACACGGTCGGGGCTGGCAGTGCCGATCAGGGTCAACGTGTCCTCGCGTCTGAGAATCGCACATTAGAGGATCGTGCGATTGTCTTTTTGGCGATGTCAACGGCGACGGGCTGCTCAACAATTTCGACATCGATCCATTCGTTGATTTAGTATCAAACGGCTGTCAATAGATACTGGGGAGTTGTTATGCTCAGAAATCTCGCCGCTTTTGCGGCGTTGCTATCGCTCGCGGACTCTAATAGCGCATTGGGCCAGTGCGATGTGGGGTGGTCGCGCGTCCTGGGACCGCGGGGTACGAGCGGTCCTGTCTACTCGTTGCTGGCTGCAAGCGATGGAAATCGCTCTGTAATGTACATCGGAGGGCAATTCAAAACCAGCAATAACATAGTTTGCCAAAATGTTGTCATGTGGGATGGCATTGCGGTACTCGGCTTGGGCGCTGGGTTGTTGCCTCAAGTCTATTCATTATTCGGCGACAATGTAGCGGATTCTTCAAGGGTGCTGCTGGGAACTGATAGCACACTTTTTGTTTGGAATGGGCAGGACTTTCAATGGGACGGGATCGCGCCTGGGCGAGACGTGTATGCGATTACCAGCATGGAGCGCGATGACGCTCGTCACATAGTCATCGGAACGAACGGCGTCTTCAGGCAGTCTGAAAGCGTCTGCGTCTGGTCAAACGACGGCGCCTCGTGGTCACCGTTGGGCGTCTTTGGCGGGGGATTTAACGGCCCTGTGGTATATTCCCTCTTGGAGCATGACGACGGCAGCGGTCTGGCTTTGTATGCCGGCGGTGACTTTAGCTGGGTAGACGATGTATCTGCGGAGAGCATCGCCCGCCATCGCGATGGCGTTTGGGAGGCCGTCGGCGGCGGGCTCTTCGGCAGGGTCCGCGCGATGCATGTCTACAACGACGGCAGCGGCCCGGCGCTGTTCGTCGGCGGGAGGTTCGCCTTTCCGCCCGGCGGACCTCTGCGCGGCGTATTGAAGTGGGATGGCCAGACTTGGACGAGCACGCAAACCGGCTTTGATTTGCTCGGGCAGGTGCGTGCGATTGCGGAGTTCGACGGCAGCCTTTACGTCGGCGGCGAATTTATTTCCATCGACGGCATGTCCATGCGAAACCTGGCCCGTTGGGATGGCCATATCTGGCACGAAATCGCGCCCGGCGCGCGAGTCAACGGCACAAATGGCCCGGTATACGCGCTGGAAGTCTTCGACGACGGTGACGGCCCGGCGCTGTATGTCGGCGGCGAGTTTTCGGTGGCCGGCAACGCCGCCGCGCAGAACATCGCCCGCTGGGACGGCGCGGAGTTTTCAGCGATCGGCCGCGGCCATGGGGCGTCTTATTTTAGTCTGGCCGTATTTTCAATCGACACCGGCAACGGTCCGGAGCTTTATGCGGTTGCCGACCCCGCTCAATCGATCGGCGACGAACCCTCCTTCGGCATTCTGCGCTGGACAGGTCACGACTGGATTTCCCTTGGCGAGCTCCCGCCCGATCGGTATGGCATTTATGCGGCCGCGTCATTCGATGATGGGAGCGGGCGCAAACTCTATGTGACCGGCGATTTCATGTCCATCGATGGTGTTCCGGCGCGCGGCTTCGCGAGATACGACGGTCAGCGCTGGGAGGAAGTCGGCGGCGGAATCGAGCTGGATACGTTGGTGTTTATTCTGAAGGAGTTTGACGATGGCGGCGGGCCGGCGCTCTATGCCGCGGGGCAATTCACGTCGATCGGCGGCGTGGCCGCGAACACTATCGCGAAATGGAATGGCGTCACCTGGTCGCCGCTCGGCGCGGGGCTGGGAGGCATATCGGGGCCAAGAGGATATGACCTCGCGGTGTATGACGACGGCGCTGGCCCCGCGTTGTATGTATCGGGTTACTTCGGCACGGCCGGGGGGATTACGGCCAGAAGCATCGCTCGATGGGATGGTCAATTCTGGTCGGCGCTGGAGCCCGGCTTGTGGTCGCCGCCCATGGCGTATAGCGGTTATTGCCTGGAAACATTCGACGATGGAACGGGCGAAAAACTCTACGTCGGCGGGTTCTTCTATAACATCGGGCCATTGATCGTTCATGGCCTCGCAGCATGGGACGGCGCTTCGTGGTCGGCGCTTGGCGATGGTCCAGGGCTGAGTCGCGTCGCGGATCTTGCGGCGGTGGATTTCGGATATGGCAGCCGCCTCTTTGCCGGCGGTGATCGCGGCGTTCCCCCTGATAACCGCACGCTGGCCATCTGGGACGGCGAAAACTGGATGGGGTTTACGCGTGATACTGGTCCCAATCAACAAGTCTTTACTCTTGCCGCGGGTCGGGATCAATCTGGGCCGACGATTCTAGTTGCGGGAGCTTTCGACATGGTCGGCGGAATCCCATCCGCGTACATCGCGCGTTTCGGCTGCGTGCGCAACGATATTGCCGGCGATTTGAACTGCGATCAGACCGTCAACACCTTCGACATCGACGCGTTCGTGCTGGCGCTGCAAGACGCCGCGCGGTATGCCGAGGTGTATCCGTATTGCCGCGTCGAAAACGCCGACACAAACGCCGACAACGTGATAAATAATTTCGACATCGATCCGTTTGTGGCGCTATTGGTAGGGGAGTAACAAGGAGACAACGGAGCAAAGGCGCGGGCAGGATGCCCGCACTCCCCACGACCGGCAGGATGCCGGTGCTACCCAAGAGGGCGCGGCTCTGATCGGAAGAGCCGACGACGCTGCGCGGAATGCAGAATTCAACATGTAGAATGCAGAATGAAGCCGGTTCGAACGGTTCTCGCAAATTGCATCGGTTGCGTGCCGGCCACATGAACGAATCGCAACCGACAGGAAATCCGGTGTGACCGCCAGTCAGCGGCATGCGCTGCCTGGCCGAAATCCGGTGCCCACATTCCCCATGTTGAAGATCAAACCACAGTGCAACCGTCGGCGGCCACTCCGTGTATGATGCGATAAGGAGCGATCGGCATGCACCGGCTGCGAGCATTACACAAACCTGGCGCGCTGGTTCTCGGCACACTCATGGCGTTGATCGGCGGCTGCGCCCAATCGCAATATTCGCGGCAGAACGAGAAATTTCGACTGGATTCGCTGGAGTGGTCAGCCCGCACACTCGCGCAGCATGAGGCCGATCGCCCCCAGAATCTGGAAGTCGCGGCGCACCACGTCGATCGACGCTTGTATTACAACGCCCGTCAGTTGAAATTCAATCTGGAGGCGGCGGACCACCTCGCCGACTGGCGCAAGATGGCCGCCAGCGAGGTCAAGGGCCAGGACATCGGCGAGCTCGCCTGGACGAGCCCCGACGGCCTCCGCATCAAGCCGCTCTACACTGCCGCCGACCTCGAG
>JAEUIR010000027.1:21356-31096 GCA_016795025.1 Phycisphaerales bacterium
GAAACGATCGAATGGACCGGCATTACGCTCTTTTGGTGACGGTCGACCACCGCTAGTCGGCGCCGCGCTTCAGCGTCTCTTCTATGCCCGCACGGAAAAATCCGCTTCAGAACCCGGCGCCGCGTCGCTGATCTGCTCACCGATGATGTGGCCGCGAAAGTGCGATCGAATCGCTTTCAGAAATGCGGCGATTTCGCCGGATGCGCCCTGCGCATGCAACTCGACCCCGCCATCCGCGAGATTGCGCACCCAGCCCACCACTGCAAACGCGCGCGAAATCTGCACACACGTCGCGCGAAAGCCCACGCCTTGCACCCGGCCGGTGAATATCACGCGTTTGCGCGTCTCAACGCCTGCTGACGACCGTCCAGTCGTATCCGAAATCGGGAGTCTCCTCGCGGGTGCGAATGATCAATTTCTCTGGGTCAGCTCTCAACTGCCGACTCTGGCTCCATCGACCCGCGCCTCGATGGTGATTGCCTATTCCCGCTTCAGCGAAACTTTTCTCTCTCTATCCACCAGCTCCAGCCGGCTGAATTTCAGCGTTGCTTCAAACGTGCGTTGTCCGCCGCCCTTCGGCCTCAGATATAGCTTCCAACCGTTGTATTCGTACATTCCCAGCTCGCGCTGCGTGCTGCCGTCGATCGTGGCCGTGGCGGAATAGCTGCCATCGGAGTGAAATCGCACGTCATCGAGCGCGAACAGGTCGCGATTCGGCGACGATGACATCATCCGCCAGTGTCCCACCACCGATCCTCCGCAGCCGGCGCTTGCGAGCGCGCAGATCGACGCCAGGAGCAGGATCGGAGTCCGGCTCGCGCGTGCTGTGGATAACCGTCCGTCTCTCATTGCAACTTCTCTCCATATCGAAGCGCGCGATCGATGCGACCCAGCGATTTTTCGCGGCCGAGCAATTCCAACGAAGCAAAAATCGACGGGCTGATGGTCTTGCCCGTCAGCGCGATGCGGGTCGGCTGCGCGACCTTTCCCAAACCGAGCTTCGCGCCTTCCGCAAATTGCCGGATTGCCGGCTCGATCGTCGCTGCCGTCCATTCATTTAACAACCCGAGCGCGCCGCGCACGTCGCGCAGCACGCGCAAGCCCTCGCGATCGCTCTTCAGCCAATGCTGCTTTACGGCGTCCGCGTCGTATTCAATTTCCTCGTCTCTGACAAAGAGTGCCGCTGATTTTGTCTCGACGTCGCGCAGCACGCGCACGCCCTCGTTGATTTCCATCAGCCGCGCCAGCATTGCGTCGCCGAGCTTTGAAAGCGGACCGGGCTCGTTCACCTCAAGGTAGTCGCGCAGCGCGCTCACTCGCCGCGGCGCGCCGGCGGCCGCGATCGCCGTCGTGTTGAAATTCAGCAATTTCGCACGGTCAAATCGCGCATTCGTCTTGCCGATACGCTCCAGGCTAAACGCCGTGCATAACTCTTCCAGCGTGAATTTCTCGCGATCATCGCCGGCGGACCAGCCCAATAGTGCGATGAAATTCACCAGGACTTCTGGCAGATAGCCGCTTACGCGGAAATCATGAATTTCGATCTCCGGCGCCTGGACGTTGAGCGACCGCGCCAGTCGCATCAGCGCCCCGCCCTCAAGCTGCGTATCCCCGCGCCGCCATGCCGCCAGCATCTCCGCATCGCTCAGCCCGGCGATCCGCAGCGCGCTTGATTCGTCCATCTTTCCGCCGCGAACGGCCGCTTCGAACGCCGCCAGCACCACGCGCCCCTTCTCCCGCTTGCTCATCTTCGAACCGTCCATGTTCAGAATGATCGGCAGATGGCCGTACACGGGCGTGCGATAACCGAGCGCTTCCTGCAACGCCATGTGCCGCGGCGTGTTCATCAGGTGTTCCTGCCCGCGCAGCACGTGCGTCACACGCATGTGCTGATCGTCGATCACCACTGCGTAGTGATACGTCGGAAATCCGTCGCTTTTGACTAATACAAAATCGTCCAGCTCCTCTGCGCCGATCGTGACCTCCCCGAGGATTTGGTCTTTCACCACAAAGCCGTGATCCGGCATCTTCAGTCGCACAACCACGGGGCGTCCGGCTGCGCGGGCCGCCTCAGCTTGCGCATTCGACGGAAACGACGCCGGGCGTGGATAGCGAAAATTCCGCTTCTCGCGCTGCGCCGCCTGGCGCATGGCGTCGAGTTCTGACGAAGTGTCGAACGCGTAATACGCCTTGCCTTCGTCCAGCAAGCGCCGCGTGTGCGCCCGATAGATGTCGAGCCGCTGGCTCTGGTGATACGGCGCGCCTGGTCCGCCCGTTTGCGGACCTTCATCCCATTGCAGGCCGAGCCAGCGCAGATCGTCCATCAGCTTCTGATCCGCCGACTCGATGTTTCGGGCCTGGTCGGTATCCTCGATGCGCAGCAGGAACTTTCCGCCGAGCCGCCGCGCAAGCAAATAGCAAAACAGCCCCGTTCGCGCCCCTCCGACATGCAGGTATCCGGTCGGCGAAGGCGCGAACCGTGTTCGAATGCAATCAAATTCAACGTTCGTGAAGTTCATTTCCATCGCGAGATTATGCGGCCAACCACCGAATTCCACAAAAACCGCGATCTTCTTAATGAAACGCGGCCGGCCGGCGCGGGTCGCGCCGGCCGGCTGCGATGATCGATCAAAAAATCGGCTCGCTCCGGCTTATCCGCCGAGCAGCCGCAGAATGGATTGCGGCGTCTGGTTCGCGAGGCCGAGCACGTTCGTACCGGCCTGCACCAACACCTGGTTGCGCGTCAGTTCAGATGTCTCCATCGCGAAATCCGCGTCGCGAATCGCGGACTCCGAAGACATCAGATTCTCAGCCGTGATGTTGAGCTGATTGATGTTCGTGTCGAGCGTGTTCTTTTCGAACGCACCCAGGCGGCCGCGCATGATGGCCACCTGACGAACAGCCTCGTTGATGATCTCCGACGCTCGCGCGGATTCGCCGTTGATCAGCGAAAAACGCTCGCCGGTGACAATCTGCGACAAGAATCCGGCCACTGCGTTGCCGAGCCGCGACGACGACACGGATTGAACCCCGATGCCGACCTGCAGGTTGCTGTTCACCTGCGGGCCGAGCTGAAACATCGCGCCGCCGTCCGTGATGCTGAACGCCGTGACGCCTTGTCCGAACGTCGTGTCGAGCTGAACGTCGATATTCAGCGTCGCCGTGCGCAAGGTCAGATTGTTCCCGTCGCCAATGCTGTTCGCGCCGTTGATCGTCGCCACAGCGTCGCGGCCTTCGTCGCGCGGCGTGGTCGCACCGGTCTCGTCCTCCACTGGGAAGGTGCCGCCGCCGGGAAGCGTCTGCACCGAGATGAACTGGCGACTGCCCAGATCGCGGCTGCGCATCACAAAGCCCGATGTCGGGCTTGACGACAAAGTCGCCGAAACGCCGGTCGCGTCGCTCACGGTGTTGATGGCCGTCACAATCGCCGAAGCCGGCGTACCGGCCGTGAACGACAGCGTGGTGACGCCCTTGTTGCCTTGTATTTCGATGGTGACAGCGCTGGTGACGCTCCCGGCCGGAAACATAAGCGTCGCCGGCTGCGCGGATTGCGTGACGTTGATGTTCACCGGCACATAAGCCTGGGTGCCGAATTGCACGCCGTGCAATTGCAAGCCGTTCACGATACTGCCGTCGACGCCGCTGGTGATGTAATCCAGCGAGCCGTTCAACAGCGCGCGACCGGCGAAGGTTGTCGAATTCGCGATGCGCGTGATGCTCGCGACCGCCGAATCGACCTGCAACTGGTTCGCGCGGATTTCATCATCCGACAGCGCGCCGCTGTTGGCCGCCTCGACGATGAGATCCTGCACACTGACCAGCAGCGCGGCGACTTCGTTCAGCGCGCCTTCGGTCGTCGAGATGATGTTCGACGCCCGCTGCGAGTTCTTCACGGCCTGCTGCACGCCGCTGATTTCGCTGCGCAGGCGCTCGGACACGATCAAACCGGCGGGATCGTCGCGGCCGCGATTGATGCGCAGCCCCGTGCTCAGCCGTTCAAGCGTTCCATTCAACGAGCGATACGAGTTGTTCAGATTCTTCTGGGCGATAATGGCCCCAACGTTCGTGTTTATACGAGCCATTGGCCATCCTCCATGATTGGTTGGTGGCTAAGTGAATGCCAATATCCGAATGACGATGCGTAGCGCGATTGGCGAACTAGCGCCGCTTGCGCTCGACGCGTTGAGGCGGGGGAGTGACTGCCGCGAGTCCGTCGGCCTCGACCGAGGCCGCTTTCTGGTTCTCGCGCTGGATTGCTTCGTAAACTTCCTTGCGGTGTACCGCGATTTGCGACGGGGCGATGATTCCGAGGCGAACCTTGTCGCCCCGAATATCGACGATCGTGATCTCGACGTTGTCGCCGATCATGATCGACTCGTCCCGTTGTCTCGACAACACCAACATCCGCGGCTCCTTCCTGGCTGGGGTCGAGGGATCGAGCCGAAACCCGACCGGCGCTGCCCGCGAATCGCGCGGCAGATTTGCGCGAAACCATCGCGTACGCCATGCGGCGCTTCGCGAACGGGGCGTCTGGCGGTTTTCCGTTTCCCTGATGACTGCTCGAGCCCAGCGTCATTATAGCCGACCTTTCTTTTTGTCCTCTAGCCCAATACGTCCGTGTTCAGGCGGTCCGCGCCACGGCTGCCGCCGGCGGTGCGATCTCACGCAGCCGTTGACGCGTGCCATAGCGCCTGTCGCTGAGCACAAACTGCTTGCCCAGCCGCGCGCCGGCGCTCACCACCAACGGCCCCAGCAGGTTCGCCGTAAGCCACCCGTCCACCTTGTTGACGATCACCAGAACCTGGCTGTCCGCCACGTCTGAAGCCTTTAATTCGGCCAGATCGTCCTCGCGAACGGGCACCTCGTAATCCGGCACAAACGCGGCCGGATCACACACGACAAATGCCAGCGACGGGTCGTCGGCGCTCTGCAACCAGAAGAACACGGCGTCCTGCGCGGTCTCGATCAGGGCGAATCGCTTATGCTCGCGAAAGCCCAGCAGACCCTCGGGAAACGTGATCAGCCGGTCGTCGTCGACCTCAATGACTCCAAATCGAACCGTATCAATGAGCATCCTCTTGCTCCCCTGGCTCGCGGCCATCCGGGCGGACTCATCGCGCCGGCCGCGGCGCCTCGATGCGCCGAGCTCCGACTTGATAAGCGGGGCCTCCGTCCACCGACCCGCTTCCTGCGGGCCGCCCAAGCGCCGGGGCAAAACAAGCCAGTCCTTCGGCCACGGCGCATGCTGCTTTCTCCTACCTTTTCTCGTTCTCCTTACTGTAAGTAATTCATCAACGAGAGATTCATGATGCGCGAGGCCGTTTGAAGATTGGCCTCCAGCGCGGTCTGCAATTGCTGGAATTTCACAATCGCTTCTGAAATATCCACGTCGCGCACATCGCTATGCATCACGCGCGTCGCGGTCGTTTCGCTTTCAAGGCGCAATTCACGATCGCCGAGGTTGCGCGCTTGCGCGGCCATGCGACCCTGCGCCTCGAGCATTCGCGACATCACGTCCGACACGCGCTGTCCCGCAAACGTGATGCTCTGCTGATCGTCGCTGCGCAGCGCGTCGCGCAACTCCATGAGCGCCGTGAATGGACTGTTCACGCGAATCGGATTGTGGTCCGCGCCGGTAATCACTCCGCTATTCGACGCCACGGCAATGCCGAGATCGTCGATCGCAGGCGATAGGTTCAGCTTCTCCACGCGAAACGTGTCTGATCCACTGGTCTGGTCGATCAACCTCAGGCCGTTGCCGTTGGGGGTCAGCGACGCTGTCACGGCCCCGCCACCGGCCGCATTGATGCGGTCGATCAACTCCTGCATCGTCGAAACACCGTCAACGTCGATGTCGATCGCCGCGCCGCTTGCGGTGACGATGCGAAAGTCATCGCCCGCGACGGTATGCACGCCCCGACCGTGGTTCATTTCGCTGAACTGCGTGTCGCCGCGCAGCGATCGAATCCCGAGCAGCGTGGCGCTGTTTCCGCCGGCCTCTTCGATATACAGATTCGCCCCTGACAACCGGCTGCGCACTTCGATCCGCCGGCCGTCGTCGCTCAATCGCGCCCACGCCGCGGCATCGGACGAATTGATGCGATTCAGCACGTCCTCAATCGTCTCCGCCCCGGCAAAATCAACCGGGATGTTTCGAGCGCCGTTGCGAATCACGATGTCGCTCGCCAGCGAAATGCCTGCCCCGTCGTTCAGGCTGTCCAACGTCGAGCGGGCCGTCAGCCGCGGGTCCAAGTCAGACGTCGCCCCGGCCACCCCGCCCGATACCGACAGCAGACCGAGATCGCGGGCTGTGGTGCCGCTGCCGTCTTCCTCAACTGAAACGGTCGCGCCGGCCGATCCCGCACCGGGTTGAATCAGAATGCTCTTTTCATCCATCGCCGCTTCGAGCGTCGCCGGCAGCTCTGCGTTGAGTTTTTCGACGATGTCACCGACCGTCGCCGCCCCGCTCAGATCGATGATCGCTGTTGTGGTTCCATCGCTGACGCGCACGCGGCCGAGCTGTACGCCGTTACCCGTCGTCCCGCGCAAGTCCGAAACGCGGGTGCTCGAAGTCAACCCGGGGTTCAGATCGATCACGCCCACCACGCTGTCTGACACCGCGCTAAAAAAATCAGCGCCGTTCAGCGTAAAGTGCTCAGCGGTCAAGTCCGCTTCGACGATGGCGCGATGTTGATTGTCATCGCCGCGATAAATCACGCCGTCGCCGACCAGCTCAAACGGCTGCTGATCCGAGTAGAAGCCCGCAAACAGATAGGTATCCAGGTGTTTGCGGTTTCCTACTGAAATCATCTGGTTCAGAATCGAGTCGACGCTGATCGCCAGCGCGCCACGTTCTTCAGCCGAAAGCGTGTCGCTGGCTGACTCCGTCGCGAGCGTGTTGGCTTGCGTAAGCAGGCTGATCGCGTCCGACATGGCCGCCTCGCCGCTGGTGATGACGGCGTTCGCGGTTCGTAGATTGCGCTGCGCTGCGCCGAGCGTCTCGATACGCCGCTCGAACACGCCCGCCATCATTGCCTCGGTGGGCGACTGGCTGGGCGAGTTGTACTTGAGGCCGGTCGCGAGCTGATTTTGCACGCTGAACATGCCGACGTTTTGAGAACGAACCGTGTTGAGCAGGTTGAATGCCCGCAGGTTCGTGCTTACACGCGCCAGGTTGATCGGGACGACCGCCATGCAAATTCCGCGTAATCGAGTGCGCCATCATTCGCCGCGCTACGCCGCGCGGCGCTGCCAACTATCGCACGATCGAAAGCATTTCGTTCGCGAGCTGATCGAGCACGCCGATGTAGCGCGTCGCGCCCTGAAACGCCTTCTCAAACTTCATCAGGTTGATCGCTTCCTCATCCAGGCTCACGCCGCTGACCGACTCGCGCTGGGCGATCAGGCTTTGATAAATCGTGTCAGCCGCTTCATGCGTCGTCAGCGCCGCGCCGGCCGCGACCGCCAGCCGCCCGACCGTCTCGCCGTGAAATTCGTTGGCGCTCAGCCCGCCCAGCAGTTGACTCGCCAATTCGCCCAGGCCCGCGATCGAACCGGCGTTGTCGCCGTCAGCAGCCTCCGGCCCGCGCGCCGCCGCGATCAACCGTGGATCCGCCGCAACGTTCGACGCGATGTCGATTGAGCCGGCGTCGCTGCCCTGGAAAAACGCATTCATGCCGAGCGCCGCGAGCGCGCCGGATGAATCCTCGCTGAACCAGAACTCCTGCTCTGGCGAAGCCGTCACCGAAAGCCGATTGTCGGGCGTAACCGTTGCATCGAGGCCGGGCACGCCATCCAGCGCGCCGGCCAGATCCGCCAGCGTCGTGTCGTCGCCGCCGATGCCGTCGAGATCGACTTCGATTTGTCGCGTAATGATCGTTCCCGATGCGCGATCGCGCACGTTCACAATGAACGTGCCGTTCTGCACCGGAAAATTCAAGTTGTCCGTGGCATTCAGCGGCACGCCGGGATCGCGCACCGCGTTCGCGCCGGTGGTCGCCGTCTGGCCGATCAGGCCATGCCCGGTTGCGTGAACACGGTTCACTTCGTAGATCAGGCCATTCGCGAGCTGATCCAGCCGCGCCAGTTGCTCGTCCTTGATCGTGTCGCGCGTGTTCAGCACGCCCGCCAGCAAACCGTCAGAAACGTTCACACGCGTGCGATCATCCGCGAATCGCACATCGACGATCTCAAGCCCGTCCTCGATCCGCGTTTCGGCCGCCAGCCCGCGCGACCGATCAAATTCAACAAATGGCTCGCTGCCGATGTAGACATTCACCGAACCTGTTTCCTGATGCCGCACGGTGATATCGACGAATTCCGCAAGCTCGCGCAGCAGACCGTCGCGCCGATCGCGGAGCGGACTGCTGATCTGTCCGCTGCTGGATTCCTCGTTCACAATCTGCTGATTGAGCTGCGCGACTTCCCCGGCAACGTCGCTCACGCGCCGCGCATTGAGCTCGATGGTATCGTTCAGATTGGAGACCTGATCCAGCAATCCGCGGCGCAACCGCCTGAATTCATCGACCGCCCCGCGTGCGCCGGACAGCACAATGTTTCGCGCGCTCATGTCCGTGGGCGATGTTTGGAGCGACGCAAAATTTGCGAACAGCGTCCCCAACTGGCTGGTCAAATCCACGTCGCTTAATTCGTTGAACAGCGATTCAATCTGGTTCATCGCCGAATAGCGCGTTTCGGCGCCCTTGCGCGTCGCCAGCGATGTTCGAAGCCGCGCTTCAACCGCCTCGTCGATATTGCGCTGCAAGGCCGCCAGACGCACGCCCGCCCCCGGCCGCACGCCACCCAGCACCGGCCCGCCGACTTCCGCACGCAGGCGACCATTCAGTCGCGTGAAGTCCGCGTTGCCCGCGTTCGCGATATTCTGGCCGGAGATTGTGACGCCTGCCTGATACGCCGCCAGCGCGCTACGACCGATTTGAAATGCAGCTCCGAGCAATGCCACAGCGTTACCCCAATGCGTCAATGACCAGTTGTTTGTCCGCGTGTCTCATGCGACCGTTGCCCGCGTAGGTCGTTGCGTCCTGGCCTGCCTTGGCCAGCTTGCCGAATATGGCTCGCACATGCGATTGCAGCCCGCGTGCCACTTCAGCCGCTACGCGGTTCCTACGTTGCAGATTTTCCGCGGCCTGACGTAAACCCATGCAGCGAGCGTGGATAGCGGATCGCAACGGCTCCGAAAATTTTTCAGCCAGCGACGTCATTGACGCCCGGCGCATCGCCGGCTGTTGCAGGCGTTGCGCGACTCGCGCAACGATCGCGTCACGCTTGCGCTCCGCCGCCAGCACGGCGTCGAGCGTTTTCATCTCATTCGCCACGCAGGTTTGAAGCGCTTCCGAGTCTGCGCGCCGGATTGCGGCCAGCTTTTCGCCGGCGCATTCGACCAACCGCACCGTAAGACCGGCCAGCTCACCCAGCACATCCACGAGGGCGCGCCCGTCCGCGTCGTCGCACGCGCCGCGCGATTGCATCTCATCCATGGAAAAAGCGATGGTCTTCACCTGTTACACCTGCAAATCCACCACGCCGGCGAGGGGGCCGACCGGCGAGACCTTGAATGTTTCGATATCCGCATCAATTGCGCGTCTCGGCTGCGAATTCAGCGTTTTCTGCGCTGCCGGCGTCAGCGACTTCGCCAGCGCCGACGTAATGCCGCCGGGGTCAGACAGCGCCGTCGCGTCGGCCACGCGCTTGTCCAGTTGCTCGCCGAATATTTCTTCCAC
>JAEUIR010000280.1:0-3593 GCA_016795025.1 Phycisphaerales bacterium
GGTGCTACCCAAGGCGTGCCTCTGTTCGATCAGACACTCTTGGGCGTTTCCATTTCATAGCCGAGCAGGTCGTATAGTGCGAAACCACGGATATACCTGCTAACTCAATGATAAGAGAGCACTAATCAACCACACCGGCAAGCTCCGGCGGGAAGATATAGCGCCCCGCGTACCAACTGCCTGCGATCATCAGCAAGGCAACGGACCACAGCGCCGTGCGACGCGGCGTGCTGTCGCTGAGCGTGATACGGCCGAGCGTCCAACAAGCCAGCCCCACGCCAAACAGCAACGTCAGCACCGCCAGCATGTCATTCGGCGTTCCAAGATATCGCAGCGTACGCAGCAGCCATAACACCGTGGCCACAAGCGTGAACCCCATCACCTGCTTGAACGTGATCATCCATTTGCCGGGTTTCGGCATGAAGTGTTGCCAAGCGGGAAAACTCGTCAAAAGCACCATCGGAAATGCGAGCCCCACGCCGACGGTGAGAATTCCGAGAC
The DNA here is from genome assembly GCA_016795025.1 of Phycisphaerales bacterium. GTDB lineage: Bacteria > Planctomycetota > Phycisphaerae > UBA1845 > Fen-1342 > JAEUIR01. Next base: position 502 of record JAEUIR010000280.1, read on the forward strand.
CGGCCACCCACGGCGGTTGCGTCACCAGAAAACCGATCGCCGGACCGAGAAAAGGCCCGACGCACGGCGTGGCCAGCGCCGTGGCCATGAACCCATTCAAAAAAGAGCCGCCAAAACCCTCGCGCGTGGTCACGGCACCGGCGACATTTTCCACCACGCCCGGCAGACGCAACTCCCACACGCCGAGCATCGACAACGCGAACGCGAATGTGATCGCAGCCATGCTGATGACGTAAACCGGCTTTTGCATCAGACCGCCCCACGCGACGCCGCCACCGACCATCAGCACAGCCAGTGGAATAAAGCTCACCAGAATTCCCGCGCCATAAACCAGACCAAGCCGGAAGATGCGCTCCGGCTCGTCCTGCGCTTGCTGCATCAGGCTGAACAGCTTCAACGACAGCACCGGCAGCACACACGGCATGATGTTGAGAATCACGCCGCCCAGGAAAGCAAAGAGAAACACGCCGAATACGCCAAGGCCGAGAAACTCGACTGTTTTGACATCCACGCGGCCCGCCTTTGCGTCCTCCAAGCGGTCGAGCACATACGATGATGTGAGCAATTCGCTTAGCACGATCGGCTTGTCCGGCCGGTTCCGCGCATAGACGAGATTCAACGGCACACCGGCGCGCCGATACTTGCGCAGCTCCGCCTTGATCGCCGGATCTTCGTTTGTGAAATCGCCTTCGAGCATGACCGCGCCAAGCTCCAATAGCTTTGCTCGAACAGGGTTGACCTCCAGAACCAGATTCTTGTTTTGCTTGCAGGTCGTACACCACTCCGCGGTAAAGTCCACGTAAACAAGCTTTCCTTCGCCAGCGAGCTTTTCCGGAAGCCCCGGTTCCCATTTTTCCCAGGGCAACCCGCCGGCGAGATGCTTCGCCGGTTTGCGCTCCGTCGATTTCGGGGCGGCGCTCGATCCGGACTCAGTCGGCCGTGTCGTGATTTGCACGCTTTCCGCCGCGCCGGCTGGCACGACTTCGAATCGCACTTTGCCTTCAACCATTTCCGGCGGAAAACAGACCTTGTCATCGCAAACCTGGTAATACAACACAATCTTGAGATCGATCTTCCGCGCCTGGAAATTCGCGTCATTGATCGCGAACGGAATGGCGACTTTCACCTCCCCCGTGTATTCGTTGACCTTGCCGACGGACGGCGCGTCCCGCGTTTTCGGTGGCGGCCAAATCGGATCTTCAAACATGATGCCATCGATCGATTGAACGAACAGCCGCGCGCCGATCAGGCCCTCGACGCCGGGGTCCGGCGCCTGCATGTGATGCTTGCGCGCGATCTTGATATTCAGTCGAAGCTCGCCGCGCCCGCCGACCGGAACTTTTTCGGTGGCGCTGGCGATCTCGCTGCCTTCGATGTGCGGACCGTTTGCGAGCGATGGCGAAAGCGACTCGATCGCCGCGTCGATCTTCTCCTTGTTCGCCGGCGCACCGCCCGCCCGAATGTCGAGTTGCGTTGAACTCGCCGCTTCAAAGCGAACGCAGCCTTTTTCGTCGTTGCACACCAATCCCTTGGCCGCGACGCCAACCTCCGCACGCTGACCCTGCACGGCTGTCGTCGGCGCGGTTACTTCAACGAAAAACGTCGCCTGATTTTCGTAGCCGAGATACTCCGATCCGCGAAAATCAAGCAGGCTTGGCTTTGGAAACCGAACTTCGCCCACGCTGAATCCGGGCGGAAGCGAGAATGTGAACTCAGTCGGCAATCCGTTGCCGTCGAGAATGACATCGTGGTAAATGTGCCAGTGCTTTTCGACGTGTATTTCAATGGCGATGCCGATCTTTCCGCCCGGCTCAATCGCGGTTCGATCGGCATGCAACATCATGGACGAGGACGGACCGACAGGCTCGACCGGCTGAAATAACAGCACAACAGCGGCCAGAAAAAGTGAGGAACTCATTCGTCGTTCAATCTCCGGAAGCCGGCTGGACACGGCGATGACTCGCGGCCGCGGACCGGCGGATCGTTGCAGCAATTGTACAACGCTGCCGAATTTTGGTTACTGCGACCGCCGAACAGAGCGCTGACAGTTGCGGTAACACGGGCATCCTGACGATGGTTTTTATCCGATTGGCGCGCCGTCGTCGTGCAGCAATCGTCGCATCAATATTGTCGTTCGCTTTTGCGAACCAGCAAACTGCCCGGATTGGCCGAGCGCGCCAAGGATCAAAGACCCCGTTTCTTTGTTATTGGATGTTGGTTGCTGCCAAACTGTTACGGCCGTAGACAGCCGGAAATTAGAAGTGCATTCGCCCGTTGGGCGCGGGCTGTGTGGTTTGCTCAAACTCATATTCGCCGAACAGCGTATCCGCCGTGGGAGTAAGCAACCGCACCGCGAGAATGTATCGGCCGGGCTTCAGCGGCGCTTGTTCCAGCTCAAGCGGAAAATGATAGAACCGAGATAGCCTGTCAAAAAATTGATCAGAAGTTTCTTCCGTATCGATCTTAACCGGCCAAAATGCGACGCGCGGACCCTGCTCATCGCCGCTGGCAGCCCGGCGCTCGCGCAGCTCAAAATGAAACGTGCCGCAAACTTTCGTCGCTGCGCCGCGCGAATCCATCGCTGCGAGCACAACTTCCAACCCGTCAGGATTGCCATTCTGCGCGAAACTCACCGGCTTCGTTAACCCGCGCTGCACGTCGATCCGCCGCGGCATCATCATCCGCACATACGTCGCGATTTCGGGCGGCGTTTCATCCGTATTCACTTTGGCATCATTGCAGCCGAACAACAGCGAACACGCGAGCGCCGTCGCCAAAGTCGCGCTCACAAGCCGAGCAGGAATCGAACCAATCGAACGCTTCCCCGATTCAATCAAACATCGCTTGTTTGACTTGCTCATGTATTCCATCGACATGCGGCTCCAACCCGGCCAGATATTGCGGAAAAGTAAGTGCGCAATTGTGCAGCGAAGCGTTACTGACTCGAACCGGCCAATGACAATTCGCCCTTGCGCATGAAAAAAACGCTCAATCTTCGCCCGGGAGCGGCGCGGCCGCGCGCTGCCGCCGTCACACGCGTATCCGAAAGCCCTGCCGCAACCAGCGCGTCCTTTGCGGCGATCGCTCGATGC
>JAEUIR010000280.1:3603-3898 GCA_016795025.1 Phycisphaerales bacterium
CAAGTTCATAGCTCTCTCCGGCTTGCGCCGCCAGCGAAGCAATCCCGCCAAGCAGTCGCCGAAGCTCGGATCGCAGCTCGTCGCTGCCGGGCTCAAACATCGCCTCGCCGCTGAAATGCAACCCCGCGTGATCGCGATCATACGTCGCTTGACCGCCGCTTTGACGCGCGAAATCGCCCACGGCAGCGTCTAATTCCGGCGACAGCGGCGAGACGCTCACATCCGGTCGTTTCAGTGACTCGCTCGCGCGCTGTTCCAGGAGTGTTGTGATTTCGTCGCGAGCGGCCGTCGCTCG
>JAEUIR010000281.1 GCA_016795025.1 Phycisphaerales bacterium
GTGGAAGATGCGCCGAACATTCGCCGCAGCCGGAGCGTCAACCTCGACGATGCCGCGGCCGTCCTTGCGGATGTTGCGATAGCCATAGGGCGCTTTGCCGACGAACCAGCCTTCGCGCACGCGCCGCGCGTGGCCCTCGCGGACATCGACCGACTGCTGCTCGGTATAAAAGCTGGCCATGTTGGCCAGCGTGCGCCGCATCATGCGTCCGGCGGGGTTGTTGTCGGTGGGCTGCGACACGGAGATGAACGGCAGACCGTATTCCGATTCCAACCGCTCAAGCTCGACATAATCGGTCAAGTTACGGGCGGCGCGGTCGACCTTATAGAAGAGCAGGCCGTCAAGCTCGATGGCGTGCTTCTTGGCGTAAGCGATCAACTCTTTGAATGTGCGGCGTTCCTGCGACTTGGAGGCGGTCTCGGCAATGCTGAAGAAACGCACGATCTCGCCGCCTGCATTCGATGCGTAGCGACGCAGGGCCTCCTCCTGCACGGCCAGCGAAAACCCCTCGCGTTCCTGCTCGCGGCTGGAGACGCGGGCTAAGGCGACAAAGCGTTTCATCTTAGGCTCCCGGAAATGGTCACGACCCGGCGTGATCATAGCGCCCTCGTGGCCGGCGCGCGTAAGCACGGCGGAATTTTTCCATCGAGCTTGATTTGCCGGGATCGTTCTCGACAAAAGACGAGCGATTATTTTTCGAGGCGCGCGAGGATTCTGGATGCTTTGACCCCAAGCGCTTTGCACACGCGGATGAAGATGTGAATGGTGGGGGACTTCTCATTTAACTCAAGCAGGCTTACGTAGTTACGCGATATGCGCGCTCGCTCTGCCAATTCTTCCTGCGAGAGACCAGCGCGGACGCGTTCTTTTCGCAATTCGTCGCCTAACACGATTTTCAGGCTAAAGCTTGCCTGCCGCGGCGTCTGCCAACTATAGTTGGAATATTACGGGCAACCGCTTCAAAATGACGAAGTTTTCCGCGTGGGAGACGGTGCGGGCATTTTGAACCGGTAGAACCTGTCACTGGAGAAAGGGCACACATGCGTCGATTGATTTTGCGCCCCGGATGGGCAGTCTTGCTAACAGCCGCGCTCGCGGCAGCGGCACAGGCCGACATTAACGGCTTCGGCAACTTCTCCAATTTCCGCGTGAATCAAGCCGATGGAGGCTCGGCGCCCGGAATCTTTAACAACCGCATTCGCTTGACCAGCACCAGCACCACACAGTCCCGCAGCATTTTTTGCCTGGACCGACAGGACATTACGTCCTTCACCGCCTCGTTTACGTACGAACTCGATAACGCAGGCAACGGAAATGGCCTGTGGGGCGGCTGCTTTGTCCTGCAGAATGACCCGGATGGGCCGAGCGCGCTCGGCTCGTTCAACGCCTACGGCTATACGAGGATCGCGCCCAGCATCGGCGCTTCGCTGGAAATCAGCAATCCCTACCGCCACGGCCTGTATACCGACGGCGATACGGACGGCGGCGCGGACGACATGTCACCCGTCAATCTGCGGCTGAGCAATCCGATCAACGTGACGCTCACCTATGACGGCTCGCTGCTGACCACACGCATCCGCGACACGGTGACCAACGACAGCTTCGAGGCGACGCGTCTGATCGACATTCCCGCGGCCGTGGGTGGCCCACTGGCGTATGTCGGCTTTACCGCCAGCACGTCGCTGGGCACCAACTTCACCGGCGATCAGTATTTTTCCGACCCGCAATTCCACACCGTGCCAGAACCGTCCTCCGCACTGGCGCTGACCAGCCTCATTCTGCTTGGCTTGATCCGCCAGCTGCGCTAGTCTGGGAGCCCGGCGAGAACCGCCGCCGCGACCTGAGTTTCCGGTTCACGGACAGGTCGCGGCGGCGGGGACGTTTTAAGTCTTCCGCGTCAGACTGCGCAGCAGGCGGCCTGCATTCGTCAGCATCTCGACTGCATCCTCCTCCGTCAGCGGCTGCGAATAGAACGGCTGCCAGGTCTTCATTGTCAAACGGACCAGATCGGGCGTGATCCACGCCGGCAGGGGCGGCTGAGGGGGGTAGGCCGAACTTGGCTTGGCATCACGCATAATCGGGAGTGACCGCGAACGAGATCACCGGGGGCGCAACCCCGTTCGCGGCAGAGGAGGGAACATTCAACGCTTGAATCAACACACCCACCAGGTGGCACCGGTCACTGACCGAGTTCCTGCTTGAGCCGCTGATAGGCGTCGGTCACGTCGCGGAATTGACGCACGGCCAGATCGACTAAGTGAGCCGGCAGATTCTGGCTGCGCAGCCGATCAGGGTGAAACTTCAAGCACGCTTCGCGGTAGGCCGATTGAATCTGCGGCCAACTGGCCGTGCGCGAGAGTCCGAGCAAAGCCAGATCGCCATCATCACCCGGCCCGAACGGGCGGGAAGGCGACGGTTCGCCCCACGGCGGCGGGCCGTCCGGCAGCATGTCGAAGACGCGCTGATATTCCCTCTTCGCGCAGTGATGGAACGTGTCTTTGGCGCTCTCGTCAAAGGTCATCGATTCCGGCGCGGCATAGCGCAGCTCGATGTGACAACGACTTCCTCCCACATGGTAGCGCACGTCCAGCAGCAGCGGCACGTCGGTCCACCTCACTTTCCGCTGGGCCGGAAGTTCCGTGATGCTTTCGTCGCCGCGAAAATACTGATCCGCGCCGTCTTCGGACCGCACGCGGCGAAATCCGCTCTGCTTGCACAGAAAGTCGTCGACATAGCGGCGCGTGACGACGCGCGGCAGGCCGATCGACATCGAACTCGACCAGGCCACGTTCACATACTCCGGCGACTCGTCGGCCGACTGCTCATCCGCGGTCAGATAGCGATACAGCGCGACCGCCGCCGTTCCGAGGGCCCAGGCTACAACCGGCGCCATGATTTATCTCCTTGCTGATTAGCCCCGATCCATGTCGCGTGCATCCCGGCCGGTTTGCGCGTCGCGCTCCGCTTCCGCCTGTTGCACGCGCTCATCCAGCGTGCGCTGCGAGTCGCCGCGGTCCGCTTCGGCGCTACGTCCTTGCTGGACTTCGCCGGGCGTTTTCGTGCCGATTCCGCCATATTCCGGCGGCTGGGCCACGGTGCCCGGTCCGTACAGCGCCGCGCCCAATTCATGCAGGCCTTGCCGCCCGGCGGCGCCCAGCGTCTCACGGCTCTTGCGTTTGTTTTCTTCCCAGTTCATCGCGGTCTCCCATTGGAATTACTGTTTTTTCCCAGAGGCTTACTCGACACGATCGTGGATCGAATCTGACGAATCTCATCGCGCATGGCGCGAAATCGTTCCAGAACGGCTTGCTGCTCGACATACGCGTCATACATGTCCTGCGCGCGGCGCTTCTCGGCCTTCACGTCCTCGGCCACGCTGCACATCAGGCAAAAGCTGGAGAACATGAGGTAGCTGCCGACCGGCTCATCCCACGGCAGCAGCAGGATTCCGGTGAGCAGGCCGACGATCGGCTCCACGTATTGCTTGATCGTGATCTCGCTGAAGCAGCTTACGATTCGCCGCAAATACGGCGTTCCGGTGTAGCGGCTATGCGTGGCATGGCCACGTTCGGATCGAAAAACGGCGGCGATGCGATGGAACATCGTCAGCAGCAGGTACAGGCCGGTCAGGCACAACAGCGGGAGCCCGTTGCGGCCCGGCCAGAGCGCCGCCCAGGCGCAAAGCGACACGAAGCCGAGGAGTGTCTGCAAGCCGAAATAATCCCGCCCGAACCGATGCCGCAGCAGCACTTCCAGCGGCTTGTCGTCAGCAATGCTGAACGGTTCCACGGTACGGCCGTCGTGCCACGTGGCTCCGGGCCGCGGTGTGAAGTTCCACTGCTTACGAGCAACGTCGCGAGTGTAGCCTGCACTGATCTG
>JAEUIR010000282.1 GCA_016795025.1 Phycisphaerales bacterium
TATCGGCAGGCGTTGAACACCCCCGTGCCCAGAACGGCGTAAAAGATGCTGGTTTTGAGCGATCTGGGTCGCGGCGAATGCGGCTGGGCGGCCGCCGGCGGCTGCGCTGCGCCGTCGGCCACTGTGTGAAGCTGTGCTGTCGCCTGGGTCATCCGTCGATTCTCATCGGGCGAATCGGCCGGCTGTCCCGAGCGAGGCGTGTCGGCTGGCGGCGGATTCAGGGTAACTGAATATCCTTGAACTCGACCGGAAGATCGATCGTTTCAATATTTGGGAAAACCTGAACAATCATGGCCGCGTCGTCGAGCGATACGCCGTCTCCGAGCTGCGCGACGACGCACGGCTTACCCTCATTGGTTTGCATGTTTCGCGTTTGCGCGCGGATTTTGGCCATCCACGCGTCGAAGAACTCGATGTTGCGCAATCGATCCTGGCCGTCGCCGAATTCGAACGCGATGTTGCCGGCTCCGGCCGGCATGTTGGCCGGGTTTCCCGCGGGTAATACGCGGATGACGACTCCGAGTTCTTTCAATCGGGGATGTTCGATTTCTTTTCCGCGAAAAGAAGGCACGTTTTTGATGACGACATCTTCGAAATCCTTGGCCATCGCGATTTTCAGCGTGCCTTTGGCCAGCTTGATTGACGATGCGCGGCGCGACGGCGCTTCGATTTTCGTACCCAGCCCGATTCCTCGCTCGCGCAGGTTGTCTGGCGTGACCCGCACGCGGAATGTATCCGTGCGATCCTGATCGGTATATGTCGTCGGCTTAATCAGATTCTCGCCGTTATCGGTGACCGCCTCGCTGAAAATGATCCGGCCGGTGCGCGTCACCTCGCCGATGCGCTCGCCCACCAGCCGCAGTTGCATTTGAAAATCATTTCCTGGCACGACGCCGGTCATTTGCACGTAATACTGGCGACGTGTATCCCCGATCGAAACGATCTCAGCGCGCAGCGGGCCGACCGCGAGACTTGGCGCGGTTGTGGTCGTGGGTTGCGTGGTGGCGGGCTGTGCGGTCCCCGGCGCGGGGGCCGGCGGCGTTTGCAACAGCGCGACGAACATGCCGAAGACGATCACCGCAGATCCGATCATTTCCGTTTACTCCTGGAACTAGTTCCAATTCAAATCGTCGTTGCAAGCAACGCGGGCTTATGTCTTGTGGCCCAGAACGGACGAAATATACTCCCGCCCTCGACGGAGCGCGTCAACGCCGCTCGGCGTGTCGCGGCGGATGACGGCGACCGTTTCGACCTCGCTGCTTTCGGCCGCGGACAAAACCTGCGCGAAATCCACTTCGCCCGAGCCAAACGCCGTTTCTTCAAAATGATCCCCATGCAGTCGGCCGTCGCGCAGAAACAACTCGCCCAGACAATCAATCGAGCCCAAACCCGTCTGTGACGTGGCGCAGACGGCGGCTGTATCCAACGCCAATCGAAGCGTGGGGCAATTCAATTGCCGAATCTGCTGAATGAGCGGCTTTGTGTCGCGGGTCGAGCCATGCACGGATAGGATGATTCCGGTTCGATCGGACAGTTCCGCGGCGTGCGCCAGCATTTCATTGGCGAGTGAACTCGACCGTTCGTCCGCCAGTCCCGCGATTCTTACGCTGGCCCGCGAAGCGCTCAGATCGCGCGCCAGTTCCAGCGCCGAACGCAAATGATCGAGGCGGCGATCGCTGTATGTGGAGTCGGCAAGCCCGTTGCCGGAGAATTCAGTCGCGAGTGACGGAATTCGCAACCCGATTGATTGCAGATGTTTGGCAAGGTGTCGGCGAGCCGTCCGTCCCATCGCAACGGGGTCAAGTTCCGGCGCGGCCGTATTGGGAACGATGAGCCGAAAACCATCTGAGCGACAGCAATCCAGCGCGTCGCGCAACGGCACCCGGTAATAATCCAGCCACGCGGAAAGCGCGCGAGATGAGGACATCAGGCCAGGAGTTTCTGTGTGACCTCGATCAGGCGGTCCATGCGGAAGGGTTTGTTCAAATATTCATCCACACCCAGCGATCGGGCATATTGCTCGTGTCGTTTTCCCTGGTTGCCGGTGATCATGATTACGCGCGGCTTCGCCCCGCGCGGCTTGTGCTGACGCAGTTTTTCGAGCACCAGAAAGCCGCTTTTCTGCGGCAGCATGATGTCGAGAATAACCAGGTCCGGCTCGTTCTGTTCGGCTTTCGTCACGGCCGTATTACCGTCCGAGGCGGTTTCGATCGTCGCGCCGGTATCGGAGAGGCCGGTCGTGATGGCGGTGAGAATATCCGGATCGTCGTCCACGACCAGAATGCGTTTTCCGGCGTAGGCTGCGGTTTCTGCCACGGTCGTCTCCCTGTTCGTCACCCACAGTTAGTGTAGTATGGCCATCGGCGCGGGACAACGCCCAATGTGGGAAAAGCCGGGCCGATATGCGCCCACCCCGCCGCACCGGCTGTATTGGAGCACTTCGCAATGCAGGAACGACGTCGAAATATGTTGGTGGGGTTGTTCGTGCTGTTTGGCCTGGTGGCTTTTGGCACGCTGATTGTGATGTTCGGCCGCGGGCCGACATCGCTGCTGTACGGCAAAACCTATCCTGTCGTCGTGCGCTTCAAATCCGCCACCGGCATCCGCCCCGGCACACTGGTGACGGTATGGGGCAAAACGATCGGGCGCGTGCAAACGGTCGATTTCGTTGATGCGACGCGGTTCGATCAGGGGGTGCGGGTCGTGCTGGCGGTGGAATCGCGCTACAGACTGCCCGGCGGCAGCTTTGCACGGACTTCCGAACCCGGTCTGGGGCAGGGTCGTCCGCCCATCAACATTGTGCCGGGACCGGCGGATGCGCCGCCGTTGCCGGAATGGGCGGAGATTTCGGGCTCCATGGCGTCCGCCGCGGAGTCGCTGATTCCGCCGGAAGTCATGTCCACGCTGCAAACAACGGCCGGCCGCATCGGCGAAGCGGCGTCTGCGCTCACGCCGGTATTGGAAGATTTGCATTTCACGCTTCAGCCGCGCTCACCGGAAGAGGTGGATCGCGCCGGCGGTCCGCAGGGCAATATCGCGAGCGCGGCCGTGCGCATCGATTCGGCGCTGAAGCACATCAACGACGTGTTGGGCGATGCCGCGGTGAAGAGCCACTTGCGCGAGGGGATCGAGAATTTTCACGCGATCAGCGTCGATGGGCGTACGGCTGTGTCGGACTTGAAAGTCGCGATCGGCGACGCGAAAGCGGGGGCGTCGGAATTCAAGAATCTGATGGTGCAAGGCCAGGATTCGCTCAGAACCATCACGACGGACATCAGCACGACGGCGCGCAGCGCGCAGGATGGGCTGGATAAGGCGGGCAAGCTGATCTCGCACGTTGATGAGATCATGGTGACGATCAATCGCGGCGAAGGCTCGATCGGCAAAATGGTGCGCGACGAACGGCTCTATGAGTCGGCGGTGTTGTCGTTTCGCCGGCTCAGCGAGTTGATGGAAGAGTTCAAAAAAGTGGCGCTTCAATGGCAGAAGGGCACGATTCGCGTCGCGTTCTGAGGCGGGCTGAAACGAAAATCGAAGATGCTCATGCTCCTGTTTTGTAGCGCCATGTGGAGCATGTTAATCATCGGGCGGGGCGGACGCCTATTGGGCGGTTGAAGCGGTATTGGTCTCGCGAATTCGGATCGCGAGGGAACAGCACGATTGAACGGCTCGGCGTGCGACCGGGGAATCTCACGCGCGCGGCACGAACAAAATGGCGGGGCGGCACGGCCGCGAGGATGGAGTTGTGCGGTGAAGCGTTGGCCGGGGGCTGAAGCCGCCCGGCAACGGTCGTGCGCCCTGACGGGCGGGGAACAGAAACACGCGACGAAAAACATAGCCGCC
>JAEUIR010000283.1 GCA_016795025.1 Phycisphaerales bacterium
ATTCGTAATCGCGTTCGCGCATTACAGCCCTTTATCGGTGGCCCGCGCCCGACACGCCGCGGCGCGTACACTCGTGCCCCGCCGGAACGCCACCAGCCAATCCCGCTGGCGGCATTGGCATCGGCCAGCCGCCTCATCTACTACTGCTGTCGGAGATATCCTACTACACAAGTCGGAGAGATTCAAGAGAAATTCGCGGACGGCCGAATTTTGATGAAAACTTGCCTGTGCGCGTCACAAAATATGGCCGCGCGCGTCACTAATTATGTCCGAGAACGCGCACGAAAACGGGCTATCAACAATCGCGTAAACGCAGTAAATTGCAGCCAAAATTGAATTCTTACCCTATTTTCCGTTAGGCGTAAGTTTCGAGTGCAATCGGCGATATACAAATTTTTACACTGGATTTTCTAACATTTTTCAGCCCGCCACGGGCAAGCTTGATGACGCGGAACCGCCGCCCCACACCTCTAATCGGCAGCCAAACACACTTGGCCAAGCGCACCGAGTGCCTCTGGATCAACCCGCCTCGCGGCCTTTTCGCCCAAACAAGCGTTCGGCACCTCCATCCTTGCGACCGTGCCGCCCATTCCGACTGCCGTTCGCCGCTCATCACGCCACAGTCTGGCACGAAAATTGCATTGGCGATCACAACCGCCTCGAAATCGCGATTGACTTGCGCGCGTTCTGGTCCAGGCTATCCACACGCGCCCCCGAATATAGGGCCAAATTGTGGATAACTCGCCAGTTTCATCCGTAACTCTCTGTCAAATAATGGCTTGCAAAATGGTCACAATTAGTGTCACGTGGACCGTCGGGAGCGGTTTCCGGCCATATTTTCGACTTCCGCCTCTTTTCGCCGTAAACCCCGTCTTAATCGCCACTTAAACGCCATTTCGCCCCTCCTCCTTCTGGCCATATTTTGTGACGCGCTCCGATTTGCTCATCGCCGGTGCGGCGGGTGGCATGCAACGCCGCTTAGTTCGCGGCGTGGCATGCTTTCGCGGTACTCCGCGTAACATGTCTTCGAAACGATACTTCCGCGAGACGCTTCGCGCCCCGTTATTCTCGAACGCCCGCGATAACCGTTATGCTCAAAATGGCGATACAAATCTTGAGCATCTTCGTCGCGCCGTTCGTTCAAAAACTGGTCGTGCATACTGGCGTGGTCACGGACACGCCCCCTGTTGCAGACAATCGACGAACGAATCGATATCAAAATTGTCCACCGCGCCATCGCGATTCGCGTCCGCCGCGAGAATATCGCACGCCGCGTATGCGGCCGCATACGCCGCAGCGTCGGTGAGCGCGAGAGCAAACGCATCGATGTCAAAGTTGTTGATCGCGCCGTCGCAATTCGTGTCGCCCGCGATGAAAGCGCCGTCAAGCACGAACGCCGCGATGCGATTTGTGCTCAGCGGATCGCCGTCGTCCACGACGCCGATCAGGCTGCGCCGTCCGCCGGGCAGCCAGCGGCCGAGCGTCAGGCCCTCAAGGTTGTTGACGCTTCCGCTCCAGAGCTGAACTTTCGCGACGGGCGTGTAGTTCTGCCCGATCAGGCCGCTGGTCAGACCGCTGACATCTGTTGCGGCATCGCGGTTGATTTCGAAGATGCGATTGCGAAAGAAGCCTCCTGCGCCGAGCGCGAACGAACGTTCGAGCGCAAGAAGGCGGCGATCGGGCAGCTCCACCAAATCGACGAGGCCGCTGCGTGAACCGTTGATCGGCGTGCCGTGCAGCGGCTCGGTGACGTATGCCAACTGCTCGGCCGAGTCGTATTGCCCCGCGCCGGCCGCGAAACGAACCAGGCGGACGACGCTTCCGGCGGATTGCGACGAGGCCGGACCGTCGATGGTCAGCGCTTCTTCGTTTGCTGTCCAGATTTCGTCACCCGATGGGTGGCGCGTGAGCGATTCGAAGCCGAAATTCGCGCGGCGGTTTGCGAACAGCGGCGGAACGGAGAGCGTTTGCAGGAGCCCGCCATTGAATGTGTCGAACTCGCATACATCGGGGCCGCCTTCATCACTCAGAAACACGCTCACCCCCGCGTCGCCGATCGCGATCCCTTCGAAGTCGCGTGATTCCGTCAGCGTGAATCCGCGATCGATGTTCACGGAGAGCAGCGCGCCGTCGCTCGTCGTCTCGATTGTGAGAAAAATCAGATGCGAAGAGTTGTCGCACACGGCGACGAAGTTGCTTTCGCCGAGCCAGCCGATGCCGCTAACGCCGGCGACCGTAAAAGCGTGGCCGAATTGATCGACGGCGGATTCGGCGAACGCGGCCGTGTTGCGGAATTCGACCGTAAGCGGGCCGGCTAGCCCACGAGCGACCGAAAGCAGCGCGGTCAGCGCCATTGGTAGGAACATTCGGAGTGTGCGGTTCATAATCATCATTCTTTCGCGGTAGCCAGCGCCAGCGCGATGCGGTTGGGGATATCCCCGGAAGCCGGACCGTTGGCCAGAACCGCGAACACGACGACGCTGCTGTCGTCTCGTTCGACGTAGCCCGCCAGCGCGCTGACGCCCGCGATCGAGCCGGTCTTGCCGCGCAGTCGACCCTCCAGCGGTGAATTCCCGAAGCGTCGCCGCATTGAACCTTCTTCGCCGCCGATGGCCAGGCTTTCGTACCACATTTCCGCGGCGCGATGCCGCGCCATCGCCTGCAGCACGCCCACAATCTGCACGGCTGTCGCGCGGTTCGAATGGCTCAACCCGCTGCCGTCGCGCATTTCGAGCCCGCGCGTATCGAGGCGCATGCTGCGCAAGGTCGCCTGCACGACTTCCGAGCCGCGCTGCCATGTTCCCGGCGCGCCGATCAGGAACCCGCCCGAATTACGGGCCGCCAGCGATTTGATCAGGCATTCGGCGAACAGATTTTGGCTGAATGTGTTTGAGCGCCACACCACGTCGCTTAGCGCGGTGCGCTCCACGTAAATCGGCTGCTGTCCGGCGAGCGCGTCGTTCGTGCCGGAGCGGCGATAAATATCGCCGGTGACGCGAATGCCGCGCTGGGCCAGTCCTTCGCGAAGCGCCGCTCCGAAAAACACGGTTGGATTGCCGCAACTGATCGGCGCGAAACCATCGCTGCGGCCAATTGTGCCGGATAATACAAACTCATCCGCGCCGGCCGCTCGGCGCAGTTGCGCCTTGCTGCCACGGCCGGGCGCGAGGCGATTTTGGATCAGGGTCGGCGCGAGCGGCGGCGTGGTCGCCAGACGAATGCCGCCGCCATCGACGATCACGCGCAGGTCGAGACAATTATCGTTCACAACCAGCGCTCCGACCGGGGCTTGATACCACGCTTCCTCCTGTCCCGGCGGCCAATCGGGATGGCGAAACGCGCCGTCGAATACGCGGTCGTCCAGACGAATCGCTTTCAGCGTCGTGATGCCGCGTGATTTGATCGCGTCCGCCCAGCGATCGAGAAACGCCATGCGCGGCTGATTATGTCGCTGCTCGAGCCGCTCGTCGCCCAGCCCCGGATCGCCGCTGCCGATCACCCATAGCTCGTTGTCGATGAGATACAATGGCGTTTCGAACACGAAATCCGCCCCCAGATGCTCGATCGCCGCTGCGGTGGTCACCACTTTCAACACGCTCGCGGGTTTCAGCGGCAGCGTCGCTTCGCTGCCGGCGCCGACCACGACGCCGAGTCCGCCGCCCGCCCCGTGATCTTGGGTGTGCGCCGGGTGCCCGGCCGGCAGGATGAGACGCGGAGCATCGCTCACTTTCGCCCGCCGGAGTTGCCCAACCCCCGGCAGTTTCACGACGAGCTCCCGTTTACCGCGCACTTGGGTCCGCGCCTCCGCGCCCGGCCTTGAGG
>JAEUIR010000284.1 GCA_016795025.1 Phycisphaerales bacterium
GCCTCCTGCCGAAGACCGAACGATAACCGAAAATCCTCACCTTACCGATGGATCAGAATCCAGGTACAGGCGCATCCCCGGGGGCCATGAGCGCGCATGCGCGAAGATCAAACCTAGCGGGCACTTCGGGCACCCGGGACGATTGGCAGCGGCGAAGCAGAGCCCGGCGTGCTGAAGCAGCGCGCGGCGTAAAGAAAGCAATCATCTCGCTCGGCCTCGGCGGCGGAAAACGCCCAGACGATGCCGATTCGGGCGATGAACGGAGCAATTGCGTCTGCGTTGCGGTGGGTTCATCCGCGCATTGCGTAATCGCGAGCCATCTCCCGGTGATTCGAAAATCGATCTCGCAACAATCCAGCAGCCGGGCGCGCTTGCGGTGCGTCATCGTGCCTGTCGGGCGGCCGCCGCGATATTGCGTGGCGATTTGCGTTGCCCCGCGAGATCAACCTTTTTGGCCTGATAAACAGGAGGATCGAATCATGCTTGCTAAGAAACAGCCGTTGAGCGCGAGAAACTCTACGCTTCGTGATTGTCGTCTGGCGGCGTTCGCCGCGGTATTGGGAAGCGGCGCGCCGCTTGTGGCTCAGGTTTCGGAGCAAGGCTCCGCGGATACGCGGAATGCCGCGCCGGCCGCGCTGCGGGTGCAAATGTTGCCGAGCGGCGCGAACGGCGTCGCGAGCAGCGCCGGTTGCATCGCCATGGGCGATGGCAGCGTGCGAATGATCGGTGGCTGGCGCAGCACGGTCGAGCGGCCGGGCGTGCGGTTACCTGCGGTGTGGTTTGAGAATTCGGCCGGAATCTCGCAGCCCATGACGTTGCCAAGCGGTGCAAACGGGGGCTTGGTGAATGGTGTTTCGGTTCACGGCAGCGACGGCGACGACCTGCTGATCGCGGGCGGCACGGCGTTTGACGACGCCGCGAGATCTCAGCCGACGGTGTGGTTGTGGGGAGCGCAGGGCTTTTCGCGCCGCACGCTGCCGACGCCGCAAAGCCGCGGCGGCGGTGGATTGTCCGTGGCGGTTGGCGACGTGAACGGCGACGGCCGGATCGAAATCATTGCGGCGGGTTATTCGAATCATGCCGGCGGCGGCACGCGTGCCACCGTGTGGTTCAGCTCGGCAAGCGACGACTTCGCGACGTGGTATGGATACGCGCTGCCGGAGCCGGTGTTTGGAGACTTTCGCGGTTCCAGCGCGAGCTACCTGAAAATTGAATTGGAAAATGTGTTGATCTCCAGCTATCAAATCTCCGGCCATGCGGAAATGTCGGATGGATCGCGATTGCCCGTGGTTTGGTCGAGCGTGGACGGGACGAACTGGGATGCGTTGGTGCTGGGCGAAAACGGGGCGGCTCGCGCCAGCGTCACCGATGGATTATCCAACACGCTGCTGGTCGGCGAAGCCGTTGATTCCGGAACGGGAAAGACGATGGCGGCGTCGTGGCTCGCCAATGCGAATGGCGGGTCAGAGGCGAGTTTCCTCGCGCTTCCGAGCGGGCGATTCGACGAGGGTCGGGCCAACGGCATCATCGCAATCCTGATCGGGCTTTTAACCGCGGGAGATGTGAGCGGTCCGGACGGCCGCGCCGCTGCAATATGGATCCATCAGGACGAGATTCCGCTGGCGATCAACCTGAACAGCCTGTCGTCGAACAGGCCGCTGGGAACGCGGTTGGTGACGGCAAACGGTTTGCTGCCTTATGTCGAGCAATCAAACGTGTTCGCGGTGGTGGGCGACGCAGTTGACGCGCGCGGACGGCGCATGGGCTACTTCGCGGTGGCGAATGCGGAAGCAGTGGTCGCGTCGCAGCCGTAGTCGAATCGCGAATCGCAGATCGACTCCGCCGGCCGGTTGCGCGACTTGAATCGCGCTGCCGGCCGGTGTGTTTGCGGTCGAGAGGCGAACCCGCTCAGGGGCGTTCGCCGATGGCGACGATGCTGCACGCGATGATTGGATCAAGTCCGATGCGGCGGGCTTCTTCGATCAGCTCGTCGCTTTCCGCACCTGGATTCACGAAAAACTCGGCCGGTTGTAGCGCGAGAATGTTAGGAAGTTCGAGGATACCGAGATCAGGCGGCAGATAAAGCGAGACACGCTCTACGGGGCCGGTGACGTCGCGAAGCGACTTGCGAACCGTAAGCCCTTCGATTTGCCCGCCTTTTGGATTGATGGGAATCACCTCCCAGTTCTGGCGCAGGTGCGCGCGCACGGATTTGTTTCCGAATTTTGCGGGATCCGCGGATGCGCCGACGATGACAACGCGTTTTTTCATGGCGTATCTCCCTATAGCGCCAGCGGTGCTGATCGCTTTTCCCGATGGAACAACGGTTCGTGGTGATCGACGCTGCGAGCTGCGCCACCCGTTACCGTTTTCGCCCGGCATAACGCGGCGAGACGGCGACGTACGGCCGGCCGCGAAGCTTTCGAATCAGGATGATCTCGCCCATCGTGTTTCCTTCGTGCCAATGGCCGATGCCTTGCAACGCATAGCCCGTGAGCAGCAAGAGCACAGGCCGCCACCAGAGATCCCAGCGGTCTTGAGACAGTTGAACAATGGCGACCACGACGGACGCGATCGTCAGCGGAATGCCGATCATGTGCAGCCAGAACGAAAAGCGGCTCTGATGGCGTTCGAGCCAGTTTTCAAGCCAGAAGGGCGGTTTCATGGCTCGATTGTACACGCACGAATTGCGCCCGCCGGGTGTGAGTTCGCGCGTCCCGGTCGATAAGGTGGGGTACGATGTGATCGCCCGAATCGGCCGCCTGCGGGCGAAATCCAAACAAACAAACGTCATTCGCCGAAAGGTATCGATCATGATCGTCACAATGGACGGAAATCGCGTGACCGGCTCGATGCCCGAGAACGGAACACTTGAGGCGCTGATCGAGCGGACCGGCGCGACGTTGGGGCCGCATCGCATGCTTGTTGCCGTGCGGCTGAACGGCAAGCTGCTGGATGAAGCCGGGTTGGATTCGACGCTGAAGAACACGCTCAGCGATTCGGATCAGGTTGACCTGGAATCGGGTTCTCGACAGGAAGTGGCGGTCGGCGCGCTGCGCGGCGTGGCCGACAACCTGCGCGATGCGGGTGATACAGTGGGTGATGTGTCGCAGCAGCTCAATAACGGGCAGATCGACGACGCGATGAAGCAGATCGCGGCCTTCATCGGGCTGTGGCAGACCACGCGGACCGCGATCGTTCAATGCTGCACAGTGCTTTCTCGGGATTTGACGCGCGAACATGTGGACGGCCAGCCGATTTCGGATCGTTTCGGCGAACTGGCGACGCGTTTGACGGAGCTGCGCGACGCGATGCAGACGCGGGATTTCGTGCTGGTAAGCGATTTGCTGTTTTACGAAATGCCGACGCTGTGCGGCGAATGGTCGGACATGCTGCGACAACTCGCCGATGTCATCGAGCGTGACGAAGAATAACCGGGCCGTCGGCTACCCGGTTTTTTGCTTCATCTGTGCGCGATTCGAAAATTGCAGCGAAATTCTCATCCCTCCTCGCCGAATCCACCCGGTACGATATGCGACTCTGACATTCGCGCGAGGCGGCGCTGGCCGGTCGCGGCGCGCTGCAAACTGGAACCGCCATGTTGAAGATCACATCGTTGGAAAAATCATATGGTGCGCGCAAGGCGGTTGACGGCATTTCGCTTGATGCGCGCATGGGCGAGATTTTCGGGCTGCTCGGGCCCAACGGCGCTGGAAAAAGTACGACCGTGAACATGTGCGCCGGGCTGCTCGCCCCGGACCACGGCACGGTTGAACTCGCGGGCGGCTCACCCACGCGCCCGGAAATTCGACGGCGGATCG
>JAEUIR010000285.1 GCA_016795025.1 Phycisphaerales bacterium
GTCGCCGAGCATCGGTTAGATTCTCTTTCGTTCTGCGTTGCGGTTCCTCATTCTTCCGCGAGCAGGCTCACGAACGGATCAATGTCGAAATTATTCAAGAAACCGTCCTCGTTGATGTCGCCGATGATCAATCCAGCGGCTTGCGGGATATTGTATTGAACGGAATATGCGGCAGGATCCGTCAGCGCCAGCACGAACGGGTCGATATCAAAATTGTCGATGCGTTTGTCATTGTTCATGTCGCCGCGCAGCAGCGGCTTGAGAACCGCAAGATAGGCTTGACGCGGAATCAGCGTGTTATCCCATGTAAACCACGCATCGCCATTCTCTGCGATCAGCCCAGGCGCGGATCGGATCGAGCCGAAATCGTACGGTGGAGTTGTGTAAAATAACGGTAATTGAAACTGCTCCGTGAAAGGCTGCCAATCTTGGCTATACAAACGACCTCTAACTTCGTCACCATTTACGCGGAAAGCCAATACAAAGGCGCCATCGGGCCTAATGTGCGTGGAAATATACAATTCGCTCGGGTCTACATTCACCAGATTTCCAGAGGGTTGGCCAAACTCGTCAAACCGTTCGGCAAATGCCGTCTGCGGCTCATCAAATGTACCCAGAATAATACCGATGCTGCCGTCATCAAGGACACCGAAACCATTGTAATTAGTCGATACTTCAGCCAATTGAGCGATATTTATCACCTGATAAGTTGAGTCGAGAGCGGCGAGATACGGAAGCCAGGGTTCTGTTGATCCGGAACCTCGGGTGAATATGACTGACATTCCGCCGGAAGTCAGGAAACCGGCACGTCCGTTCTTTCGCGGCGAACCAGCCGGGCTTATTGCTACAGGAATCAAGCCGGTCTGAGGTGCGCCTTGATAGTCGAAAGCTCGAACAAAAACACCCCGCTGGCCTGCGATATCAATGCTCAACGTAAACACAATTCTATCCGCATCCATCAGAATGTGCGGTAATGAATTCACGCCTTGCACGGCATCAAATACGACGAACGGATCGGTAGTCGGCGCACCAATACCGTCAAATAGTCGTGCGCGAATGATGCCGTCCTTGTACCACGAAACACAGGCGTATTCACCATAGCTTCCGACCGACGGGTTGCCCGCGAATTCCGTGGTAAGCGGATCAACATCGATCGGTGCGATGGATGGCCGATTCCATTCATCGTACTGGCGAAAATCGATTCGCCAGTGCACGTCGCCCTGCGGACCGAATAGGGCGCGATACGCTAGCGACAGGCGTCCGCCCGCCTCCGAAATCGTGCGTGAGAGATCGTCGATCTCCGGAATTGCGATCCGTTCGCATTGCAGATACTCGCGCCCGCCCAGCACTCGAACGCCGATCAGCGGATCGTCTGCAAATGCCTCAAACGCGAGAGTCGCCAAGATAAAACATGACATCCAGAGTTGAACTTTAAGAGCGCCTAACAAAACAGAGCCGCGACCGTAAGGGAGCGGTCGCTTCGAAGCACAGTGAGGCGTTTTGTTAGGCGCTCTTAACATTTTCACTTCTCCAGTGCGTGTGTCGGCCGAAGTCGTCGCCTCCGGCCGACAAAACGGTACAGGCTTTACATTCCGAAATAGTTGCGCAATGCATCCAGCGTTTCGTAGAAATGTTGCCACGTCGAGCCCTGCGAAGGCCCGGCAAAGCCGTCCCCTTCTCCCTCACACTCCTGCTCTTCATAGCCGTCGGAGCATTCGACCGGCGTCTCCGCCAACGCCTCGAAGCAGTCGATATCGAAATTGTCACACACGCCGTCGTTGTTGCAATCGCACACGCCGAGCCGATTCACAGCGCCAAAACCCTCGCCAAGCGTTCCGTCGTATTCTTCGGGATCGACAAGCGCGGTTACAAATGCGTCGACGTCGCACTCGTTCACGCAGCCGTCGCCGTTGAGGTCACCCAGCAATGGCCGCAATGCTAAAACGAAGCCGTTGTTTGTGCAGATGAGCGTGCCGTCTTCATCCATGGCAATCGGCGACTCGAAGTCTTGCTTTAGCGCATACGTGTCGCTGCCGATTGTGATTGTTGGTGGCGTAAACACATTGCTCGCCCAAGCTTGTAGTATTTGGTTCTCTACTGTCCGGTTCTCGAAAGCCAGGACGCGCTGACCGTGATCATCGCCGCTTGTTCCAACCGTATTCACATAAATTCTTCCGGCCATGTCCAACGCCGGAGCGCCCCATTCCCAGCCTTTACCGATCGTGAGGTCGAACGCCCCCGCTTCCTCTTGCCCCGTACCGGTGTCCAATACGCGCCGCAGGCTCGCAGCTTCATTCCAGAATATCGCATGCCGGTCCGGGAACAATCCCGGCGTCATCGAGATAAAGGAGCCCGAATCAATCGGCGTGGTCCCGCGATATTGAAGTTGGTTGGACGAATGCGTCAGGTTATCAAATGAATAGAAACCGTAATCATCGGAGCAGACCGCCAAGTTGCCATTGTCCGAGTGAACGGCCACCGAGCCGAACGATCCATTCGGATCTCGCGGCGATCCATAGGTATCGAATAATAGATCAATTTCCGCTGTATGAGGCGTTGGAGAGCCGGTGTTGTCTGAGAACACCGCGTAAAGCTCGGGATCGCCGCCGTTGTACTTCGACACATACACGAAGTTGCGGCTTTCATCCGTACCGATGATCGGGCCGATCGCGGGGCAGCTTCGGATATCGGTGGTAGAACCACCAATTGAGATGCTCCATGTAAGCGGATTGCCACCGGATGCGGTATTCGGGTTCAACGCCACGAGTTGCGACTCATTCTGTCGCTGACCAACCGCAAAAATATACTCTGTAGAGTCGTTGAGTTTCTTTCTGCCGATCGCCGGAGATGCGCCGCGTGATATGAGAAAATTCCCTGTGGTGCCGGCGAACGACCACAATGGCGCAGGCGCGCTCTGAAGCTCGCAATCATTCGGATTAAATACGCTTGCGCTGCTCAAGTCGTAGCAACGGATTCGGCGGGTTGTTTGGATGACAACCTTGTCGTTTGGCAAAACAAGGGGAACCGAATAAACGCGCTCGGCCGATGCGTTGTAATCATAGTCCGCCGCGGCCAATTCGATGCGCATCAACGTCGGAGCGATCGTGGTTGCCGGATCATACGAGGAGCTACAGGGGTGGTAGCGGAAGATACGAAGCACAGGCTGGCGCAGCACATTCGGAGACGATTCCAAGATGTCATTTCCCGGCACCAGCACGACACGAACGCCCTGTATCTTCGCGATTGCGGCGCCGCTGCGAACGCCGGACGAATATTCCGTTGCGTTCGGCGTTCCCGTTCCCGCAGGCGCCCACCAGCGCAGCGCGGGCGTCGAGTGTGGACCCACGAATGCGGGAGCGTAGCACGTGTTTCCGATATCCCGCCCATGCTTCGGCCATGGGTCATCTGTGGCTAGCTGCCCCCACGAAACCGCTGACGACGCGAGCAAGACAATCACCGTTGCGCTAGAGAGAGAGAGAGAGAGAGAGAGAGAGAGAGGAACAGGTGCGCAGGATTGCGCATACGGTGCGCGAGATCGCGCTGCGGCGCGAGGCGGCGGCACCACTGTCGAAAGAAGTGGCCATGTCGTTTCCCCTATGCTGGTTTTCCCGCTTTCGCGGGAATACGGTTGATCGGGCATTCAGCCGGATGAGGCTGCTGTCCGCCCGTCCATCCGTGTAAGTCACCCGCGCGGGGCGGCGCGCGCCGCAGACCCGCCGGGCACCC
>JAEUIR010000286.1 GCA_016795025.1 Phycisphaerales bacterium
CGGGGCCGATCAGATTCGAGCACAGCAGCACCGTGACGAAACCCGCCATCAGCAGATCGTAGTATTTGTAATGACGCGGATTGTGTGTGACGCCGTCGGCGATGGCAGTCATGATGGCTTTCCTGCGCTGATACTGAATCTCGGTCGTTGCGGAACCGGCGAATCATAGTCGAATGCGCCGCCGCGCGAACCGGCAGCGCGGGCGCGTGAATGGGTGCGGCAAGCCGAGAATGGCTGTTATGGCGGGAGTGCCGCGGCGCATCAATCGGGCGCGGGCGGTCGCGGCTAAACGTCCGTGCGGGCAAGCACAACGGCAACAGTGCCGTATACCGGTCCTTCAATCGCGGAGAGCTCGTGCTCGATGTCGATTTGTTGACCGAGCTTGCTCGCCCACCAGCCATCCGGGAGCTGGCGCGCCGCATGGGTTGGTCGGCCATGACTGCCGACGAATAAGGCGATCTTTTGCTTACCCGGCTCCAGAGTTGAGCTTGACTTTTCGGAGTACCCGAAGAGCGCGAAAGCCATTTCGAAGGCGTCGATGGATTCAGTGCGAGGAATCGCGGGCGGCCAGTATTTCTGCCCCAGCGGATCAGGCCACCACCAACGATCGACATCGTCAGCCGCCCATGCGATACAGTTGTAGGAGTCGTCAGCTGGGCTTGTCGGACGGCAGTTTTCTTGCGTGAGCGCCGGAAAGTGGACGCGAGCCTTGCTGATCCACTCCGCGAACGTCATGTACTCAGAATTCCCTTCTGTTCGCCCCAACGGAGCCAGGCCATTCGCATTTTCTTGATGGCGCCGCGGTCGCTGGGAGGAACCGGATCCTCGTTTGCGATTGCCTTGAGCGCCCAATACCAATGGCCGGAGTTGTCTCGAAGCTCGGCGAGTATCATCGGGAGCGCCTCCGGTCCCATGCCGATCACGGCCTGGTATGCCGGATGTAGCGCCATCTCCGTTGTTGACGAAAGCCATTCGGTCTCGTCGCGCCATTGGCGAGCGAGTTTACAAAAGCGATCTCGTCGGCGATTGCGGATGCTTGAAGCGGGAGACTCAAGATAGATTCGAACGTTGCCCAGTTCTCGTTGCAACTCCATTGCTTGAGAACTTGCGCCAAGGGGCGCGATAGTCAGGAGAGTCCCTACGATCACGGCAGGAACTCTCGATGGGACCGGCCGCTGTGTGGAAGTAGAGGTCATCCAAATCTCCCGATAGCTTCCGCGGTCAGGCTGTCAAAGAACAGGCGGTTCTTTACGCTTCGAAGTTGTTCAAGCTTTGTCCACGCGTCGCCCTCAGAGATTCCCTGCGGAACAACCGCGAACGCGTCGAGATCGAACGTACAGTCCTGGCTATTCTCGGGCAACGTCTGTGTAACAACCGCCATCGCGGACTCGTCCGGAAACGGAATAACGACCCGCAATAGAAAGCTCGCCACGGCTTGGGGAAGTGAGGCGGCGATGTCAAATGTCGTGGCAAAGGTTTTGTCGAACGACTCGCCCGGCGGCAAGGTGATTCGATTGATGAACCGCGTGGCGACGCGCACAATCTTCTGAGGTTGGGCAACGGCGCTATACTTCGCCCAGAGCGAATTTGCGCGCGCCTTAAGTTCATCCCACGACGTATATGGCTCTAGCCGCGAAACGGTGAAGCCATCCAAACGAAACTGTGCCGCCCACTTGCCGTCGGCCGAACGAAGCATGATGCCGATTGGCGCGGGGGCCTGGGCCGCGAAAGTCTGCCCGCCTTCGAGCGAAAAGCTAAATTGCCCGGTGAATTGTCGAATCTCCTCTCTGGACGGGAATTCAGCCGCCAATGCGTCCGTACACGCCCTGATTCCTTCCAGCGTTACGGACTGTGCCCGTTCGACGTGTATGTCGATTAGGGCTTCGACGACGGGCGCATGTGTTAGCTTTGGCCATGCCCTCATTGGAACCCATCAGTGAGGTTGCAGATCATACGATTATGGTAGCGGTTAAGTTTGCCTGTGTCCCGCGATAGGACTTTATCACGTCCGCGCCTCGCGGTTGGGCCGGAAGAACCAAAGGGATGACGGCATGGCATCATTCACTCGCGATAAGCCAATCGCGCCGGCCGAACGAGACTTCGAGCGCAGCGAAACAGACTACGGACTTAGCACCACCGGCGGCACCACCGCGTTCGGCAGTCCGAATCGCACCGTGTCCAGAATGCTCTGGCCAAAGCCGCTGTTGTTGTTCTGATCCTCCAGCGCGCGGCGGAAGCGGTATTCCTGCACTGGATCATAGACCGCCGTCACGCCAAACGGCCCGATGCGCACATTCTGTGCGATCCAGGCGCGGACGCGCGTCTTGACCGTATGCGGCACATCCACGATGTCGCCCGCTGCCAGCACGATGTCCTCCTCCTTGCCCGACAACACGTCGGTGAGATTCACTTTTGCGCGAACCTGCCCGCCGTCCGGCAATACGCGCCACAACGTCACTTCGTCCGGTTCCAGAAAATCCACCAATCCGCCGGCCGAACTGATCGCGCGCATTAACGTCAGCTTCGAATCGCGCGGGATCGGCTGCGGTCCGGGCGCGAGCACCAGGCCGGTTAGATAGATCGTGCTGGGCGGTGCGGTTTCGATGACGATCGTATCGCCGGAACGAAGCGGCGGACTTTGCAATGCGCGGCGAATGTCATTCTGATCGCCCAGGTTGTACACGACTTCATCCGCGCCGCCGGCTGCCGGCCGGACCCGCACCATTCCTGACGCCGCCGCGCCGTACGCATTCGATTGCGCGAGCGCGTAGATGACGTTGCGTTGATTATTCGCCAGTCGCACGATGCCGCGCTGACCGTTCGAGCCAACGACGAAAACCGTGACTGGCTCGGGCGCGGTGACTTCGACATGCACAGTCAGGTCTTTTGAGATATTCGGCACATGGGCGCGGTGAATCGCTTCTTCTACCTCGGTGAGCGACAGACCGTTTACGGGAATCGAGCCGACCTGCGGCAGGCGAATCGTCCCGTTGTCATGCACGCGGGCTTTCAATTCCGTGTCGATATACGGATTGGTCACGCCGGTCAGCGTGATGTTCAGGACATCGCGCGGACCGACGCGCAGCGGCTGCGTATCCGCCAGCGTCAGCGCCGCGGCCGCTGCATCAGCCGGCTGAGTCGTGGTCGCGAGGGTGCGTTGATGTTCAAATTCCCATTCGCGCTCGCGAAGTTGCTGCACCGTGATGCGGGTGTCGTCGCAGCCGGCCAGTGCGATCGCGGCGAGCAGGGTCGGGAAGGCCAGGCAGAGTTTCGTTTTTGCGTTCCGCATGTGGTTCAACCCTCTTCGTTCGAATCTCTCGAATGTGCTTCTGTTTGAAACAAACCGTGATCGGCGAAAGAAGCCCGCATTTAGTCGCTTCGGCCGGAGTCCGCCGAGGCGTTTGATCGGCCTGAGCGAGTCAACCTCCTCGCAGGAGGCGACTGCGCATGGCTCAGGGTCGCAAAAAACAGGGCGGTCAGAAAGCCTGGCCGAGCCCCCACGAAAATAAGTTCACGACGATTGATCGCACAAAGCTCAGCACCTGATACGAACCGGCGTCTGGCGCGACAATCGCGCAGCCCGGTATTTGGAAAACAACGCCAGCGCTGGTCATCGTCAT
>JAEUIR010000287.1 GCA_016795025.1 Phycisphaerales bacterium
GGCGGGCAGGCGACCGTTTATCGCGCGCGGCGGCTAAAAGACGACCGCATCGTCGCGATCAAGGTGCTGCACGCCGGCCCACATGCCGACGAGGAGGCGCGGGCGCGGCTGAAGCGCGAGACGCAGGCGCTGATGGCGTTGCGGCATCCGAACATCGTGCATGCTCTCGCCGCCGGGCGGACACGCTCCGGGCTGGATTGCCTGGTGATGAATTACATCGATGGCCGCCCGCTCGATGCGCTTTGGAACGAACCGGCGTTCGCCGACGATCCCGCATTCGTGAACTCACTCTCCCCGCTTGGCGACGGCGTGGGCGTGCCGCCATATGCCCGTCTGCGGCTCTTCAAAAAAATCTGCGAGATCATCCAAACCGCCCACCTGAAGGGCATCACCCATCGCGACCTCAGCCCGTCGAACATCCTGATCGACAAACGCGGCGAGCCGCACATTCTCGACTTCGGCATGGCGTCCACCGGCTTCGACCGGCTCATCGGCAACGGCAAGGACATCACCGTCACGGGTCAGTTCATCGGCAAGCTCAAATATGCCAGCCCGGAGCAGGCCCGCGGCAGCCGCGACGGCGTGGACATCCGCACGGACGTGTACGCGCTGGGCGTGATTCTGTATCAGATTCTGACGAACGGGGCGTTTCCGTACGAAGTCGTCGGCAACGTGATCGACGTGCTGAACAACATCATCCACAGCAAGCCGCGGCGACCGAGTCAGGCGCTGGAGGGTTCAGGGTTTGGGGTTCAGGGATCAGTCAAAACCGAACCGCGCATATCCGAACCGCACCTAGCCGAGCCGCGCCCGTCAGGAAGCGGGTTCTTTTCCCGCCGCTCGTCGCGCCTCCGCCGCAATCCGCCGCTGGTGAACGAGGCCATCGAAGCCATCGTGCTCAAGGCCCTCGAAAAAGACCCCGCGTCGCGCTATCAATCCGCCGGCGAACTGGCCGCGGACATCGACCGCTATCTCGCCGGCCTGCCGACCTCGGCCCAATCGTCGAAACCCGCACGGGTTGGGCTTTCGCGTGTTGGCTGGATTTCAATTGGCATTGCTACAACCATCCTTCTGGGAGAAATTCTGATGAACCTTCGCACATTGATGACCTGGTTCGGTTTCGCCACCGTCGCCGCGCCGCTGGCCGTCGTCCCGCCGGCTTCGAACGCCGCTCCGTCGCCGCTGAGGGTGCAGGAAGTCGGCGCTGAAAAGCGCGTCGCGAGTGCGGCGACGGAATTGATGAATATTGAGGCCCGCATTCGAGCCGTGAACAAGCAGCTTTCGGCAATGGGTTACGAAATCGCGGTCGCCAAATCGGGGCCGATCGACGCGGCGGCATTCTGTGAAGCGATCGCCAAAGCCGCGGCGACCGAAAAGCCGCTGGCCTTCCCCGAAGCCGATCCGGCCGCGAACGAGCAGGCCGAAAAAGAAGAAGACAAGGAAATCGGCAAGGACGCCGGCATGGACAAAAACAAGCTGCTGGAATTGCGGGCGGGTTATGAGGAGCAGCAGGCGGCGCTTTGGGCGCGAATCGCGTGGGGCGCGATTGACAGCCGCAAGATTGAAGAAAAGCCGTTATCCCTGTTTCGCTACAAGCTGAAAGCGGCGACTGATCCGACGCCGGCGGAAAAGGCACGCCGCGACGTGATCGAAAAAGGCGTCACGGCGCTGCGGACGGCCGACGCGGCGTTCCGGGCGGCGAGCGACGCATTGGGCGCACGCGAACCTGACGCGCCGGCGGCCGATGACGAGGCCGAAAACGCCGAAGCCGCGAAATCATCGCAAACAGCCGCCGCGCTCGCGATCGCGGCGGGCGGAATGGACCGGGCAATCACGGCGTTTGCGAAACAAGCCCAGAACTCCGCGGAAGTTGACGGCGCATCCGACGCCGATCTGACTGCGTACAAGGAGCTCGGCGACCTGGGCAAAAAACTGCGCGAGGAGACGGACGGCGCGAGAAAAGACGTGGAAGCACTGGCAAAAGCGACACGCGAGGGCGAACGGGCGATGAGACGAGGATCGGTGCAGAAGCAGTTGATCGAATGCGTCGATGTTTTCACGAAGCTGGAGCAAAAGCTGAACGGCGCGGCGAAGGAGTGGGGTTGTGAGGTGGAGAAGGGGACTCCATTTGCCGCGATTCGGCTCTCCACACGGAGCAACGCAAAGGAAGAGAAAAAGGAACCCGAGAAAAAGCAGCAAAAACAGCCGGTTGATCCGCTAGCCGATTGGACAGTTGGCAGCAAGTGGCGCAACGTGACTCCCGCCGCACAAATTAAGGAATGGACTGTTCGCAGCCGAAATGGAGATGTAATTGAGATTGAGAGAGAGTCACGAGTGAAAGCAAATGGTTCAGTTATCGTGAAATTGAAAATCGCAAAAAATGGTACTCTAACGGTGGATCAAGTATATCGGATGCCAGCAAATAAGCAACAAAATGAGAATGATTGGAACGGAAAAGGAAAAATACGGCGGGGGTCCATGGAGTTAACCTACTCAGTAATCTCGAACGGAGAGCGTTGGAGCGAGTCCCTTCAACTAAAACCAGATGGTAACTAAAAGATCGGTGAACCGCCGGGTAGCGGGGTGTGACAGTCGAAGGGGAAACGCGGCTGGTGGCATCGCTGGGACCATTGAGTTGAAAAATGTGGCATGCTCGCGGCCGTTGGCGAGCATGGCGTTCGCGCGCGGGGCGCCCGTTCGTCCCCCCGGCATGGCTGCCAACGGACGCAGCCATGCCACTCTTTGGGCGCACTTTTCAAGATTCGAACGCCCTGCTATTTTGCAGCTCATGCCTGTGCTACAGAAGTACAAGACCTGCAAACGCTGGAATGAGCCGGGCGACGCGCACTTTCTTACCTTTTCCTGCTTTCATGGCTACCAACTTCTGAGTCGCGATCGCACGCGGCAATGGCTGGTCGAAGCGATCGATCGCGCCCGCCGCAGACATGCGTGGGACGTGTGGGCCTATGTCATCATGCCCGAACACGTGCATCTGATCGTCCGCCCGCAAAATGCAATCTACGACATCAGCGTATTGCTAAAAGCCATCAAGTGGCCCGTCTCGATTCGAGCCAGGAAATACCTCGAGCGCACATCGCGGGAGTGGATGAAGCGCCTGACTGACGTCCAGCCGAACGGCGAGTTCAGCTTTCGCTTCTGGCAGCGCGGCGGCGGATTTGATCGCAATATTCGACAGGAACGATCGCTTGGCGCGATGATCGAGTACATTCACGCAAATCCCGTGCGGCGAGAATTGGTGCGCGAGCCGTGCGAGTGGGCGTGGTCCAGCGCCCGGTGGTACGACGGCGAGCGCGATGTTCCTTTGCAAATGGACGATACGTTGATCTGACAAAAATACGTGGCATGCTCACGGAGTGTGGCATGCTCGCGGCCGTTGGCGAGCATGGCGTTCGCGCGAGGGGCGCCCGTTCGTCCCCCCGGCATGGCTGCCAACGGACGCAGCCATGCCACGCGCTTTCGCAAGGGGATGCGCGCGTGAAGAAGAGTGTGGCATGCTCGCGGCCGTTGGCGAGCATGGCATTCGCGCGAGGGGCGCCCGTTCGCCCACCCGGCATGGCTGCCAACGGACGCAGCCATGCCACGCT
>JAEUIR010000288.1 GCA_016795025.1 Phycisphaerales bacterium
GAGCAAAAGGCGCGAAGCTGACGGTTCGCGAAGCGCTGGACGCGGCGGCGGCGAAGGTTGACAAGTCGCCGCCGGCGGGTCAGCCGCTGGTCGAGGCGGAGATTCGATTCACGATCGGATCCACGTACTTCGGATTGGGGCTGTATGCGCAAGCAGCGGCTCAGTATCTGGCCGCGGATTCGCGTTACTCACAGAAACTGGGGACAGAGCATCCTGTAACCCTGCAAACACGCGCCAGTCTGGCCGAGGCACTATCGTGGATGACCGATTACGCCGGAGCGGTTTCGCTGGCGGAATCGACGCTTGCGGCACAACG
Source organism: Phycisphaerales bacterium (assembly GCA_016795025.1). GTDB lineage: Bacteria > Planctomycetota > Phycisphaerae > UBA1845 > Fen-1342 > JAEUIR01. Next base: position 317 of record JAEUIR010000288.1, read on the forward strand.
GCGCACGCTGGGCTTAGAGCATCCCGACACGCAACAAATGATGCTGATCCTGGGGCAGTTGCTGCCTTGGGTGGACGCGAGTCGTCGCGCCGAAGCGGAGTCGCTGCTGAAAACGGTTTTGGAGCACCGGCGGAAGACGTTTGGTTTGGAACATATCGAAACTGCCCGGGCAATGTGCATTCTCGGCGAAGCCTATTCTAAGAATGCGAAGCATGAGAAGGCCGAGCCGCTGCTTCGCGAGGCGCTTCGCATTCACGCGAGCGTTCTGGGTTTGGAAGCCCCAGAAACGCTGGAAACCGAGTATTGGCTGGCATGTGGGCTCGTTCAGACGAGTCGAAGCACGGAGGCCGAGCCGATCCTGCGACGACTTCTGGAGGCGCGGCGGCGCGTCCTGGGCCCGGATCATGTGGGCACGCTCGGCGCGATGGCGATGCTGGGTGCCGCGCTCAACGCGCAGCAGCGATATCTTGAGGCCGAGCCGCTACTGCGCGAGAGCGTCGTCGCACTGCAACGGACGGTCGGGTCGGACCATCAGGACAATGTGTCCAACCGACTGACACTCGCCTGGTGTCTGAAGGGTCAGGGCAGGTACGCCGAAGCGGAAGCCGTGCTGCGCGAAGCGCTCGAGGTCTCCCAGCGGTGCTTCGGCATTGAGCATGCTGACACAACCACCCGCGTGATGCGCTCGCTTGCGCGCTCACTCGAAGCGCAGGACAAAGATCCCGAGATCGATCTTGGGGCTAAACAATGAGCACCACGGCGCGCGAGCGAGTCAAGGAGCTGCTGGAACAAGCCGCGCGGCTCCCCGCGGGTCAGCGCGGTGATTTTGTTCGACAAGAGGCGAGGGGCGACGAGGCCGTGCTGCGCGAGGCATTGGCGTTGCTGCCGGGGCTCGACGATTCGGGGTTCATGAATGCACCGACGGTGGCGGCTGAGTTGGCGAATTCGACGCGCATGCAGACCGAGATGGGAATGCCGCCGCTGAGCGAATCGCCCGGTGCGCGGATCGGCCGCTACAAGCTGCTTCAGCAGATCGGCGAAGGCGGTTTCGGTATGGTGTTCATGGCCGAGCAGACCGAGCCGGTCAGCCGGCGGGTGGCGCTCAAAATCATCAAAGCCGGCATGGACACGCGGCAGGTGATTGCCCGTTTCGAGGCCGAGCGCCAGGCGCTGGCGCTGATGGATCATCCGAACATCGCGCGCGTGTTCGACGCCGGAGCGACCGAGGCCGGGCGGCCCTATTTCGTCATGGAACTTGTGCGCGGCGAGCCGATCACGAAGTATTGCGATCGCGAGCAGCTTCCGATCGAGCGGCGGCTGCAACTTTTTGCCGACGTTTGCCGCGCGGTGCAGCACGCGCACCAAAAGGGCGTGATCCATCGCGACATCAAGCCCACTAACGTGCTGGTAACGGTCGCCGATGGGCAGCCGTTGCCGAAAGTGATCGATTTCGGAATTGCGAAAGCCACCGCCGCGCCCCTGACCGACAAGACGCTCTTCACTGAAATGCACCAGTTAATCGGCACGCCGGAGTACATGAGTCCTGAGCAGGCCGAACCGGCGGCGGCGGACATCGACACGCGAAGCGACGTGTATTCGCTGGGCGTGCTGCTTTACGAACTGCTGACCGGCACAACGCCGTTCGATGGGCAGCGGCTGAAGAGTGCGGGTTTTCAAGGCTTGGTGCGAATCATCCGCGAGGAGGAGCCGCAGCGACCGAGCGTGCGAATGAACGAATGCGGAAAGCAACAGGGTGGGAAGGTGGGAAAGTGGGAAGGTGAGAATGGGGCCGAAGTGAACCCGTCTTCCCACTTTCCCACTTTCCCGCCTTCCCACTCAACGCCCGGCTCGTCCGCCTTCGAGATCGCCCGCTGCCGCCGCACCGAGCCGCAGCCGCTGGAAAGGCGGCTGCGCGGCGATCTCGACTGGATCGTGATGCGTTGTTTGGAGAAAGACCGGCGAAGGCGCTACGAAACGGCCAATTCGCTGGCGGCGGACGTTCAACGACATTTGTCCGGGGAGCCTGTGCTGGCCGCGCCACCGAGCCGAGTCTACCACGCGCGGAAGCTGCTATGGCGCTACCGCACGGCGGCGGTGGTGATCGGCGCGGTGGTTGGAACCGCGGCAGTCGGGACGGCGGTAGCGCTGATGCAGTGGCAGCGGGCCGAGTCGGCTCGCGACGCGGAAGCGGCGCAGCGCGCGCGAGCCCAAGCGGTCAGCGAGTTTTTGAAAGACCTGCTCACCGCCGCCGACCCAGCGCGAGCAAAAGGCGCGAAGCTGACGGTCCGCGAAGCGCTGGACGCTGCGGCCGCAAGACTCGACCAGGAGCCGATCACCGATCAGCCGCTGGTCGAAGCGGAGATTCGGTTCACGATCGGGGATACGTACGGCACACTCGGTCTGTATCCGCAGGCAGAAGGACAGCTTCGTGCGGCCGAGGCTCTGCAAACACGCAAACTCGGCAATGAGCACCCGGTCACGCTGCGTACTCGCACCACGTTGGCCAAATCGCTCAATCGCCAGGCCCACTTCGCTGAGGCGGAGAAATTGGCTGAGGCGACCATGCAGATCCAGCGGCGCACGCTCGGGCCGGATCACTCCGACACGCTGCATTCCATGGTGATCGCGGGCGTCGCGATGTCGTTTAACGGTCGATACGCGGACAGCGTGGCGATCCTCACCGCCGCGGTTGAAGGGCGACGGCGGGTTCTCGGTGAGAATCATCCCGATACGGCAGAAGCACTGAGCCGGCTGGCGATTACATACAAGAACACGCGGCCGGAAAAGGCTGAGCCGTTGGCTCGTGAGGCGGTGCGAATTCAAACCGAAGCCCTCGGCGAAGACCATCCGGACACGCTCACTTCAATGATGGTTCTGGGAGATACGCTTTACATGCAGTTTCGGGCCGACGCAGCGGAGCCGGTCTACCGACGCTTGCTGGAGCTGAGCATTCGGGCCCTGGGACCGGAACACACCGAAACATTTGCCGCCCGGACCGCGGTCGCCAGTGTTCTGGATGAGCAGGCCCGTCTTCACGAAGCCGTGCCGCTGTACCGCGAAAACCTGGCTGCACTCGTGCAATACATGGGGCCTGCCGAACCGCAGGTGATCTCGCTGAAACACTACCTGGCAGGTGCTCTGGCGAGGCAGAATGAACACGCGGAAGCGGAAGCCCTGCTTCGCGAAGCGCTGGATGCCGCACGCGAGAAATATGGTCCTGAACATGCCGATACGTCCA
>JAEUIR010000289.1 GCA_016795025.1 Phycisphaerales bacterium
CAACTTTGACATCAATGCGTTCGTCCTGGCGCTTTCCGCGGGGCAGGGTGAATGGGAGGCGCAATTCTCGTGCAATTATCTGTGCGCGAACGACATCAACGGCGACGGCGCGGTGAATAACTTCGACATCGATCCGTTCGTCGCCTGTATTGCAGGAGGCGGATGCCCGTAATTTTTGACGGGCAACGATCGCAAATCGCACGATTCTCAATGGGTTGGGGCGGGCAATCATGCCCGCCCCGATTACCCATTGGCTTCACCCCGCCGTCTCGGGGCGAGCACAGGTCAGGAGGATTGCGATCGGTTCTTAATCCCCCGTCAGCAGCGCCACAAATGCGTCGATGTCGAAGTTATTGAAATCGCCATCGCCATTGATGTCGCTGACTTCGTCGAGCGGCACATCGGGGAAATTCAGCGCGTAAATCTCAGGGGTGGTCAGGGCCGTGACGAACGCGTCGATGTCGAAGTTGTCCACCAGGCCGTCACCGTTAAAGTCGCCCAGCGGATACCACGACTCGTTATGCACGTTGAAGCCATGCTTGATCACGCCCATGCCGTCGATGTGCGCGTCCGTTGATACGTCGAGCAACTGCGAAAGCGGCCCGTTGGTGTTCATCACCAGTTGCGGAACCGCGTCGAGATTCAGCGACTGCTGATACATCGACATCGCCTGCGACGTGGACGGCAGCACATGAATGTCGCCGTACAGACCCACCACGTTAAAACCGGCATTGGGGCGCATCTGGTCGTCGATCATCAGAAAGCGAATCTCTGATTGCAGAAGCGGCTGGCCGTTGGAAGCGCGAACGAAATACTGGCCGTTCTCGAAAATGTGCCCGCCCGCGTCATCACGCCCGGCATAGTGCAGTCCCTCGACGGTGAACCAGCCGTTGCGCAGGCGGTCGGCGTTAAACAGCGGAGAAAGCTCGTCGCCGCCGGTCAGGTTGATGATGTTGATCGGCCCGCTGATCGTGAGCGTCTGGTCATTCGGGTTGTAGTGATACATCGCATCGCGCGAGCCGTGCGTAGTGGTCGGCGTCGAGTCGGCCGGGCGCAGCGTCGTGAGCGGATAGCACGTGTAGATGAAACCCCACTCGACGCCGTCGTAGACGATCATGTTCTGAGCGGCATAGTCCAGAACCGTGGCATACACCTCGGCGATCCAGATGATGAAACCGCCTGCCGGGCAGGGCCGGCCGGGCTTGTCATAAAAATGCTGATCGGCGTATTGATACGGATAGGCGGGCGGTTCGGCGGTTGCCGCGCTGGCGTCGTGAATCACATCCATATAGCTCGCATATTCGCCGGCCGCACCGCCGCGGCGGTGATTCGTGAATATGCCTTGCGACCAGGTGATCGGGTTGGGGTCGCCGGCGCCGGGGATATACGACATGCGAAATTCGGCGCCGCCGGGGTTGCAATCGTTATAGGCGTCGTAGGTTGTGATGCGATATTCGCCGTTCATCGGTAATCCGGATTGCATCGTCCAGTTCGGGAAGTCGCCGGCCATCGGCGCGTTCACAAACCACGACGATCCGCCGTTCGCCAGCAGCCGAGCCGGCTCGGGAAACAGCCGCACGGAGCAGCGATGATCCGGGTGCTGATTACACGGGTTCAGCGACACCGAAATGATTTGCGAGGATGGTTGTGTGAGCGTGACGGCCGCGATTGTGGCCGCCGGAATCGTGGTCAGAATCAGCGTAAAAGCGATGTGTTGCGAGCGGGTCATGATCTGTCTCCGTTGCCATCGGCCGCGAGCGAGCGCCGGCCGGTATCCCGGAGCCGCGACCATATCAGACGGTTGATTGATCGGGCTCCGAAAGAGAGGACGTGACACGCTCCCGGCCGGCTGGTTCAAGGATCCAGAATTTCGCCAACGCGGCACGATGGCGGCGGGTTCGATGCGTCAGTGAGACAACCCAGGGCAATTGCATCTAAATTCCCCTTCGCGGAGCACATTGCTGACGAAAGGCCATGAAGGCCATCGTGCTCTGTCATGGTTGAATCAGCGGGTATGTCCGCGGTTTTGCACGGGTGGGACGCCAAAGCTCCACCGCCGACTACTTATTCAACGCGACGCGATACACGATCAGGCCCACGAACCCCAGCGCACCAGCGAGCAGAATGCGCAGGAATGGAAACGGCATCACCACGATCAGGCCGAGACAGATTAGAAATGTGAGCGAGCCGAACAACACGCCGGAAAGCCCTTCAGATGACGCCATGCGGCCGACGCCGATGCAAACCGCGAGAACAAGCACCCACTCCAACATGAGTCAGACTCCAATTCGACTCCCAACCGCAAACCGATCAACGGGAATAGACTGTATACGCAAGCGACCACGCAGCCGCGACCGAAACGGAGCCGCAACCATCGGCATTCGTGCCGATTGTAGTCGGGCTGTTTCCCAATTCGCAGCGGTCGATCGCTTCAGTGCGGCGTGATCTCCGCAAACGTAACAGTCCGGGCTGGCTCGCCAACGGACAGATCGCCCGCTTCGCGAATCGCGGTCTTGAGATACCCGAGGCCGATCGATTGTGTACCCATTGGGTGCGCAACCAGTGAGGTGATTCGGCCGACCTCGGCGCCGGCGAATTTGATCGCAGCCGGAAGCAGGATAGGCGGCATCGCGGCGTCCGCGACAGCGATTCGCACCAGCCGCCGCGCGAGCGAGCCGTGCGAACGCATGCGCTCGATCACTTCCTGACCCAGATAACAGCCCTTGCGATAGCTGATCGCCCGCTCGGTTTGCCCGGTTTCGGGCGCTACGACGCGCTCATCGATGTCGCGATGCATCCACGGCACGCCGGCTTCGATGCGCAACGCGTCGAGCGCCGCAAAGCCCACAGGCAACGCCGCGTAATCGTGTGTCAACGTGCGCCAAAGCCAATCACTCGCGCTTGCCGGCAACCAGAGTTCAAAAACCGGAAGGCCGCCGCCGAGCGAATCGCGGACGACGCGTACCGCGACGGATGGCGAAGGATCATCGCCCGCAGTCGTCGCGAAAGAGAACGCCGCGTGCGCGTAGTTGGCTGAGCCGATGCCGCCAGATTCAGCGCTCTGATTGGACACAGCGTTCGCGGTCATCAGCGTCGTGACAATCGATTCCGCCAAGGGGCCGATCAGAGCGAGACACTCCCAATTCTGCTGTTCGTCGTGCAGCGCGACGTCCTCGGACATGTGATAGCGCTCCAGGTGCGTCAGGAGCGTTTGACGCGATCCGGCGTCGGTCAGCAGCCAGATGGCGTCTCCGACGTCGAGCACCGTCACGTCAAATAGCACGCGCCCGCGCAGATCGATCGCAAATGCGTAACATCCGCCGCCGGATTCGAGTTTCTTGATTTCGTTCGACAGCAAATTGTGCAGCCACGCCTTGCGATCTTTGCCGCTGACGCGGACCGCCACGCGGTCGTGGCGGCGGATGACGCCGAGCCGCTCGCGTGCGGCCACGTATTCGGCTGCCGATGTCGTGTAGCAATCGGCAACGATAGCGCCGCCGATCTCGACTGTTCGAAGCGGCGAAGGATCAGACGCGCGCGAAATTCCG
>JAEUIR010000028.1 GCA_016795025.1 Phycisphaerales bacterium
CCGCATCCCCCCATTGCGGATTGATCGATGCTCATCAGCACGCCCTGGCCTTCGGCAAGGTGACGCAATTGCATCATTCGCCCGCTGAACGGCGTGTCAATCGATCCGACGATCACGTCTTCTTGAAGCACAAGGTTGAAACGCGCCTCCGGGTCGTCGGCAAACGTGCCGCCGGCCGACAGGCGCATCGGGCCGCGATGATCCACGCGCTCAACCAGCGCGGCGAAAGTCTGGCCACCGGGCGTCTGTATCGTGAGCACGTCGCCGACCGCCACGCGCGAAAACGAATCGACATCGATGGCGATATGCACATAATCCAGTACGTATGGTTCGGGCGAATACGGCGCAGCTGTCGCGACATTGAGCGGCTGCATGAATTCGATCGATTTCCCTGACGGCTGTGCCGCATTCTGAGTCGCGGCTATGACGGGTTGCGCGGCGTGCGCCGCCGGAGCGGGGCCGGGGGTGGCAAATTGTTGTTGAGCCAAAGCCGCTGTGCCGGTACCGGACAGTGCGGCAACCAAAAGTGTTCTCCAACTCTTTCTCATGGTCAGTTCCCTCAAAAACGCCGGTGACGATTGACCGGCGGTTGTTTCTGATTGGTATTGTTGCGTTGCTTGATTTGGCGCCGCCCAGAGCGGACGAGCCGCGCGCCCTGGGCAGCAGTTTGTGGCAGGCTATTGCAGGTTGACGAGCACCAGCACGAGCCCCTTGCCGCTCTCCAGCGAACTCATCGCCTTGCCGATTGTCGCGCCGCCGGCCTGATCGCCGCTGCTCACGCGCATGGCGTGGCCGGGGGTATTGGAAGTAGTGAGCAGATCACCGGCCTGAATCGCGCCGCTCGCATCCGCATCGCAATAGCACCACACGCGCCCCGTCATCGCCACGGCGTGCTTGCCGTCGGCAGCGCTGCCTTTTTGTGTGAGAACCATGCCGGGGTTCACACCGTTCGCGCCGCTGATGATGCCGGCCACGGTCGTGTCGAACGCTGTTGTGGCCAGGCGCAGTTCGCCGACGCAGGCCGGATCGATGCTGACGACCATGCCGGGCTTAATGTTCGGTAGCGATTCGGCGCTATCCGCGTTCACGTCGAACGGCTCGGCGATGTCGGCCCCGCCGAAGATTTCGAGGACGCTGACCTGTGCCAGACCATATGCGCGGAGGGCCACGCCGCCGTTGTTGTTTTCGAAATACCCGCCAAAACCCTGGAGGCTGCTGCTCAGACCATAGACTCCAGCGCCAAAACCGCTGGTCGCGCCCTGATGGCCGCGAACGCCGAAGCCATTGTTATTGCTGGCGCTATAGCCGGCGACGCCTGTAGCAAAACCGGTCGAGGCAAAGTTGTCGAAATAGCCGGCGAAACTGCCGTTTGCCGGGCCGGTGTACAGGGAGCGGCCCATGCAGGCATAACCACTCGGGGCGTTTGTGATCATGACTCCGGCGATCGGCGTACCGTCCGTAGCGTTATTGGTGGCGATCATTCCAGCGGCGGCGGAATGATTAGCACTGAACGCGCCGCCGTAGGACGGACCGCTGCCAAAGGCCTGACCCGTGATTCCCGCACCGTATGTAGTGCTATAGGTGGCGGCTGAAGCCCCGTGGTTGTTTCCGTAGTTGATGAATGCGGCCACCGGCGCCGCGTCCGTGGTGTCTGACAGATACACAGGCACGTCAAGCGAAGCGGCTCGCTCGGCGTACTGCGCTTTGGGTGCGTATGTGATGAACTGACGCGGTGAGAGCGTCGTGCCGTTCACGGTAATTTCAAGCCAGGTCGGCGCATCGCTGAATGCGCCATAAAAGCGATACTCCTCGGTGTTGCCCAGTGTCACAGTGAACAAGCCATTGCTCACTGACACGTTATTGATGACCTCCTGATCGATCATGGTCCCGCCGGTGGCGGCGTCGAACAGACGAAATGTCATGTTGGCGGTTCCGTTGAACGGATTGGCGCCGTTCTTGAGTTGGCCTTGATACGTAAACGGTTGCTGCTGAGCGAAAGCGCCAGCGGCCGCACCGGCGGCCACGATTACGAGTGATCTGATGAAACGTCGCATGGGTTTCTCCAAAACTGCGGGGTTGATTGCATGCCCCCGAGACGATTGGGGGCGAGTTCGCGTCACCATGCGACAACTCGGCAGGCAGGCGGACATAATATTTTCCGCCGAAACCGAATACGTCAGCAAAAAACTTGCCGTTACGGCTCGGCGGAGTGTTTCTTTCAACGGGTGTAGTGGGTGTGACGTGATACAACTCAGTGGAGCGCGCACGATTTTATTCGCCCGGTGTCGGGCATTCTGGTAACGGAGGCAAGCCGGCGGCGCGCCGGATTTTAACGGCCTGGTCATACCAGCGCGCGGACTCAACATCCCTGCCCGCCGTGGGTTCGAGCATGTGCCACGCGCCGTAGAGGCGCGACAGCCACATTGGAGCGATCTGGAGCGCATTGCCGCTGCGTGTGATTTCAATGCCGGTTGCTGCGTCGCTCATAAGGCGCTTCGCGTCGAGCAGGCACTGCTCGGATTGGGCATAGCAATCCAGCCTGAGACCAGCATCGTCGATATCCGAAGTGACGCATTCAGCCATGCACGCGCAGGCGAGCGTCGATTTCGCGCGTGCGATTGAAACCGGCGTCGCATCGCCATTCCCAAGTCGAATCGCAACCACTTCCTCCAGCAACGCGCGCGATTCGGACGCGCGGGCCTGAGCCAACTCGCGCAGCGGGCCGGCGTGATCGTCCCAGGCAAGCTCAACCAGCAACGCGCCGAGCCGATATGCGGCGTCGTCGATTTGCGATGGGATCGGTGGGTTTGCGGCGCGCGCCAGCCGCAGGGCTTCGCGCGCGTACTGCTCCGCGCCGGCCATGTCCGAGCGCATCTCGAGGACTAAGGAGAGGCGGCTCATCACAATCAGCGCGCCCCTTGGTGAGGTTTCGATATTCGCCTCATAGCAGCGTAGCGCCTCACGCAGCAATTGCTCGGCTTCTTCGAGCTCATGCTTGTTGCAAAGAAGCACGGCGAGGTTATACAGAGACGGGGCCAGACCGAGCGCGTCGGTCGGCAGGATGCGCCTCAACAATGCGATCGCCTCGCGGAAGTCCGCCTCCGCTTCATCGATCCTGCCCAGCATTTGCAGATTGATCGCGTGCGCGTTGGTGATGGTGGCGCGGAGTTCGCGGTCCGGAGGCAGAATTCGATTCGCCAGCTTTGCGGCGTCGTTCAGCAACGGCGCGGCTTCGAGGTAGCGCCCCTGCTCATTGATGATGCCACCCAGCGTATACATGAACTCAATGTACTTGGTACTTTCTTCGCCGACGGTTGCCGCTACGATCGGCAGCCCCTCGCGCGCAGCCCTTTCGGCATCGGAGATCCGGCCGGTCTCGACATAAAGAAACACCAGGCTGTACAGAGCCGACGCAAGCGCGTCCGTAGGCGAGCCGCTCAACCGGCGATGCATGGCCACTGCATTGCTCAACACACGCTCCGCAGCTTCATATTGTCCGTTCAGTACAGCGATTTCGCCGACACGGCACATCGCATCGGCCACATCGGCGTGATCGCCCGTGTTCAATCGGCGAGAAATACTCAGCGCCTCTTCGTAAAACTCTCGGGCGGATGCAACATCGCTTCGTTGCAGTCGCGCACTCGCCAGGTTTTGCAGCGCGATGGCGTATTCGCGACTTTCGTCGCCAAACACCTGTTTCGATAGACGTAGCGCCTCTTCAGCATGTTGCTCCGCTTGCGCGAGTAGGCCCAGGCGTTCATAAGCCCGGCCGATGATGCTGTGCAGCAGAGCCTGCGAATCCGGTTGATCCGCCAACTCCGCGTCCACGCGCCGCGAGGTTTGGTCCAGCACTTCGCGCAGCACACTCACATCGCGCCCGCGGGCCATGTCGGGATCGATGGCCAGCAACATGTTTTGCAGAAAGTCACCGATCTGCTCGGCGCGCCGGGCCTGCGCGAGAGCAGTTTTCTCGTTTCGATCCGACTTTTCGCGGTCTTGGACAGCCCGCGCTTCTGCACGCTGTGCGCGCCACATTCCGATCGTGGTTCCGATGATGCCGAGAACCAGCGCGGCGGCAATGAGCGAGCCGGCCGCGAAAGCCACGCGGTGCCGCGCGATGAACTTGCGGGCGCGATACGCGGCGCTGGGCGGCATCGCCAGCACCGGCTCATGCGCCATGAATCTCCGCACGTCGGCCGCCAGCGCCGCCGCACTCTCATAGCGCCGAACACGTTCCCGCTCGATCGCCTTCATGACGATCCAATCAAGATCGCCGCGCACCAGGCGCATTAGCGCAGTTGGTTCAGTGCTTCGCTGACGCGCAATCGCGATGATCGAACTGTCGGCGGAAGCCGGGTGCTTCGTGAGAGGCAGCGCTGCCGCCGCGGATTGACTGCGGTCGCGCGGCTCGGCCGCTGCCCGCGCCAAGCGCGTGCTCGGGCGGAGCGGCTCGATTTCTCGAATCATCCGCTGCAGATCCGCGACTGATCCGACGGCTCGAAGATCGAAAGGCGTCTCTCCGGTCAAGAGTTGATACAAGAGCACGCCGAGACTGTAAACGTCGCTGCGCGTGTCGATGTCGAGGGAGCCGTCCACTTGTTCAGGGCTCATGTAGCGCGGAGTACCGATGATCCGATGAAATTCCGTGAAAAGCGTTTTTTCGGTAAAGCGGTCGCGCAGGGCCTTGGCCACGCCGAAGTCGATCACCTTCACCATCGCCCGGCCGTCCTGCATGCTCGCCAGCACGTTTGATGGCTTCAAATCGCGGTGAATGATGCCTTTCTGGTGGGCGTGCTGCACGGCTTCACAAATCGCCGTGAATAGCTCCAGTCGTTCGCGAATGCCGAGCTGATGCGTATCACAATATTCCGTCACCGGAACGCCGCGGACCAGCTCCATGACGAAATACGGCCGGCCTGATTCCGTCGCGCCGCCATCGAACACCCGCGCGATGTTGGGGTGATCCATCACGGCCAGGGCCTGGCGTTCCTGCTCGAACCGCGCCACCACATCGCGCGAGTCCATTCCGGGCTTGATGATCTTCAGTGCCACCCGGCGGCGAATCGGCTGCTCTTGCTCAGCCATGAACACGCTGCCGAAACCGCCTTCTCCAATATTCTGGAGGAGTCGATATGGGCCGATCCGCGAGCCTGCCTCTTCCCCAGTCTGGTTTGGCGGCAGCGGGCTGGATTGATCGGGGATTTGGGTTGGTTCAGCGGTCCGATGATCGGCCCCGGCATCACCGGCTTGAATCGTTGCATCCAGCAGCCTTTCCAGCCTGTCGCGCAACGGCTGATCTTCCCCACATTGCTGACGCAAAAACGCAGTGCGCTCGACCAGCGGCAGATCGAGCGCTTCGTGAAACAGCTTTTTCAATCGCAGCCAGTCGGCAGCTTCCACAGGCGCGGCCCACGCTTTCTGAAGGCCGAATCCGCGCCGCCGCCGCGGATCAATGATCCAGCGGCTCGCCTTCGAGATGGCGGCGCAGCAAGGCTTTGGCCAAAGACCATTCCCGTCGGACGGTCCGATCCGTTATACCCAGCACCGCCGCCACCTCCTGTTCGCTCAATCCGGCAAAAAAACGCAGGCGAACGATGCGGCCGAGGTCGGGGTCTTGCTGCTCCAAGCGAGAAATGGCTTCGTCGACGGACAGAATTTCTTCCGGATTTTGATCCAGCGTCAGTTCCAGCCGATCCAGCGGAAGCCGACGGCGCGGCGCGTTTTCCTCGCCCCCGCCGCGCTTTTGGCAAGCGCGGGCCCGCGCATGCTCCACGAGAATGCGACGCATCGCCTCAGCGGCGGCCGCGAAGAAGTGCGCGCGGTTTTCCCATTCCACCGACCGACCGCCGGCCAGCCGGGCGTACGCTTCATGAACGAGGGCGGTTGCCTGAAGCGTGTGATTCCGCCGCTCGGCGTTCATGTAGCGCTGCGCCATTCCGCGTAGCTGGTCATACACCAGCGGGAGCAGCGCGCCGGCATCGACCGTCGAAGGCCCGGTCAGCAGCCGCGTGATTTCCGCACCGGATTCGGCCATGAAGTCAGCATAATCCGCAACGCGGTCGGCGCAAAGAAAAATCGGCTCGTCCCGCGTGTGATTGCTTACGCACCACAATCGGAGCCGCCTTTTGAAGGCGACAAACCGCGTGCCGCGCGATTACACTTTGACCGTGCAACGCATTGCGCAGGCAATTGAAACAAGCTTGGCCGGACGTCGCGAGTTTTGACAGGCGCTCAGACGTTTTTCATGTGTTCAAATGCGTTTCGACAGGCATCGCAGTAGTAGATCATTTTGCAGCGCGTCGGCCCGAACGGCGTGTCGAGATGTGTGCTCGTCGATCCGCATAGCGGGCAGGCGACGGACTCCAAAGAAATTGAAATGCCGAGCGGCACAAACACGGGGCGAGATGCGCAGCCTCTTTTGGGAACGGTAATGCCGGCGCGATGCAGCGCCGCGCGGCCGGCGTCGGTAATGCGCTCGACTGACCACGGTGGTTCGTACACAAAACTCACGCGTAGCTCCGCGACGGACGGCAGCGCGCCGACGGCTTTGCGCACGTCCTGCTCGATTACGGCCAGCGCCGGGCAGCCTACGAACGTGGGGATCAGGTCAATCTGGACAGACGCCCCGCCGGAGATGTTTGAAACGCGCACCGCTCCGACCATGCCGAGATCGACAATGCTCAGCGGCATTTCGGGGTCCGGCACGCCGCAAAGCGCGTGCATCACGGCGCTTTCCAGCGATTGATTGTTACTTAAATTCTGCGCAACCACGTTTGGCGTCAACCCTATTTTGTCGGGGTGTCCTGTCGGCGCGAAACCACTACCACGCGGCCTGCGGCTCGACACCCGAAACTTCCGTCATCTCTTTCCATAACTCGTCAAAAGCCGCCGAATGCCGGCCGCGCCGGCCGCCGAGCACGCCGGACGAAGGAGGCGTGAGCTGCAAACGCAAGCCGCTGTTTCGCGCCGTGGTTTCCAGTTCCGCGCGCCAGCGATCGAACATTTCGCTTGAGCGCCTGGGGTAGATGTCGGCGGATTCGAGCTGATCCGCGCCGGGCGTCGCTTCGAACAGCATTGACGCAAAAGGTGACAGCGTATCCAGTGCTGCTTGCACGCGTTGACGTGATTCGTCCGTGCCGCGCCCCAATCGCTGAATCCACGCGTTCGCATGTTCGGCGTGAATGCGCTCTTCGGCAAGTTGGCGCCGCGCGAGAGCCGCGAGCGGCGCGAGAGACGACCGCGACAGGCGTTCCAACCTCATCAGATCGAAATTATCGCAGAAAAACTGGCGAACGATCGCAAAGCCCCATTCGAAGTCGTCAGGCAATTCCACGATCTCTGCGCAGCGATACTCCTGCGGTTTGCGACCATATGCGATCTGGTCCGCCGTCTGGTTCAGCCACGGAGCAAGTAATTGGAATAGCGCCCCGGCATGGCCGATCTCGTCCTGCGCCAGCGACGAAAACGCGATATCCTCTTCCAGGATCGGGCCAAGCCCGGTCCAATCGCTGTTTCGATGGCCGAGCACCAGCTTGTCATCCGCAAGCGACAGCAACAGTTCAGTCAACGGGCTGCGCAAATCTTCGGGCAATTGGTCCATTTCGCTCATTCGCGTCAAAAGCCTTCCTTCAGATCGTCTTTCTGATACTGCTCGAGATCCGATGTCTTGCGGAACTTCTCCCATTTCTTGCGAACCGCTGCGTAACCCTTGGCCTGGCGGTATGACTGATCGGTGAGCCGCCAAATAACTTCGCGGCCGGCGTCGAGAACCTGAATCGCGTCGCGGGGAATCACCCACACCTGTACGCATGGCTGGTCGCGGCCGTAATGATCGCGGGCAAACGCGAGCGCCATCGCATCATCGGTGGCTTCGAGGCTGCCGGCGTGCGCGTGCGGCCGGCCGCGTTCGAGTTGAATAAACACCTCGTACGGCTTCATGTCTCCGGTGGGCGGCGCGTCGATTTCGGCGGCGCGGACCGGTATCGCAGCGTGCTGTCTGACCTTTGACGTTCCCATACTTGCCTCGGCTGACCGGATGCGCATGCGACAACCGCGAGTGCGCCGCGCTCATTTTAGAGCGTTTTTGGTTTTGGTGCGCCGCATCTGTTCAAGCTCGCCAGACCTACAGCGCCGCGCCCGCAAGGAAACGGGCACCCGCCGCTCGCCGGCTCGCGCCGTTTTCACCTGTCACTCGCCACTTGTCACCGGTACCTGCTTCACACATTTCACTCCCCCGCCAGCAGCATCACGAACGGGTCGATGTCGAAGTTGTTCACCAAACCGTCGCAGTTGGCGCCGCCGCGCGCGAAGCTCGCGCAGCCGGGGCATTCCGAATCGCAGCAATTGCCTACGACAAGGTCCACGAACGGGTCGATGTCAAAACATCGAATAATCCGTGGCAATTGCAATCGCCGTGGCAAACCCGGCTTGTGGAAACCAGCGCACCCCGATCGGAGATTCCATGGGGAGGTGGTGTCGCCTTTGGCTTACTAATTAGTCCATAGTCTACACTCGGAGCGCGAAAGAATGAGCGTACGAGGGGCGGATTGTTTTTGACCGCGGCGAGGTCGGCCTCGACGCGGGTGCGGAGCGACTCGTTCCGCCCCGGCGGCGTTTTGGAGATTCCCTTTTGCCGCAGGTGATTCCAGACAAATTCGTCGGGGTTCAGTTCCGGCGCGTAGCCGGGAAGAAAGTGCAATTCCAGGCGGCCTTGCAGCGATTGCACATGCTGCGCCACGGCCTTGGCCAGGTGCGCGGGGTGTCGATCGACCACCAGGAATACCGGTCGCCGGCGGCACTTCAGGAAGTCATTCAGGAACACGATGAACTGCGGTGCATTCAGGCGGCCGGTGTAGACGTTGTACCAGAACGCGCCCACCCGATTCACGGCCGAGATGGCGTTGACCGCCTGCCGTTTGCCGCTGGTCGCGACCACCGGCGTCTGGCCCTTGACGCCCCAGGTGCGCTGCAACGGCGCGTTCGACCGCACGCCCGCCTCGTACAGGAAGAAGATGTCGACGCCACAGCGGCGCGACGCGTTTGGCCAGCGTCGGGTATTGCTCGCGCTTCCACTTTTCGATCGCCGCCGGATCACGCTCGTACGCCCGGCGCAGCGGCTTCTGCGGCGTGATGTCCAACTCGGCCAGCGTTCTTTGCCTATTTCTTGGCGGCCGCGCGCTCCTTAGCCTTCGCGATGACTTCTTCCTGCACCTCGCGCGGGGCCTGGCGGTAGGCGTGAAATTCCATCGAAAACGTGCCGCGCCCCTGCGTCATGGAACGCACGTCGGTGGCGTAACCGAACATATTCGCGAGCGGCACTTCGGCGAAAATGACCGTGAGGTCGCCGCGGGCGTCGGTGCCCATGATGATGCCGCGGCGGCTCGACAAGTCGCCGACGACCGGGCCCTGCATATCCGCCGGCACTTCAACCTCGACCTTCATGATCGGTTCGAGGATGACCGGGCCCGCCTTTAGATACGCCTCTTTGAATGCGTCGCGCGCCGCGATCTGGAACGCGATGTCGGACGAGTCGACCGAGTGCGATGAGCCGTCCTCGAGCACCATTTTCACGCGGACGACTTCATAGCCGGCGAGCGGCCCCTGCATGCGCGCGGCCTGGAAACCCTTGTCGCACGACGGGATGTACTCCGTGGGAATGCGTCCGCCGAATACCTTGTTTTCGAAGACGTAATCACCCTCGCCCTCGGGCAGCGGCTCGATGTGGCCGACGACGTGGCCGTATTGCCCGGAGCCGCCGGTCTGCTTCTTGTGCTTGTAGTTGAACTCCGCGATGCGCGTGGGCGCTTCGCGGTAATTCACCTTTGGCGCGCCCACCTGCACGGGGCAGTTATACTCGCGCTTGATGCGCTCGACGTAAATATCAAGGTGCAACTCACCGAGACCTGAAATGATGGTCTCACTGGTTTCCTGATCCGTTCGAACGTGGAATGTCGGATCTTCGCGGACGAAGCGCTGAAGCGCTTTCGCGAGTTTGTCGCGATCGGCGGTTTTCTGCGGCGAAATCGCGAGCGAAATCACCGGTTCCGGGGCGAAGATGCTCTCCAGCGAATAGTTCACCGAATCGTCGCAGAACGTGTCGCCGCTGGCGCAATCCACGCCGATCAGCGCGACAATGTCGCCCGCGCGGGCTTCACTGATTTCCTCACGGTCGTTCGCGTGCATCCGTAGCAAGCGACTGATGCGCTGATCACGGCGAGTGCGCGTGTTTCGCAACACCTGAGCCTTTTTGAGCGTGCCTTGGTAAATGCGGGTGTAAGTCAACTGGCCGAACGACTCATCGACGAGCTTGAACGCCATGGCAACGACCGGCGCATCCGGATCGGCCGTGAGCGCGATTTCGGCGCCGTCATTGTCGTTGTCCTTGGCGTAGTACATGCGGTCGAGCGGAGACGGCAGGTAACGCACGATCGCGTCGAGAAGCGGCTGGACGCCCTTGTTCTTAAAGGCGGTGCCGATGAACACCGGCACGATTTCGCGCGCGATTGTGAGCTGGCGAATCGTGGAATGCAGACGATCCGCCGTCGGCTCCTTGCCTTCGAGCAGCATTTCCATCAGCTCGTCGTCGTACAACGAAAGCGAATCGAGCAGGCCGTGACGCGCGCGGTCGGCCGCTTCCTTCATGTCGTCGGGAATCGCATCGCGTCGAACGACATGCCCCTTTTCCCCTTCGAAATAAATTGCTTCCATCGTCACGAGATCGATGACGCCCTTATGGTCGCCTTCGAGCCCGATGGGGAGCTGCACCTGCACCGCTTCGAGCCCGAGCTTTTCCTCGATGTCGCGAATCACGCGCGCGGGGTCTGCGCCGACACGATCGACCTTGTTAATGAACGCGAGCCGCGGAACGTTGTAGCGCTTCATCTGGCGATCGACTGTCAGCGACTGTGATTGGACGCCTGCGACTCCGCACAGCACGAGAATCGCGCCGTCGAGCACGCGCAACGAGCGCTCCACTTCGATCGTGAAATCAACGTGACCGGGCGTGTCGATCAGGTTGATGGTGTGATCCAGCCAATCGACGGTCGTGGCTGCGGCGGTGATGGTGATGCCGCGCTCCTTTTCCAGCTCCATGTGGTCCATGGTCGCGCCATCGCCACCGCCATGCACCTCGCCGATTTTGTGAATTCGACCGCTGTAATAAAGGATGCGCTCGCTCAGCGTAGTCTTGCCCGAGTCAATATGGGCTGAGATTCCGATGTTACGAACCATCGATAGTGGGCTTTGAGTCATTGTCGTAAGTTCTTTACTAACAGACCGTTAAGGATCGGTTGGTGCGACGCGCAGCCGACCGAAAAACAACGCAACCGCATCCCGGTGGTACCGGGACCGGTCGATTTACAGAAGTTCATTCACGGGTAGCCGTTTAACCGGCACCCGCAGTCGGGTGGTCCCCGGCTGGGGCACCGCGAACTCCGCCGGGCTTCACGCGCGGTCGGAGGTAATCGATACTATCGGCCGCTTAATGAGCCGAGTTCAAAAAAAGCTGCGATAAGCGCTTGAGCAGACGCTGCTTAACGAGCGCCGCGGCCCTTGGCATGCGGCGAAGCGCGCACCCTAACCGCAAAGGTTTCAAACTGTACCGCGGGTTGCCGCTGGTTTCAAGTGATTATCGCAATAACGAACAAAAACCTGACGCGCTGCTTGCGGCCGCCAAACACGACGGCGCGCCTGGTCACTAAGTGACACTTGCGGCACCGCGAGACGAGCAAGTCGAGCGTTGGCGGGTAAACTTATCTTTCTTCCTGCGCTCGGCGGCGCCGGCCTATTGAAGCAGAGAATTTCATGAAAGTGATTCACTCGCGCAGCGTGATCGGCTGCATTCTTCCATCTATCGCACTCGCTGTGGTGGTCTTGCCGTTCGCGAACGCCTCAGCCCAGCCGATGGGGCCGTCAACCGTGGCGGTTTCGCCCGTCGTCGAGCAGAGCCTGCCGGCGACGCTGCGGCTGGTCGGAACCGTGCGTCCCGAAAGGACCGCCACAATCGCATCCGAGTTGGAAGGCATGATCGCGACGGTTGCGATGGACGAAGGCGCGTTTGTGCAGCGCGGCAGCGTCCTTGTCGAACTCGATCATGCGTCCGCGCGTCTCCGGCTCGATGAGGCCCGCGCGCGCCTGGCGGCGCTTCAGGCGGAGTTGGACGAGTTGTTGAACGGGACTCGAAGAGAAGAACTGGAGCGTTGGCGCGCCGCTGTCGATGAAGCGGAAGCGATCATGCAAAAGTGGGATTACGAGCGCCGCCGCGTCGAAGATCTGTTCCAGCGCGACCAGAGCAATCCCAAAGAGCACCATGACGCAAGCATGGAGCATCAGGCTGCCGTGCGAAGACACGCGCAGCTCAAAGCGCAGCTAGAGCAGGCCATGAACGGAGCGCGGCCGGAAACCGTGGCCCGCGCGCGAGCGACGCTCGCGGCGCAGCAAAGCGTGGTCGATCGGCTTGACCGCGAGTTGAAGTTGACGATCGTTCGAGCGCCGTTTGACGGGTTTGTCACGCGCAAGCGCACCGAGATCGGAGAATGGATCGAACCGGGCGGCGCGGTGTGTGAAATGGTCGCGGTTGAGACCGTTCGCGTGCGCGTGGATGTCCCGGCGGCCGCATTCGCGTATTGCGCCGTCGGCGGCGCAACCTCCGTGGAGTTTGAATCGACTGCAAAATCGCTCGCGTCAACGATCGCGCGGGTGGTGCCGCAGGCGGATGCGTCGGCCAGAACGTTTCCCATTGAAATCGATCTAAACAACGCGGACCACAAGATTCTGCCCGGGATGTTCGCCTGGGCGCATGTGCCGGCCGGCGCGCCGGGCAAGCGCCTGCTCGTCCCCAAAGACGCCATTGTGCAGCGCGGGCAACTCAAGCAGATATTTGTGGTTCGGCCGGGCGAGAAAGAGCAGCCGACGGCGTTTCCAGTCAGCGTGACAACCGGAATGGAAACACAAGGCTTGATCGAGGTTCAGGCCGCTGGACTCGCGGTCGGCGAAATGGTCGTATGTCGCGGAAATGAAGGCATCTACATGCCGACGCCGGTCATCGCGACGCCGATGGTAACGACCGGCGCAACGTCTCAACCTTCGCCAATCGAATCGAGATGAGCCGCGCGCCGGCGCCGCCAGGCGCTTTGCACCGTTAGATAGCGGACTTAAACACGCTCCTTCGCAACCGAGCAAAAAGAAGGCTGAATTAATCGCCGTCCGCCGCGGCTCGCAAGTGTTTGGGTTGCAACAAAAAGTGCAGCGTGCCGCGTGCTTCGCCGCCCGACAGCTCAATCCCGCAGACTGCGGCCTTCTTGAGCAATATGTCCATCCCGTCTGATTCGCCGGTGAGGAGATGCGAAGCGAGCATCGAAAGATGCGGCTCATGCCCGATGAGCACAACGCATTCGTCGGCTGAATATCCGCGAACTTCTCGCGCGATTTGCTGCGGATCAGCGTCAGGCGTCAGGCCGGCCGATTCGCTCAACTGACCGCCGCCGATGGAAAACTCGGCCGCGACAATCTCTGCTGTTTGTCGGGCTCGGCGCAGCGGGCTTGTCACAATGCGATCCGGCTTGATGCCGAGTTCGAGCATCCCGCGGACGGTCGCGATTGTTCGCTTCCGGCCTTGCGGGCTGAGCGGACGATCGTGATCGCTGGGAAATGCCGGGTCACCGGGCTCGACTGCGACACCATGGCGCATCAATAACAAACGCATGCCTTTCTCCTCCGAAGTCTGTTGTACTACGGCTTCAAGGCCGGTTGACCGAACTTGGCGCGAATCTGATTCGCTTCGCGCCAAGCCAGATCGTGGTCCGCCAAAAATCGTACAAGGCTGGACGTGGTGACGTCCAGGAACGCGGCCGCTTCCTGGGGGCTTCCACTGAACGCCTCCAGCGCGTCGAGCGCGATCGCGATGACGTCGAAATAAGCAGAGTTGTTTTCACTGACTTTCAGGCGGCGGGCGTGTATGCGCACGGATTCCGGCCAAACGTGACAAACGCGGAGCGGAACGCGGAAGCGAACCGCGATGGCTTCGCGCAGGCGTGAGAGTGCGTTGGCTGCGTTTTGATGCTGCGACCGGCGCTCCTGACCAGTTACGGTCAGGCCGCTGGCGCGGTGAAACAAACGCACTGCCGACTCCGTCTTGTTGCGATGCTGCCCACCGGGGCCGCCGATGCGATGCGTGTCCACCACGCATTGAGCGCGAAGCTCCTGATCGCTGAGCGCCAGGCACTTGCGAATCTGTTGCGGAGATTGTTCCGGTTCGCGCGCGGTGAAATGGCTGCTCACAACTCTGCGCTCCGGACCGATGTTGCACCGATGCCGGATAAGTCCGGCCGACGTCGAGCCGCGCGGGCCGCGTGCAATTCAGGAAACAGCAGCAACTGCCCCACACGCGGCGCTGCCGCCACCAGCGCATCCAGATCCTGAAAGTCCCATACACCGCGCGGCACATCGTGATTGAATTTGTCCGTGATGCGCCGACCGACGTGATCCACGAGCACGCGCGCAGCGAATCGATCGCACATCGCCTCTTTACGCCGGGTTGAGCGGCCGGCCTGCTTCACCAGAAAGTGGAACAGCTCGTGCAGATAGATGAACAGCGCCAGCTCATACGCGTTTTCGACAGTGAGAAAACACGCCCGCCGCCACCACATGCGGCTATTCGACTGCGCCTTGGCCAGATGCACATACAGTCGATAGGGGTACTTATTCTTCCGGCCTAGATTGATGAAAATGCGACTATCGCGATAGTAGCAGCTCCCGGAGAACTCCGACGACCGACTATAGCGAACGCGCACCGTCAGTTTTTCATGGCAATACGGTTGGGTGTGCCGCACGAAAAGCGCGTGTAGACGATCCGAATCAAGCGCCGTCACGTTCGTGAATCTCACATCGCGCATGAAAGCGACTGCCGCGCGAATTGTCAAAAGCCCGGTCGCTCAACAGATACGTCCCCGATCGCCCCTGGAAGCACACCGGCGGGCGCGCCTTGATTCGTTCGCACAGATCGACGATCAATTCGTCCATGCGCGTCGCACTCGTACTCGCTTTGCTCGCCTTGGGCGGTTACCTATCGTTGCTGACCGCGCTGAATAATGACCTGGTCGCGGATGAGAACATTCATTGTCCGGCGATTCTTGGAATCAGCAGGGGCGATTGGACTGCCGCGAGGTCGCTTCCGATGCTGCCTGCTTATCACTGGGTCGCGGCGCAATTGATTTCGCGATTTGGCGAAGGCGTGCTGGGTCCGCGCGTTTTGTCCTCACTATTCGCCGGGATCGGTGTGGCAGCGGCGGCAGCGTTCCTCAGACAGCAGGCGGCTCGTCGCGACGCCGGCGACGCGTTGCTGCAATTCGCCTGGAACCCGTTGTGGTTTCCCTTCGTGGCGCTGGCATACACGGATGTTCCGAGCATCGCGTTGGTGGTGGCGGCACTCGCGTTTCAAGCTCGATCAGCGTTTGCGCTATGTGGCATCGCCATGCTGGCGGCGGCACTCGTTCGACAAACGGCGCTGGTGTGGTCAGGGTGGATCATTCTGCACGAGGCGCTGATCATCCGCGAAGCCTATGATCGCCATGATATTTCATGGCGCGCTGCGAGCCTGGCGTGGTTGCGCCGCACATGGCCGCAATTGATTGTGATCGCTGCAGCGATCGGCATCGTGGCTTACTTCGGAAGGTTTACGCCCGGACGCTCCGAATGGAATCGCATCGGGTTCAATCCCGCGCAGCTTTATCTTTTCGCGCTGGCCATCGTCATGATGTGGCTGCCTTTGATCGTGAGTCGCGCGGCCGGCGCGTGGAAGCGCATCGGCACAAGCCTGTTGACTCGCGCACACGGCATCGCGGCCGTGCTCGGCTTGATCGCGTTTCTGATGTTGAGCTATCGCAGCACACATGGCTGGAATACCGACTTGTGGTATGTCCGCAATTGGCCGTTGCAGGCGATGGCGGCTTCATTATCGTGGCGCCTGGGGCTTGTGTTGCTGATCATCGCCGCCGCCCCGCCGTTTTATGGCTTGATTCACAGCCAGCCGGAGCGCCGCGCGATCTGGTTGGTGGTGGGAGTCGCGACTGCATTCGCGGCCACGCAAGAGCTGGCGGATCCGCGCTATTACATCATGTCGACGATGTTGGTCAATTTGCTGCTGCGCCTCGAACCGATGGAGAGCCGTATGCTCACGATTTGGTACGCGGCGCTCAGCGCGCTCATCGCGCTTGCCGTGGTGTTTTCCGTGGGCGGCTCCGGCGGCGGCGTTTGGTAGCCTCCCGGACCATTCGCGGCTTTGCGCGGTTTAACGAACCGTCAGCATCGCCGCGCGTATGGCTGCCGAATCGGGGCTGAGCTTGTCCGCGCTTCCGGCGGCTTCAAACGTGGTGATCCGCGTTGGCGTTACGTACAGCGCCACCCAGTATTGCAAGCGTGAAGGCCCCGCTCCGGATTCGAATTGAAACAGCACGCCTTCCACGCCCGATGTCGAGCGAATCGTCTCGCGCGATGCCAGCGTCATTCCGTCGAATTGCGTTTTCTGCCGCTCGACCGCGGCGCTCCAGAACGCGAGATCGGCTTTTGAGTCTTCGTTCGCGCGGGACTTCGCCGCCAGAACGTTTCCGGCCGCGGATACATACTTCAAGTCATATCTGCGCTGCTGCGCCACTTGGATGTAACCCGACGGTGGATCGAATGTCGCGCCGCACCCAGTCAAAGCGACAACCAATGACACAAGCAGGCCGAGCATTGCGAGGTGCGGATTGATTCGAGCGGCGCGCATGTTAGTAACCCTCCGACAAAAGGTATTCCGGCCGCAATTCTCTCAGCCAGCGGAATGGCAGCTCCCGCGCCGCCGGCACGTCAGCCTGCGGCGCGACGCGCTGAAATGTGGCCGAAATCATGCTGTATGCGACTCGATTGCGCAACAGTTCGAGCTTGGCCTGCATCTGTTCGATCTGTTCCCCGATGCGGAATAACTCGCGCTCGATCTCAACCGCCGCCTTGGCGTCCTCTGCTTTTTGAAGCAGCGCTTCGAGCCGGGCCCGCACCGCCCGCGCATTTTTGAGCCGGGCTTCGAGATCAACGTATTTTTCGGTGACATCCTGCGCGTCAACGGTTCGGTGCGTCACAGTCCCAAGCTGCGAAACGCGATCCATCGCGAGGCGATAGTCGGCGGCCGGAACGCGAATGGTGATCTGATTCGTTCGAACCTGCGCGACATAGCCGCCGAACTCGCCCGCAATCGTTTCTGTCGCCGCAACCGCCTTTTCGATGTCCAGGACAACCACGCCGAGACTGGCCGAGTAGACCATCTTTCGATCAACGGGTGAATCATCCGATTTCAATTCCGCATCGGTCGGGCCTCGATCTACCCCAGCCGGTTTTTCCGTCGCCGGCGCCTGTTCGCGCGCGCGGCCGGCGGTCGCGAGTCCCACATGATTCGCGCTGCCCGGATAGCTGCAACCCACGATACACGCCAACAAGATCAACGGAGTAAAAAGCGACCGGAGCGCGCTCTGAACGAAACGCATTGCTAACCCCTGTTTCCCTTGAACCAGAAGACACCGCGACGCCGTCGACCGTTTCGCGGTGGATGAACGTTTACGTTAACTTGCCACGCTCGCCGGTCAAGCGGCCGCGCGCGGCACTACTCCTCTTTCGGTCGAGTTTTCCAACGGCGATGAACCCACAGGTATTGCTCCGGAAATGCCCGGATCGAGTCCTCGAACGCCTGCGCGTACTCGCGCGTGATCCAGGCGATCGGATCTCGCTGCGATTCCCATTCCTCCGGTCGAATGATCCGTGCGACGCGAAATCTGTAATGAAAACCCAGGCGCTCGCGCGCGGCATAGCCCGCGATGATCGGCACTTGGCGATGAATGGCGAGCAGCGCGATGCTTTTGTACCACGATGCCGGCCGGCCGAAGAAATCCGCAAAAACGCCCTTTCGCCCCGCGTCCTGATCGGCGATGAAGCACACCGTTCCGCCGCGCGCGACGCAATCATCCGCCGCGGCGGCCGCGCCTTTCTTGAATACGAGCGAGAGTCCGCCACGCTCGCGAGTGTCCACGACATATTCGGTGATGAGCGTGTTATCGAGCGGGCGCATGATCGCCGTCAGCGGAATACCCAGCTTTGCAATCGTGTATCCGAGCAATTCGTAGTTGCCGAAATGGGGCGTAACCATGATCGCGCCGCGCTCGCGCAGCAGTTCGCGCAACGCCGGCCCGAGATCGCCGAGCGTAACGTGCTTTGCCCAGGTCCACTCGTTGATCAAGCGTGTCGTTTCGACCAACTCGACGAGATAAACCTGCGCAAAGTGCTCGAATGATCGACGCGCGATGTCGGCCAATTCGGCTTCGGAGTAATCGCCGCCCAGCGATGGGCGCAGATTGTCAAGCGCCCGTTCACGGTGTCGTTTGCTGGCCGCCCACCAGATGCGGCCCATCATGCGCGCAGTAACGAGATTCCAGGAAATCGGAAAGCGATTGATGATGAACGTCCAGGCGCGCAGCGCCCAATACTGCGCGACAAATGCGGCGAACTGCCGCGTGTTGCCCGCTGCCGCATATGCCTCGCGATAGCGATGGATCAGGGGCTGAATGCACGGCTCCGATTAAGGGTTTGATGAGAGCGCAGGATAGTCGATGTAACCGTGCGCGCCGCTTGAGTAGAACGTCGTGGGATCAGGCTGGTTCAGCGGCGCGTCTTCGCGGAACCGCCGCGGCAAGTCCGGATTGGCAATGAACAACACGCCGAATGCCACTGCATCGGCCGCGCCTTCGCTCAGATAACGCTGCGCCTTCTCGAATGAAAAGCCGGCGTTTGTGATGAGCACGCGGTCGAAAAGCGGTCGAAACGTCGCGACGGGAAAATTCGTCGCGCCGTGCTTGATGTCGCTTTCCATGGCCTCGGTCACGTGCAGAAACGCGATGCCCAACTTGTTCAGTTCGCGAATCACGTAACTGAACGTCGCAATCGGGTCGGCGTCCGACATGCCGTTGAACACGCCTGACGGCGAGAGCTTCACCCCCACACGCTCCGCCCCACACACGGCGATCAGGGCGCGCGTCGCATCCAGATGAAATCTCGCGCGATTTTCGATCGAACCACCGTAGCGGTCGGTGCGTTGATTCGTGGCGCTTCGGAGGAATTGGTCCGGCAGATAGCCATTCGCGCCGTGCAATTCGACGCCGTCGAAGCCGGCCGACAGCGCGTTGGCGGCCGCGCGACGATATTGCTCGATGATCGCGGGGACTTCGTCGGTTTCGAGGGCGCGCGGCACAGGACGCGGCTGGTCACCGCTGGGAGTATGTGTCTTGCCGGGACAAGCGATGGCGGACGGCGCGACTGGCAGCGCGCCGTTCGGTTGATAGCACGGATGCGACACGCGGCCGACGTGCCATAGCTGCGCGAATATTCGGCCGCCGGCGGCATGTACCGCGTCAGTAACCGGCCGCCACCCCGTGACCTGTGCGTCGCTCCATAGCCCGGGCACGTTTGGATAACCGACAGCCTCTGGCGCGATGCAGGTCGCTTCCGACAAAATCAACCCCGCGGTAGCTCGCTGCTGGTAATAGGTAGCCATCATTGGAACCGGGACGCCGTCCGGTCGAGCGCGGCAGCGCGTGAGCGGAGCCATGAAGATGCGGTTCGGGAGGGCGTATGGGCCGAGTTCGAGCGGCGAAAATAAGTCGATCATGTCGGACAGAATAGGCATGCGGGCGGATGGTCTGCAAGCGGGATGTGTCGCGAGCAGGGAGTCAGGCACGCGCGGCGGCGCTTGGGAGATGGAAGCCCACTCCGTCAAACATCCGGTCTCGGTAAGCCCCTTGCGCGCGTGGGGTCGGTCACGCTGTTTGCCGCGCTGCGCCTGCTGACGGGCTTGCTGATCGGCACGTGCATGCCGCGGCATCGGCATCAGGAATTTATCAAGTTCTGAAGTTGATCGATCAGCAAACGCCGGCGGACCTGACGTTGCATCTGATTCTCGACAACTACGCCACGCACAAACATCCGGCCGTGCAACGCTGGCTGGCGCGGCATCCGCGCTTCCACCTGCACTTCACGCCGACCTCAAGCTCATGGCTGAACCTGATCGAATGCTGGTTCCGCGAGATCACCGAAAAACGCATCCGCTGCGGCGTGTTTCACAGCGTCAAGGAACTGGTGGCGGCGATCGACGAATACATCGCCCAGCACAACAAACACCCGCGCTCGTTCCGCTGGAGAGCCAAAGCCGAAACGATCCTGGAAAAAGTCCGCCGCGCGCGAGCCGTGCTCGATAAGATGCACACAGCGTGACTAACTACACTAGCGGGAAAGCACTAACTCAAGTTGCCGTCCCGATCCGGAACAAAAATACGCGGGGACGGTCGAGGGTCCGTTTCTCGACCGCACGCCGCGGATTCATCGGGACAACACACGCAACTCGAATCGTCGGAATCCCACCGTCTCGCGAAAACCGGTCGACCAAGCCGTGGGGAATAAACGTTGCCCGCCGCATGATCGCGCCAACGCTTCCGGGCGGAGCGATTTTCGCCCTCGCCCGGATGCGGTAATGGCCGTTATTGATTTTGAATGCGCTCCGTCAGCACTTCGCGCAGCTTGAGCAGCGCGCGGTTCTGAATCTGGCGGACGCGCTCCTTGGTCACGTGGAACATGTCACCCACCTGTTCGAGCGTGCGAAGCCGCGGAGCTTCGTTGTCGGGGACGATTTCATCCAGCCCGAATCGGGCGCGGATGATTCGCTCCTCGACATCGCTGAGCTGCGCGGTGTTTTCGCCGAGAATTGACTTCAGATGGCCCAGGTAGTGGCTCTCCTCGTCAACCCGCTGCCGCTCAAGCTCGTCGCTCTTTTCGAGCGATGGGTCGAACTCCGCCGGAAACGCGCCGCGGTAGCGCGCCGTACGTGCGGCAATCCGCGAAAAGCTCTTCAGGATCGCGCGGCAGGCGTACGTGCTGAACTTGAAGCCGCGAGAGACATCGAACTTGTCCACGCTGCGCAGCAAGGCGAAATTGCCCTCGCTGATCAATTCCACGAATTCGACATTGTGAATTCGCGCCCGCTTGGCCATCGCCAGCACCAGCGGAATGTTCGCGCGGACGATCTGTCCGCGCGTGTCATGTGCTTCCTTCATCCAGCAAATCACATGGCGCGCGGCCTCGGCGGTCAGCCGCTGGTCGCGGAATTTCGCCAAGATGACCATCGCCTTGTACTTGCAATAGTTCATCCGCAGGAACAAATGCCGCTCCTGCTCGGCCGTAAGCTGGTTCGTCGAAGCCGCCGCAAGTAGATCCAGCCCGCTGTCGTCGTTTGAGACGGCCGGGCGCGGCTTTCGCAGCAATTCAGCGTCCGGGGCGGGCCCGAGGACGCTGCGCTGCGTGGAGCGCAGCTTGAACAGCGGGTCCACGACGCATTCGATCGACTCGGCGAGTGTCTGCTCAAGCAACGCCAAGTCAGACGTCTTCAACGTGCGCAGCACGTTGGACGCCGGCAGCTTCGCGCGAGGCGTGAGCTTTCGCAGCGACGATCGGGTGCTTGGGTTGTGAGCAATCATGTTCGCCTCCTTTAGACAACCAATTCGTCCGGCCGTGCATTCCTCACACGGCCGATCCGGGCAAAGCCCAGTATTCGTTAGACGTTCCTGTACGGGTGGTCATGACAGAATTCGACACATCCACACACCGCCCGTTGATCGCGCCCGCCCTTACGGGCCCCGTACTCTCTTTGTACGCTCAAACCATGTGGCCGATCGCAGAATCCGATGAAAACCGAATAATTTTGCAGCCAATCGGTAAGACACGGCACGCCTGCGCAACGGGTTACAAATCCGCTGCGATTTTTGAATCGACCGACGCGCCATGTCGCGACAAATCCCGACAGCCGGAGTCGTCGCTCGAACTGCGACGCCTTTCATCGAACGAGGGTTACACCCGCAAGCGTGATTCCACGTCCGTCGAATTCGTCCGATTTTTGGCAGATTGAGAAAAAACCGCTTTTTGAGCCGTACAAATGCGTGTTTGTCGACGTTGATGCGGAGTCCGATATGTCGAAACCGGTCACGGCGCTGCCCGTTTGACATGCTCATACGCTGCCAACGCGGCCGAACGCGCCGCCGCATGATCGACGATCGGTGCGGGATAGGTCTTGCCGAGCAGAACGCCGGCGGAACGAACAACGTCTTCCGGAGCGGAACTGGGGTTGTGAATGTAACGCACGGGTAACTCGGCGAGTTCGGGCACCCAGCGCCGGACGTAAAGACCGTCCGGGTCGAATTTCTCGCCTTGAAGCGTCGGATTAAAAATTCGAAAGAACGGCGCGGCGTCCGCTCCGCACCCAGCGATCCACTGCCAGCCGAGCGTGTTATTGGCGAGGTCGGCATCGACCAGCGTGTCCCAGAACCAGGCCGCACCGGCCTGCCAGGGGATCAGCAGGTGCTTCACAAGCAGGGATGCGGCGACCATGCGGACACGGTTATGCATCCAACCGGTGTGCCACAGCTCGCGCATGCCGGCGTCCACGATTGGGAACCCCGTCTGGCCGCTCTGCCAGGCTTTCAGGCCGCGAGCATCATGCTTCCGCGGAAAGGTCGCGAAGCGCGCGTCAAGCGGTTCGGCCACGGTGCGCGGAAAGTGATAGAGCAAATGGTGAGCGAATTCGCGCCAAAGCAGCTCATTTCTGAACGTACTTCCGCCATCGGAGTGTGCGATTCGCGTTGAGTCTTTTGGGGCACACGTTGAAACTTCACGCCAGACCATGAGAGGGCTGATCTCTCCAAAGTGAAGATGTGGCGACAAGCGCGAAGTCCCGACTACGCCGGGAATGTCCCGGCTGGTCGAATAGTCGGCAACGACAGCCGATTCAAACCGCCTCAGCGTAGCCGCCGCGCCTGCCTCTCCGGGGCTCCAGGTATCGCGGAAGCCGGCGGCCCAGTCGATGCGAGGTTCGAGTTGAAGGTCGTCGATTTCGAGCGATTTCGGCCAGGCTGCGGGCCAGGGGATTTTTTTAGGTGCGGGCAGCAAGGGCCTCAAGTGCGGTTCGCGGGCAAAGCAAGCTTTCGAAAACGGGGTGTACACTCGATACGGCCGGCCGTCCTGTGTGGAGATTTCCCACGGTTCGAATAGCAGCGAGCCGTTGTGGCTCTCAGCGGAAATGCCGCGTTGCTGCAATTGGGCCTTGATGCGGCCGTCGCGGGCGATGATCGCGGGTTCATAGCGGCGATTCCAGTACACGGCAGTTGCGCCGGTTTCGCGGATCAGCGCGGCGATTGCATCGGCCGCCCGGCCGCGGCGGATGACGAGTCCGCCGCCGAGCTTTCGGAGCGCTACATCGAGCGCCCGGAGCGAATTCGCGAGCCACCAGCGCGAAGCTGCACCGGGGGCGGCCTCGGCTTCTTCGTCGGGTGAGTGGATAAACATGGGGATGATCGGCGCGCCGGTTTTGATGGCGTCCGAGAGGGCCGGATTGTCGTGTAGGCGCAAGTCGCTTCGGAACCAAACTATTGCAACGGCCATACGCGGCATGCTAAACGCGCCCCCGATTCTTAACGAAACTGATTTCGAGACAAAATAAGAATTCCGGTAACAGTTCAGCCTGCTGCAATGTTTGCTGCGGGTAGGGCCGGGAGTTGGCCGGTTTGAAGGTAGCTTCGCAGGGCGGTTTCGAGCGTTTGGAGCGGGTCGTGGCCGCGGAGTTTGAGGGTTTGGTAGACGCTCATGAGGACGGCCTGCGTGGCGGCGCCGCGGTCGGAACGGTTGGACTGGCTATTTTTGCGGAAGATGACGGCCGGTCGGATCATGCGTTCGGCATGGTTATTCTCGAACGAGATTTGCGGATCGTCCAGGAACGTGAACAAATGATCGCCGGTGCGTCGCAGCCGTTTCACAGGCGGCGAGGTCGGCGCACTCGCTGGCGATCAGGGCATCCAGCCGCCGGCCCAGGCGCAGAATGCGGCCTTGGTAGCGCTCGGGCGTGAAGTCGGGCCGCTTGCGCAGGGCGTGCTGAGCGAATCACCGCCGGCCGCGGCAAGGGATTGCAGTTCGCTGATCCGCCGCGTAGCGGCGAGCAGCGCCAGCGCCACGGCGTCCGGGCCGAGTGTGTACAGCCGCCGCGCGGCGGCCTCGTCAAACTCCCCACGTTGCAGGGCGGCGATGAGCGCTTCGATGGCCTCGGCGTGCGTCCCCGTGCTGCGCATAGCAAGTCTATATGCGCGTGGGCGCTCCCGGCGCAAGGGCTATGCGGCGAGAGAGTTTCAAAAAATCTTGCAGACGGGTTGCAGACGGGTGAAGTGTTACGGATCAACAAAAGACGTTGGAGCGTTGGGCACGCGGACGGACGACGCCGGCGCGGCTGGTGCGGCGGGCCAACATCGTGTTGTTGGCGGCGACCGGCGCTTCGAAGACATGCATACGCCGAGTCCCTCGAAAAGAATGCTACCCGGCATCACAATTGGGTAATGTCTGCATGTGTGTCTTCGATGTCGATCCTCACGGCATTCTCTCGTAGCGTCATGAATGGCGCACGAAGTTGTGACGCGAGGAACAATTTTCTGTGCATTGGCCCGACCTGGAATCGCATCGGTGTCGCTACAAGGTCAATTCCAATTTCGTCGAACACCGGCATCCGTGGGGGCGATACCCATTCGACGACGCACACCCTTGCATGGAAACCCCCCTGTGAGAAATTGAAATTGCCCAACCCAAAGCGTAGTTCAGGTGGAACATCAAATGGCTCGAGATGATGATCGATAAACAACTTAGCGATGATATGCGTGGCGGGAACGGCGGAGCTATTGGTTAGACTTAGCTGCAATGATAATAGCTTCCTATTATTTGCCGTCTCTATTGAACATCGATCCGTTTTTTTGTAGCCATGAAAATACCAGCGTGCCCGAAGGATGGGGCCAAGCGGACGATTGGTAACGTCCCGAATCTCGTATTCTTCCATCGCAACAGATTCAAAGTTGAACCGTTTGTAGAACTTCTTATCGCATGCTTGGTGAGGCGCTATCGTGCTTTGCGGAACATAAACAACGTATGCAAGGCGCGTATTTGTGAGCTTTATCGGATTGATTCTTACCCCGGTAATACGTCGCTGAATTGTCGAATTGATGACCTGTTCTATCCACTCCGCATTGCATTCATCGGGATGCAGACCATTGTCAAGACTCTCTGGAACTGGCGCTCCGAGCTCTGAGTCTTTTGATTCCCTGATGCCATACACCAGCGTTCCCCCGGCAGAGTTGGCGAATGCCGACACGTCCTTGCTTAACGACTTTTTGTTTGCGGTGGTATTCCTTAGCGCATCGGATTGCTTGTAATCAAGTTCTATGCTTTCAGGCGTCTTTGAGCGAACTAGCCTATGCAAGTCTTCTTCGGTCCACTCCCATGGTGATCTAGTCGGTTGTTCAACCTCGGACATCATATTCTCCTGCGGGAGTAACTTGTTCATCGCATCGCACAGACGCGAGATCATCAAACATAATAACGGCACCCCGGAATGGATCGGCGTCCATTTGGCGATCGTCGTCGGACCAGATCTGACGAGGTTCATCTTGGAGCGACCCAATCCGAAGCTGTGTGACGCCCGGCGATTGCGCTGATACGCGCTTATCCCAACTGCCCCACCAAAATGCAATACCCATCCGGATCGGCGATTCGAATCTCACCCGACGGCATATAGAACGGGCGCGACACGTTGAACACCACACGCCGGCCGTCGTTCGGGCCACACTGTCCGACATACGCGCCGCCGTCGAATAGCCCATTCGCGAGCAGGTGCGCCCGCAGCCCGCCAACGTCCGGCGAATACATGTAAAACAACACCGCCTGTACCGTCGGATCGACCGGCCCGCTCGCCCGCGCGAACATGATCTCGGCCGCGCCGCTCGCGGCTCGTGCCCAGAACGTCTTTCCGTTTCCGGCGTCGTCGCGCAGCGAGTTCACGACTCCAAAACCCAGCAGCGCATAGAACTCCAGCGACGCATCGACATCGGCCACGTGCGCGTACGTCACGAGGCGATTCACCGCATGCGCGGCGGGTTGTGTTACGACGGTGTTACTCATGCGAGCCAGTATAGCGTGCGAAAACGCGACGACCGTAACGGCGCGCCCCCTGCCCAGTGGTCGCCGCTCCGGCGTGACAGAACCGCTCTGACGCGCACAAGAGCCAGTCAGAAGCGACTTGTGCAACAACAATTCGAGCGCCGCCTTTTCCGGCGTCGCGGGTCAGCCTATGCTTTTCATGGCGCTCCGAACCAGCGCCGCGTCGCCACCGCGCCGCATGAGCGGCAATGCCGGCGACTTCGGGCCGAAGCCACGATCATTCGAAAGGACGACCTCCGATGCGCAAGACAATTGCTTCCATGATGCTGTCAGTCGCCGTTTTCGCAGCCGCCGCGACCGTCGCGGCGGATGAATACAAAGTGGACGCGGTACACTCATCGGCCATATTCCGCATTAAGCACATGAACGTCAGCTACAGCTATGGCCGGTTCAACGACATCAGCGGCACGATCAAGTGGGACGACGAGAAGACGGCCGAATCGAGTTTGAAAGTGGAGGTCAAAGTCGCCAGTATCGACACAGCCGACGCGAAGCGCGACGCACACCTGAAGAGCGCCGACTTTTTTGACGCGGAGAAGCATCCGACGATCACGTTTCAAAGCAAGTCGATCAAGAAGACGGGCGACAATAAGTATGAAGTGGCTGGCGAGTTGACGCTGCACGGCGTGACCAAGCCGCTGACCATATCATTGGACAAGACCGGCGCCGGCGCGGATCCGTGGGGCGGCAACCGCGCGGGATTTGAAACCACGTTCACAATCAAGCGATCGGAATTCGGCATGGATAAAATGCTCACCGGCGCCGGTGACGAAGTGCGCATGATTGTTTCACTCGAAGGCGTGAAGCAGTAACGCGACCCTCCCTGCCCCCTCCCTGATGTGAGGAGGAGGCTCTTGGCCATGCATGGCGATGCAATCAATCGATCTCGCCGCCGCAGATTGGACGCTGACGATCCCGAACGAAGCAGCCGTCCCGGCGGCGCTGCGCGGCCGGGTCATTCCGGCGCGGGTGCCCGGCTGCGTGCATCTTGACTTGATTCAGGCGGGGTTGATCGAGCATCCAAACATCGGGTTTGCGGAGCTCGAACAGACATGGATCGGAGCGTGCGACTGGACATATCGATGCCGATTCGTCGCGGCGGATTCTCTGCTCAGCCGAGAGCGAGTTGATTTGCGTTGCGAAGGGCTGGATACGGTTTGCACGCTCGATCTCAACGGGCGGCGTATCGGCAACGCGGCGAATATGTTTCATGCGCATCGCTTTGACATCCGCGAAGCGCTGCGATCCGGCGAGAACGAGCTAACGATCACGTTCGCATCGCCGCTGCGACACATTCGCGCGGAGGCGAAGCGGCTCGGCCCGCGGCCGGTCAACGGCGACTGGGATCCATACGTATTCATCCGCAAATCCGCCTGCAATTTCGGGTGGGATTGGGGACCAAGAGTAGCAACGGCCGGCGTCTGGCGACCGATTCATCTTGAAGCGTGGTGTGCGGCACGCATCGCGGCTGTGCGAGTGGACGTGCGGCGCGAATGCGAAGGTCGCGACACGTGGGGCTTGGACGCGACAGTCGAGGTCGAATTCGCATCGTCTGCGCGCGCGTCGCGTTTGTCGGCATTGGTGCGCGACGAGGTCGGCCGGCCTGTCGCCGAAGCGAGCGCCGCCGCGTCGCCACCGGCGCGATTCGCGAAAATCAGCCTTGCGATTGATCGTCCGCGGCGGTGGTGGCCGCGAGGTTACGGCGAGCAGTCGCTCTATGTTCTTGAAATCACGCTGGAGACCGAAGCGGGCGACACGCTGGAGCGCGCGGCGCGCCGCGTCGGATTTCGCAACATGCGGCTCGACACAACGGCCGACGCGTCCGGTTCGGCGTTTACGATTCTCGTGAACGATCGACCGATTTTCTGCAAAGGCGCGAATTGGATTCCCGATAGCTTGTTTCCGGCCGAAATCACGTGTGAACAATATCAGCGCCGGATCGCACAGGCGGTTGATGCGAATATGAACATGCTGCGGGTATGGGGCGGCGGCATATACGAAGACGACCGCTTCTATGACGCATGCGACGAGGTGGGCATCCTGGTGTGGCAGGATTTCATGTTCGCGTGCGCGATGTATCCCGAGGAATCGCCGCTGCGCGAACTTGTCGCCGCCGAGGCGCATCACGCGACGACGCGCCTGTCGCATCATCCGTGCGTCGCGTTGTGGTGCGGCGGGAACGAGTGCATCTGGGCCCATGAGTCGTGGGGATTCGGAGCGCGGCTTGCGCCAAACCAGACCTGGGGCGCCGCCTATTACCATCAGACATTGCCGAACGCCGCGCGCGATTTGTCCACGCCATATTGGCCAAACAGTCCGTATTCCGCCGAGGCGAGAGTCGCGCCGAATGACGCCGATCACGGAAATCAACATGTGTGGGATCGCTGGGGCGACGGCTATCGCATGGTGGCGCCGCGGTTTTGCACGGAATTCGGACATCAATCGCCGCCGAATTTCGCGACGCTGCGCGAATCGTGGCCGGTGTCGGAATTGCGGCTCGGCTCGCGCGCGATGGAACATCGTCAGCGTGCCGGCGGCGGAAACTCCGCGCGCTACGACGTACCGCTGGCTGAGTGGTTCCGCGAACCGCGCGATTTCGACGAATGGCATTTCCTCTCGCAACTGCTGGCGGCGCGATCGGTGGCCGCTGGCGTGGAGTGGTGGCGCGCGAATCAGCCGCGCTGCATGGGTGCGCTGTTCTGGCAGTTGAATGATGTTTGGGCGGGACACAGTTGGTCGGCGATTGACGTGGCCGGGCGGCGCAAGCTCCTGTGGTATGCGGCGCGGCGCGCGCTCGCCCCGCGGTTGCTGACGATTCAGCCGATCGGCGGAAGTTTGTGGTTATTCGCGGTGAACGATCATGACGAACGCTGGCAGACGACCGCGAGCGTGCGATGCGCAAACCTCCGCGGCGGTGTGTTGAAGCAGGCTGAAGTCGAGATTGGCTCGGATGAACGCGATGTCGGCCGCGTCGATATTTCGCACATCGCGGCGGGTGTTGTTTCGCCGCTTGAAACAGCGCTGATTGTCGATTGTGATGGTTTGCGCGCGACGTGGTTCTTCGGCCGTGATCGCGAATTACGTTATGCGGAGCCGCGTTTTTCGCTATCACAGCCGGGACACGGTGCGATTCGAATCGCGGCCGAAACGCTGGTGAGAGACATGTGTTTTCAATTCGATCGGCTGTCGCCCGAATGCGCGGCCGAAGATCAGCTCATCACGCTGCTGCCCGGTGAGTCGATTGATATCGCTGTTCAAGCCCCGATGCCGCCCTTGGCGGATGTCGCTGCTGCGCCACCCATCGTGTGGTGCGCAAACTGGTTCGGCGCGACACGGTGAACGCATCAACTCTGCGAAGCTAAAGTTATTCGTAGCTGGCGAAACCGCGGTACGGCCCGTCGGGTGCGTTTCGCATGCTGGAGTGGTTTCATCATTGATCTGCTTCCCGGAGAGATCCAAGATCCGCCCCGTCACGGTCGCGGCTCGGATGAGGTGCAACGCACCAAAACCCACAACGCCCGAGCTGGTGCTATGGACAACCATTCACCAGACATGCCACAAACCCGTCGATGTCGAAGTTATTTACCGCGCCGTCGCCGTCGATGTCGGCTGTGCTGATGTCGCAGGCAGGATATGCCGCTGCATATTCGTTGGCGTCGGAGAGCGCGAGCACGAACGGATCGATGTCGAAGTTGTTGACTCGGCCGTCGCAGTTCACGT
>JAEUIR010000290.1 GCA_016795025.1 Phycisphaerales bacterium
CCGGCGAATCATCCGGCATGACAAAATCGATGGCGTATTCCGTCGCGTGGCTGCCCAGACCGGCCACGCCGAAATTGCTTTGGCCACAGAACCGGGGCACACCGGGAGGAAACGGCAGCAAGTAGTCATCACTAACCGGCTCATCGGCCGGAAGGTTGTTGTTCCTTCCCGCAGAGCCAATCGGCAGACAACCAACAACTAAGGTAACGAGTGGCAGCGCGCGCAGCGCCCAGCACGCCACGCTATTTCGGAGAAAAAATGACCCAAGCTCGCCAAAAACGCGCACTGACCCGAGCTCCTTTATTCGCAGAACACATCGCGCCCGCTCGCATTCGGCTACGAGTGCGGCACGAAAATTGCTAGCTGATCTGTAGCGCGCGATTGCGCATTTAGCTGCGGTTTCGCGCCATCGGAAAGGAAGTGTACCATGTTTAGAATCTGCACAGCGATTCTCGTTGCGGCGGCAGCGGTTGCGGCAGCCGCGCAGCCGTCCGTTACGCCTACCCACCAACAACGCTCCGTGTTTCTGCGCGCCGTGGCGGAAGGCGTACCGGGCTATCCTCCGAGGGTTGAGGAGCAATACGCTTCGGCAGCGGATTTTCAGCCATTCATGGCCGATCAGACCGCCAGCGTGGCCGGATATATGAACTGGGTGTCGATCCACGGCGTTCAGCAATCGGAGATCTTCACGCTCAACGAACCGCTCGGCGCGCAACTGCTTCAGTTCACGGGTCGCTTAAGCGGAGATTCCTGGTCAGATTCGGGGGGCGATACCGGTGAACTTGGACAACTCTTGTGCGAAATCGGTTTCGACGTGCATCCCAACTCGGTGATTATCGTTCGAGCAAATGCTCAACTGCTTCGTTCGGGAACCGTGCAGTGGTTTTCCGTCGCGCTATATAGTGAATCGCCAACGGCACCGCTTCACGAGCTGGTGTACACCAACCAATGGCAGTGGTCCGACAACGGCTGGTGGGAAATCGACCCCGGCCATTACACGTTGCGAGTGATTGGATTCATATGGCCGCATTGCTGGAACAACCCGCAGGTTGATGTGACGTTTGAAGTTAGCGCGGAGCTGCACGTTCGCCTGGACCTGCCCGGTGATATGAACTGTGACGGGTACGTAAACAACTTCGACATCGACGCATTCGTACTCGACATGCTCGATATCGACCTGTACGTGCAAACTTATCTCGGCTGCGACCCCTGGAAGGGTGATTTGAACCATGATGGCGCAGTCAATGCGTTTGACATCGACCCGTTCGTGGACCTGATCGTCGGTACGCAGGCCGGTTGACGGTGGAAAGGCGCGCGCGGGTGCCCTTCATGCGCGCGAGGCGGCGAACCGCGCTGCACGCTATCATGCACAGCGCCGCGCGACCCTGAAAGCGCGGCGCTGACTCTCTTGCGCAGGAATGAAATATGGCGGGTATGTACGAAAGCGTCCTTGAAACCATCGGCCACACGCCGTTGATCCGGCTGCGAAAAGTGGCTGAGGGGTTGCCATGCAGGGTGTACGCGAAAGTTGAATTCTTCAACCCCGGCGGCAGCATCAAGGACCGCGTCGGCAAGGCGATGATCGAAAAAGCCGAGCGCGAGGGCATATTGAAGCCCGGCGTATCGACGATCATCGAGGCTACGTCGGGAAACACCGGCGTGGGGTTGGCGATGGTCGCGGCGGTGAAAGGCTATCGCAGCATCTTTGTCATGCCTGACAAGATGAGCGACGAAAAAATCAGTTTGCTGCGCGCTTATGGCGCTGAGGTGGTGATTACGCCGACCAATGTCCCGCCGGATTCACCCGAAAGCTATGCCGGCGTGGCCGCCCGCCTGCTGAACGAGATTCCGAACGCCTGGCAGCCGAACCAGTTCACGAACCTTGCGAATCCGGAGATTCACTACCTGACGACCGGGCCTGAAATCTGGGAGCAAACGCTCGGCCGCGTGACCGTGTTCGTAAACGGAATCGGCACGGGCGGAACGATTTCGGGGGTTGGGCGTTATCTCAAAGAGCGCAATCCGAAGGTGCGCATTGTCGGGGCTGATCCCGAAGGCTCGGTGCTGTCCGGCGGAAAGCCGGGGCCGTGGAAGGTCGAGGGCATAGGCGAGGATTACGTACCGAAGACATTTAATAGTCAAATGGTGGATGATTGGGTGCGTGTCTCTGATCGCGAGTCGTTCGGAATCGCTCGGCGACTGGCGCGCGAAGAAGGGATGTTGATCGGCGGATCGTGCGGAACGGCTGTGGCCGCGGCGCTGCGCTACGCGGAGCGGCTCACGCCTGAGGACGTGGTCGTCGCGATGTTGCCCGACACCGGGCGCAATTATCTCAGCAAAATGTACAACGACGATTGGATGCGCGAGAACGGATTCCTCGACGCGCCGCGCGCCCCGAGCACGGCGGCGGATATCCTCGCGATCATCGGCGATCGGCCTCTGTCGTACCTTACGCCGGAGCACACGATGGACGATGCCATCGCGTTGTGCCGCAAGGAAGCGATTTCGCAGATCCCGATCGTCGAGCACGAGCGTTCGGTCGGCGGGTTGCAGGAAGTCACGCTTGCCCGGCTGATGCACGAAGGCTACGAGCCGCGCCGGGTGAAGCTGAAGGAAATCATGGCTCGGCCGTTTCCCGAATGCGACGAGCGCACGAAGGTGGATGAAATCTATCGATTGCTGCTGAGCGGAAATACGGGAGTTTTGGTTCGCCGCGGCGGCAAGATTGCGGCGATCATCACGCGCATCGACCTGGTGAATTTCTGGGATGCGAAGCGCTGAGCAGCAACGCCGCGTCGCCCTTTGCAATCACAAATGGGAATACGGCAGTGACGAATTCTCGGCCGCGAATTGAAATCGAGCCGGTTGATCCCGCGACCGAGCGCGAGTGGTGGGCCGAGTTCGAAGCCGCGTCCAGGCGGCCGTTGGAAACGCGCATGCGATACGCGTTCATCAAGACGTACAAGCCGGTGCTTGACGACGCGCCGTATCGGTCGTTTGACACGATGGAAGACTATCGGCGCTGGTGCGAAGAGAATCTGCCGGATTGGCTGGGATATGGCCGCGTTTGACTATCGCCAGGCTCAGGAAATTCACGCGGCGTTCGCCCAAACCGGCGTGAAATACTTGTTTATCGGTAAATGCGGCGCGATTCTGCTGGGCTTTCCCGACACGACTCAGGACGCGGACGTGTTTGTGGAAAAGAGCCGCGAGAACGGGCTTGCGATCGTGGAAGCCTTGGAGCGTCTGGGCTTTGCTCTCGGCGATGAGAACAAGTCGGAAATTGTCCGCGGAAAAGACTTCGTTCAATTGAAAAACGGGCCGTTTGATTTGGACCTGATTTTCGCGCCGGACGGCATCGAGCGGTTTGAGGACGCCTGGGCGCGCCGCGAAGAAATCGACGGCTTCCCTGTATGCAGCATCGAGGACATTATCGAAAGTAAACGGGCGAGCGGGCGGCAAAAAGACAAGGAATCGCTGCCGCGCTTGATTTCGTTCAGCG
>JAEUIR010000291.1 GCA_016795025.1 Phycisphaerales bacterium
CGACCTGGTGGCGCGCGGTGCATCGCCCCTGGGTGGGGCACGACTCTCTCTGACGAACCTGTGCAAAATCGGCTGCCCGGTGGATTGGATCCTTGAACTGGGCTCGCACGTCAAAGCCATCATGATTCGCGATCAATGCCACGAATCCAATTGGCGTGAGATCGTCGCAGCGCTCGCCTCGCAGCAGTTCGAAGGATCGCTTGTCATCACGCCGGATGCATGCAGCGACGAGTCCATCAGCCAATTGCGGGGAGCCGGACTATGGCCATGAAGCTTGAGCCGGCGGAATATCGCGACGAAGTGGCTGTGGCGGACGGCGGTTGGAGCACAATCCTGCGAGAGCGACTGCACCCGCTGCGCGATCTGCCGGAGGGGCTTTGTCTGCGGCAGCCGGAGGCCGTTCAGTCGTTGACACGTGAGTACGTGCAGGCCGGCGCGCGATTCATCACGACGAACTCATTCGCGCTGAATCGCCTGGCGCTGCAGGCCCGCGGCGCGCGCGAGGATGTGCGGGCGCTCAATCGGGAAGCGGCGCGACTGGCGCGCCAGGCCGTTCGCAATTCCCCCGTGCACGTGGTTGGATCGATGAGCAGCACCGGTCGAATCCTCGGCGTGCGCGAGGCAGCCGACTCGGATGTCGCCGACGCGCTTACGGAGCAGGCGCGTGCCCTGGCGGAAGGCGGCGTCGATGCAATTGTGCTGGAGACTTTCTTTGAATTGGCCGAGGCGGTTCTGGCGGTGCGCGTTGTGAAAGACGCCGTTCGGCTGCCGGTCATCGCGAGTATGTCCTTCGATTCCGGCCCGCAGCGGACGCGAACGCTGATGGGCGCGGAGGCTGGCGAGTGTGCGGCGCGCCTGACGGAAGCCGGCGCGGACATGGTCGGATGCAATTGCGGCGCGGGGGCAAGCGAGGCCCTTCCGGCGGTGGTCGCGATCCGGGCGGCGACGGATCGGCCGCTTTGGGTCAAGCCAAATGTCGGCTTGCCGCTGTTGGAAGAGGGTCGGCCGGTGTATCGAGAATCGCCGGAGGATTTTCTGGCAGCAATGCGGCCGCTGATCGACGCGGGAGCGAACATCGTCGGTGGGTGCTGCGGTGCCGGGCCTGAGCACATTCGGCGACTTGCGGCCTGGGTCGCGGCACATCGCAGGGATTAGCGTGTTCTGCTTCGGTGGGTTGTGTCTGATCGGAACCGCGTCCGTCTTACAGCGCCGTGATTTCTCTGATCAGAGCCGCGCCCGTCAGGAACGGTTGCGGTTATGCAGCGCTACTCACGATCCGGCGACCGCTCCCTCACGGTCGCGGCTCTGTTCAAGCGGCTCTGTTCAAGCCCTTTGTTCAATCGCTCCGTTCAAAACCATGCTTCCAAACGCTTCTTGATTCGCTTGCATTCCTCATCCGCCCAGCGTTTCGAGCACCTGTGCCCAGAATTCGGCGTTTGGCTCGTCGCTCGCGGCAACGTCCGAGACGATGGTCAGCAATGCGTCGTATCGCTCGGCCGCGACGCTTTCCGCGAGGATTGCGGCAATGTCCGCCGGGTTCGGCCCGCCGCCGCCGCGCGCGAAGCTCGCGCAGCCCGGGCATTCCGAATCGCAGCAATTGCCTTCGACCAGGTCCACGAACGAATCGATGTCGAAGCTATTGAATAGTCCGCTGCAATTGCAATCGCCGTGGTATACGCGGCTGCCTTCCAGACCGGGAAATTCATCTTCATAACCGTCCGGATCAACCAGCGCCAGCACGAACGGATCGATATCGAAATTGTCAACCACGCCGTCGTTGTTCAAGTCGCCGCGGCAAGGCTGGATTTCCCAAATGTGATGCTCCGGTGAATTTTCGTGATAGAAAGTGCTGCCGACTTGTACGCTTGCGTTATCTACGCTCCAATAATCGTAGTAATCATCGCCATCCCAGTCGACTGCTAGTGCGGCATTATCGAGAAGGGAATCCATTTTGACTGTTGGTTCAAGGTAATATCCAAAAAGCGACCCGTCAATACTGATTCTTGCATTGCCGCTCAGACTTGACACCCAAATGCTCGTCGAGTCCGTCAAAGAACTGACATTGCCGGCGACGTGAATTTCCCCCTCGGCCGAGCCGCTGCCAGTGACCATTACTGCGCCCCCGAGATCTCCGCCGATGAATATCAGCCCGCTGTCAACAAAATGCCCTGCCTGCGGTCAGGATAGTTCCATCAACATCACCCTCAACGTATAACTGTCCATGAAGCATGCTTGCCGTAACGCTACCGCCCAGATCGATTTGTGCAAATGCGGCCGAGCCCGAGAAGGAATCCACAGAAACAGAAAGCACCACAACTGCGGAATCAGGATGTACTCCGCGAATCGTCCCGCCATTGACAATCTGGCCGGCTCCGCCATGGGCGATATTGAGGGCGCCATTCATCTCGGCGTCATTCAGG
This sequence comes from Phycisphaerales bacterium, assembly GCA_016795025.1. GTDB lineage: Bacteria > Planctomycetota > Phycisphaerae > UBA1845 > Fen-1342 > JAEUIR01. The sequence continues at coordinate 2,421 of JAEUIR010000291.1, forward strand.
TCGATAGTCCCCGCAAGGGTACCGATATTCACAAAGCTTCCTAATGCAATCGAATTGGGAAGATTGAGCGTGCCCTCTAAAGTTCCAGTTGCCTCGCCAATGGGACTTGGTTCCCCAATCCATAATGAGACTTCGCCAGGGATCGTAATCGTACTATCCGAGCCGGCATCATGCCCAACTATCATCTGGACATGACCGCCGTCACCGCCGGTGTTCTTGGCAACCGTCAAATCGCCTGCCAGATTCCCCGCGAGGTATGAAAACCCTGCGATTGAAGAGTACCCCGTCCAGCTTGGGGCGGCGAGTTCGATTGTGCCGACATTATTCGCGCCGGGTGCAGAGCCGTTCGCGAGCGTGACGACGAAATTCTCGGTCGAACTGGATGGGTCGATCGTGAGCGAGGCGATGTCGGCCGGCTCGCCGTTGGCCATCATTTCGGCGTAGACGACCCACTCGAGATCACCCTTTCCAAGACGATCTGTGGGTCATTACTGGCGAAACTTACGCGAAAATCGAAGTTCAATTGCGGCGGGGTTGTCCGACTCCATTGCAGACAGACGCGAACCGTTCCATTGTCCGCGCAGGTAGTGCCTTGAGCCAGCGCGCCACGATCAACTGCGGTACACAACAGGAGCATTCCGGCAATGTGCGTGAAAACGCGCATCCCCATGAGTAGGTTTCTGTTTCTCATAGTATGTATCCTTGTGGTATGATGTTTGCAGGGGACACGAGTGTCGCTTGGCGCTCGATGCCGCCTGCAAGGAGAGATTCATGGCAAGCCACATGCCGGGAGCGCTTGTTGTGTTAACGGTCATTCTCTCGCAAGGCGTGGAATCTGCGCCGGCTGATGTCGTCGCATACGAGTGCAATCAGCTTCCTGGCGCATTTGGCTGGGAGGATGGCGTAATTTGGTGTGATCCTGATCTATCCATCGAGAATGGTTGGCTTATTTATAGAGATTTAGTAACAGTTCAGCCATTTGCGGAATTTGGTGAGATTTTTGCGTGTAAGCCCTTGCGCCGGGAGCGCGCACGCGCCTA
>JAEUIR010000292.1 GCA_016795025.1 Phycisphaerales bacterium
GCCCTGCGAAGCTACGTCCAAACCGGACAACTCCCCCAACTACCGAATCGAATCGCTGCAAACGGCTGAACTGTTACCAATCATCCTGTTTCTGGTAAGTTGCTTTCCGGATTCAGTTAACAGATGAGCGCGGGAGCAGTGGTGGGAATGGCTGGGACGCTATAATCAACATGGCAAACACGGAGGTTTGCGAAAGGCAGGTCGAACGGATGCGCTCGCGTTCCATCAACGTTCAAATCAATCTCGATTCGATTCGCACGGCCGCCGCAAGCATTCGCCGCAAGACCGGCGTGAGGCTCATTGCGGTCATCAAGGCGGATGCCTATGGACTCGGGGCGCGGCGCGTCGCGGATGCGCTGGCCGACATTGCTGACGATTTCGCGTATTTCAATCTCGCCGAAGCCCGCGAAGTCGGTCGTCCCGGCATTGTTCTTGGTCCGCCGGAAGGCGCCCCCGCGGATTATCGCGAGCTGAATCTTCGCCCGTCGATCGGCACAATTGCCGACGCGCAGCGCTTCGCCGGCAATGCTGTCGCGCTCGCCATCGACGTGGGCATGCAGCGTTTCGGCGCGCCGCCGGAGATCATCGACGAACTGCTTCGCATCACCGCCGCGCGCGAGGCGCACGCACACACCGTTACACCGGAAGGCGTGGCCGCGCTGTCTCGGGCGGCCGCCGGGCGAATCGCGTTTCTGCACGCGGCCGCCAGCTCGCTACTGGACGATCCGAGCGCGTGGCTGCACGCGGTGCGGCCCGGCGTGGCGCTCTATCGCGGCGCGATGCGGGTCAGCACGCGGCTGCACAGCGTGCGCGAGACGCCGGGTGCGAGCGTCGGCTATTCCGGCTTTCACGCGGCGCGCGTCGGCATCATCCTCGCGGGCTATTGCAATCTGCTGCGACCCGCGCCGGTCATGATGAACGGTCGCAAACAGGAATTGCTCGAAGTGGGCATGAATTCGTCCTTTGTCAGCGTTGACAGCGCGGATCGCATTGGCGACGAGGTCGTTCTGCTTGGGGGCGGCATCAGCGAATGCGAGCTGGCCGGGCGGCTGAACTGCCGCGAGCATGAAGTTTTGTGCCGCTATGGCTCGATGGGCCAGCGTTCGTACGTTCTGAGCGGCGTCGTCGCGCCGGCCGCGCGCGAGGCAGTGCTCGCCGACGCATAGGCCGCGCGCGTTTTAGAAGCGTGCGCGCGAATATCGCTATGTCTCGCTCGCCGCCGACACGGACTTGCGGCTGCGAAGCGCGATCGCGCCGAACAGCAACGCCATAAACGAATACGCGACGGTCAGCGGCCACGCGCGCGAGTAAGCGATCGCGGAATCAGTCGGGGCCGGCTGCCAGATGAAAAGCTCGCGAATTGTCTGGCCTTGCACCTGATAAGCATGCATCAGCCCGCTGAATGTCAGCGCGGCGGCGACCGCGCTCCACGCCGCCGCCGCGCGAAACCGCCGGTCGATCAGCGCTACGCCTGTAGCCGCAAGAATCAGCGTCAAAATCAGCCAACTCGAATTCGCGCCGCAGAGCAATAAAAGCCCTTTCAGCGCGGGAACCGATATGTTCACCGAAGGATCAAGCAATAGATCGGCCAGCGAGCGCGGTGCCCCCGCCGCCATGAGAAACTGCGTCACATTTACAACGAGCAGCGCGGCCAGCGCGGGGAAAAAGCACAGTGCGATGGCGGGTGCGTGCTCGCGCGGCGTGGCTTGAAACGCCTGCGCGGCGATGATTACACCGATGTACAACACGATCGCGGCCCCCGCCTCAATTGGGATCAAAGCTGTCAGCAGCGGCCCGAGGCCGAGCAGAAAGCACGCTGTGAAAAACACGCCGTTCAGGATCGAATAGCCCGCTCGTGCGCCGAGCGCCTTCCATCCCGGATGCCCAATGTAAATCGTTGTGGGGAAGCATGACCCGAACAGCGCCGCAGCCAGCGTGCCGATGCCATTCACTGCAAGCGAGGGCATCGTGGCGAAGCGATCGCCGGCGGCTTCGGCGGACTCGATGTTCTGGAGAGAGCCAAGCGCGTTCAGCAGGCCCATCGGAACCGCCACGGTGAGCAACGTCCATGCGATCTCGGCGTGCTGAAATACCGCAAGCAACTCCGGGCCGGCAAATTTCGGCGAAACCCAACCAAGTTGTGCGAACGCCTGCCGCACCGCCTCTATGCTGCGCGGCTCGCTGATTCCGCCCCACCCGGCCCATCCGGTAAGCGACAACGCCCATGCGGCCACCGTGCCGACAACGACTGCCGCCGCTCCTCCCGGCAACCCGAACGGAAACGAATACCGCGAGAAATACGCCAGCAACAGCACGGCCAGCGCGGGCAAACCGACTAGCGGCTGCGTGTACATGCGAAAAGCAAAGTCGCCGGCGATGAAGGTCACGCCCACCACCGCCAGCACACCGAGCAGCGCCGCGCGGGGCGTTACGCGCCGCAGCGGCTCGGCCACAAATGCGCCGAAAAATTCAATGAGCCCGCTGACCACGCAGGCCAGCAATCCCGCCTGCCAGGCCAGCCGCGCGGCCGCGTCTTCCCCCATAGTTGTTACGTTCTGCTGAAAGACCGGCCCCATGATGAACAACACATAGGCATAGACGCTGGGTGTATTGATGCCGTACGGCAAGGCGGTCGTTTGCGAATTGCCGGAGCTTCGCGCGACGACATGCGCTTGAATGCCGTAGAACAGGTTTCCGATCACGAGACTAACGGCGACGCCGGGGAGAATCGTGCCGAAAATGAGCGATTGCGGCAGATGCGCGCCGCCGCCGCACAGCGCGACGATCAGCAACACCTGCGCGAGGTTGTCGACCATCAACCCGAAGAATCCGTCGAGATCGCCGCGGCTCCAAAGTGGGTAGCGGACATTCGCAGTGGACACGCTCATGCTCCGTGCGAAGTGGATTCACCTCCGACGAGGCGGGATTGTACGACCGGGCGCGAAGGTTCGGCAGTGCGGGGCAGTTGTGAGGTTCCGATATGAAGCGGCGGCTGTGGCCGCCTGGTTTCAGTGCGGCGACCAATTCGCGCGGCGCGAATAATAGTGACGCGCGAACCAGGCACCGACATTTTTTCGCGGTCGATCCGGAGTTTTGCATCGCGTGAGTGGACATGAGCAATGCCCGGCTTGAAGCGACACCCGACCCGATCTACACTTCGAGTAGCGATTCAAAAAGTTTGCGCGTACCCCACGTCGGCCATGCGGCCAGCCACGCCGCGGCCATGCCCCGCACTGGCGGTCGACGCTTGAACACGACACTTCCGCGCAAACCGCCGACTCTCCACCAGTCGGTACGCTTTCGGGCGAAACGCGCTGTCGCCCGGCTTAAAAAATATGTCCCAAAGGAGGCGCTGCCATGCGTCG
>JAEUIR010000293.1 GCA_016795025.1 Phycisphaerales bacterium
CAGCGCGAACATGGCCACGGCCATCGCGACAAACGAGCTAAGCCAGAAAGCCGAATTGACGACGCGAAAGTGCAATACGCCTTTTCGATCAAACAGCGATGCCCATGCTCGAACGGTGATCAGCATGACCATGACCGGGATCTGCTGCGCGAGCAGCGTGCTCGCGGCATAATCGAGCGCAAGGTTCTTTACGAGCACGATTGTCAGAATCGGATCGACCATGAAATTGGCCGAGCCGAGGAAATATTGCGCTTTGCAATAATCCGCGAACCGGCGGTCATTACGGAGAATCTGTGCCGACTCGCGCAAGCCGCGAAGAATGGTCTCGCCGGCTGACAGCCGCGCACCATGAGCCGCCAATTCGGCACTGCGGATGCGGCGCAGCGCGCGGCGTTCGTGGCGAACTCGAATGCGCCGCAACGGTACAAGCGATATCAGGCCGATCAATGCAATCGCCGGATAGACGAAGCGGTAATACTCCGGGTGCTGATCGAAAATCCGACTCACGATCGTGCCGCTGAGCAGCAGAATCGCGGAATTCGCCATCTGAATCCGACCGGCGATCCGCGCACGATGCGATGTCGGATAGTTCGCCGCCCACAGCGATGTCCGCACGGCTACGATTCCGCTTAGAAATATGCGTGCGAGGCCAATCTGAAGCGTGAAGATCCAAGCGCCCCAGGGCTGCCAATCGCTCGGCGTGAGCGCTACCGATGCCATACAGCCAATCGCGCACAGCGCCAGAATGGTGAATGAGCGAACCCGCGGGCGATTTCGGACCAGAGCGCTCCAGAAAATCGTGGTCAAATGAGCCAGCAGCGGCGTCGCCCAGACGATACTGATAACAAGCGGCGCGGCGTTAAACGTCTTGGCGACGATAATGCTCGAAAATGTGCCATCAACCAGATTGGCGAAAAAAGCCCAGAAAACCATGTGCTGCATTTCGCGCACGTAGTTCGGACGGGTCATGAACGGCAGCTCGGCCGAGGAATGTTGTGGTGCCGCGGTGGCCAAAAGCGTGATTCCGAAAGATTGGAATCATAGCCGAGCGCAGCGTTTTGGCGGCGTTATGCTTGTGGCGTAGCGCCCGGCGGTTTTGACATTGCGGCTTGTCGCTGGAACAATATGTATTAGCAGCGCTTGCGATTCGTTGCGGCGTGCCTGGGCGGCGTCGCGTGCGACCCGCGCCTTCGGAGATGGATTATGATCGGCGGCACAATTTTGGCTTGGGGCCTCGATCCGATGCACCTGTTGTTCTTCGGGTTCATCGCGTTGCTCCTATTCGGCCGCCGGTTGCCGGATGTGGGAAGGTCGCTCGGGCGCGGGATCATGGAGTTCAAGCGCGGCCTGCGGGACGTGTCGAACGAAATGGATCGGGCGGACGAAGAGGACCAGAAACCCCGGCAAAATTTGAAACCGCCGGCGGATACCTGGGCGGTCGGCGATGACCGCGGCAGTCGCGACCGAAACGCGGATCGCGAGCCACAGGCGGCATCAAGCGGAAAGCCCGACGAGAATCGCTGAATTAGCCGGCCTGGCTGATTTCCCACTTGGCAATGACCTTCCGGCGCTGACGCCCTACCCGTTGCGCCGTTTTCTCACTCGCTCTGATCCGTTTCACTCACTCTTTCGCTTGCTCTTTCACTGGCCTGTGATTGCGCGATCACTTATTCTGCCGCAATTGACGGTGCTTTTTCATGATTCTCGGAGTGTTTGATGTTTCAGCCGTTGCCGCCGAATTTCAGCTTTCCCGAGCAGGAGAAACGCATTCTCGCGTTCTGGGATCAGAACGCGATTTTTGAAAAATCGCTCGAACGCCGCAAAGACGCGCCGCGCTTCGTTTTCTACGAAGGCCCGCCCACGGCCAACGGAATGCCCCATCCGGGCCACGCGCTGACCCGCGCAATGAAGGACATTTTTCCGCGCTATCAGACGATGTGCGGGCGGCTCGTGGAGCGCAAGGCGGGCTGGGATACGCACGGGCTGCCCGTGGAGCGCGAGGTCTGCCGGGAATTGGGACTGAAAACCAAGCAGGATATCGAGGCGTACGGCGTCGAGAAATTCAATCTCAAGTGCATCCAAAGCGTGTTCCGCTACACGCGCGAGTGGGAGGAACTGACGCGGCGCGTTGGATTCTGGGTGAATCTGAACGATGCGTATGTGACGTATCATCAGTCGTACGTCGAAAGCGTGTGGTGGTCGCTGAAGACGCTGTTCGAGCGCAAGGACGAGCAAGGCCGGCCACTGCTGTATCAACGACATAAGGTTGTGTGGTGGTGGGCGCAAGGCGGGACGGCGCTATCGGCGGGAGAAGTAGGCGAAGGGTACAAGGACGTTGACGATCCGTCGGTGTTTGTGAAGTTTCCGCTCAACGAGGGCGGGGCATTTCCGGCAAATACATCACTTCTTGTTTGGACAACGACGCCGTGGACGCTCATTAGCAATCAGTACGCGGCGGTGAACGCGGAATTGGAATATGCGCTGGTCGAGGATGCAGGACCGGAGGGCGGCGGGGCGGGGTATCCGGAGTATTTAATCGTCGCGGCGGAACTGGTGGAGCAGATTGCTAAGAAAGTGAAGCGCCAACTGAAGGTGGCGCGGAGGGTTTTGGGAAAGGATCTAGTTGATACGCGGTATTTTCCGCCATATCGGGAAACTGCATATGATTATAAAGGGGAAATTCGGTTAGGTACGAATTTAAGAGTTGCACCGACCCCTTCACCCACGGGTGAAGAGACCTGGAGATATGACGGTACACTTGGCGACTTGACTATGCCATTGGTAGACTCAGCTAAAGTTGAATTGGATTCTTATGGCCGAGAGAAGTTAAGACAGAGCATTTCGTCCTCCTCAAGTGAATTTCTCTACGTAGGTTGGGTGACAGTCGATGCCTCGTTTGTGACAATAGACTCAGGAACTGGAATTGTTCATCTGGCTCCGGCATTTGGCGAGGCAGACAACGACGTTTGGCAGCAACAACTTCTTAAGTTGTATGGTGGGCCGGTTTTTCTTTGTTTTGTGAACCCTGATGGCAGTTTCAATTCACGATCGCCAGCTCACTATCGCGGGCGGTGGGTGAAGGATTGTGACAAGGACATCGTGCGCGAATTGCGTGACGAGCGAAAGACGCCTTGGGGAACGCCGCTGTTGTTTCATCAGGAGACGTATCGCCATCCGTACCCTTTCTGCCCCCAAGCGCCGGATGATCCGTTGATTCAATATCCGCGAACAAGCTGGTTTGTGCGGACGAGCGAA
>JAEUIR010000294.1 GCA_016795025.1 Phycisphaerales bacterium
ACCAGTCAGTGGATTGAAACCGTTCGCGACGCGAACGATCAAGTTTCCACCGCTCACACGAATACCCAAAGCTCCGTAGTCGTACGCCGCACCGCCCGAAGGCACTTCGCCCTGATTCGGATAGTGAACGCGGGTGCCGGCGAGACTATGAAGAGAGCTCCCCGTGGTTGGGCCGAGAACGTTCAGACCATCCACCGTATCCTGATGATAATTCGACTTCAATCCGGACACGCCGATTTCGTTGACGAACGTGTATCCATTGAACTGATCGATCAGATCGGCGGTAGCGGCCGCTGACCCGATGGCGGCGATCAACAAACCGCCCCAAATCGAGAACTTGCGCATAATGATGTTTCCTCCTCCGGAAAGCTGGTTGTATGCGGCTTCGGCTCTCCACTTCCGTTACCGCGCACGAACTGTATCACAATGCCATCCCAACATGCAACATAAATCTATTAATAATAAGCGGTTATGCAATATCAAAGGGCCGAAAACCGGACACTCCAATAACTTGACCCTCTGCCTCAATTTTCGAAGCTGACTATGGGAATCAACCGTTGGTTTGAGGCGTTTTTTTCGTGCGGGCCGGGCGTGGTCGCGGGCCGTATCGAGTAATCGGAATCGCCAGCTCTCCGGCGACCGGGTGTTATCATGCCCTGCTGATGTCGGCGCATCTCCGCGCGGTAGGCGCAAGCGATCCACAAACCGGTCCGATCCACATCCTGCATGTGGCGGATGAGGTTCTGTTCGCGCACTTTGGACGCATGTTCGGGCAGCTTTCATTGGGGCTGTTCGAAGAAGGTTTTCGAATCTCGCTGGTTACCGATTTCGCGCCCGTCGCGCCGCAATTCGATGCGACGCCCGTGGAATGCCATTGCGTGGTGGCGCTAAGTGGATGGCGCGCATGGCGGCTCGGCCGCGAACTTGATGCGATGTTCGAGCGCCCGCCGCGTCTGGTTCATGTGTGGGGAACCAAGCAACTGCGCCGCATTTCGGCGTGGTGTTCAAACCACAAGATTCCATTGGTCGTGTCGGTGCTGTCATACGCTGACATCGCCCGCGTGCGGCGCGCTATTCCGCCCGGCCGCGTCCGCGTGGCGGCGGCATGCGAGCGCTTCGCCGCTTCGCTACGCTCAGCGGACAATCGCTGGCTAACGAATACGTTTCCGTTACCGCCGGCGCTGCTGGTGACCGACGACGATGCCATCGATCTGGCCGGACCGCACTCCTGCGGGATCGTGGCCGTCGGACCGCTGCACCGTGACGGAGGAATGCTCAGTTTGCTCGATGCGGCCGCGGCGCTGCGCGCGGATCATCTCGATTTTCAGATGGCGCTGCTCAGCGATGGCGGCGACGCGAGCGCGACCTACGCCCGCATTTCGCAATTGAAGCTGCATGATTGCGTCTCGCTGATCGAAGATGCGCTGCTGTGGGATCGCGCCATCGCCGGCGCGGATGTGATGGTCGTTCCCAATCGCCTGGATTACGTGACGCTCGCCCCGCTGCTTGCGATGGCACTCGGCAGAATTGTGCTGGCCGCGCGGGGTCAGCCGGGGGACTGGTTTGTAGAGGACGGCACCTGTTGGAGCTTCGTCGCCGGCGATGCCGGCGAGTTGCGTTCCGCAATGGCCCGCGCGATCGCGCGCGGCCCCGCCGCGTTGTCGCTCGCGACGAGCGCGGCGGAATACGTCGCGCGGCATTTCGGAATCAGTCAGCGCGCGTCGGAGTTGGCGGCGATCTATCATTCAACCCTGGGTACAGGGCAGAGATCGACGAATCACGAATCGGATTGAGCATGATCGCGGAACGAACGCTGACACTGGCGCGGCGCGTGAACTGGTGGTTGCCAGGCGTGGGCCTCATCATTGCGCATCGCATGTGGCTCGGCTTGGCGATCGCCGTGCTGTTCACGCTGCTGGCGAATTTCATGATCTGGGGAGCGCTGGTCGTGCCCGAAAGCATGCCGCGCACATTATTGGCGGTGGCTGGCGCACTTTTAATCGCTATTTACGGCGGTGCGCAGTTCCTGCTTGCGCGCGACTTGCACCTACGTCAGGCTGCCGCAGCGCGGATTGAGCGCGCGCGCGCGCTTCGCGAACTTCAACAGCACGTCGCATCGGGCGAAATCGAGCAGGCGCTGGCATGTGTCGATCAGCTCCATTCTCACGCGGAGGGCGACCTGCTCGTGGCGTTTCACATCGCGCAAACTCTCACTGCGGCGGAAGATGCGCCGCGCGGCATCGAAGCCTGGCTGCGCGTGCGGCGGCTCGACGCCCAGGCGATTTACCGGCGAGAGGCGGATGCGGCCGAGGCTCAACTGCGGCGTGCCTTGAGCCGCGATCCCGAGAAGCGGAATCCCCACGAACCGCCTTGAATTCGCGCACGGGGAACGACGATACGGATGATTGCGGGACGCACGGCGTTGAGCCGCGCATCCAAAGTTCGGACCCGATGATCCGACGGAACGCTTGAAGGTGTATAACCACCCAAATAGAATCCGATAACGGGCAGCGGCTGCGCACCAGTACCCCGCACCGCGCGACCGCACCCACGAGAGGGAAGGCTAACGGATGTTTGAAAGATTCACGGATCGCGCCAGAAAAGTGATGGCCCTCGCAAACCAGGAAGCCCAGCGCTTCAATCACGAATACATCGGGACGGAGCATATCCTGCTCGGTCTGGTGAAAGAGGGCTCAGGCGTCGGCGCTAACGTGCTCAAAAATCTCGGCGTCGATCTGCGCCGTGTGCGCCTCGAAGTCGAAAAGCTCGTAAAGAGCGGCCCTGAGATGGTAACGATGGGCAAGCTCCCGCAGACGCCGCGCGCCAAGCGCGTGATCGAATACGCCATTGAGGAAGCCCGCAACCTGAATCACAACTATGTCGGCACGGAACATCTTCTGCTCGGCCTGCTGCGCGAGCAGGAAGGCGTCGCCGCACAGGTGTTGATGAACCTGGGCTTGAAGCTCGAAGATGTGCGCGAGGAAGTGTTGAACCTCCTCGGCGCGGGCGTCGAATCCGAGGAATCCGCCGCGATGGCCGCCCCGGCCGAAGCCAAGAAGGGCAAAAGCAAGACGCCGGCGCTGGATTCCTTTGGGCGCGACCTGACTGAGCTGGCGCGCGAGAACAAGCTCGACCCGGTAATCGGGCGCAAGGCGGAGATCGAGCGGATCATCACCGTACTTTGCCGCCGCATGAAGAATAACCCCGTTCTGCTTGGCGAAGCCGGTGTGGGCAAG
>JAEUIR010000295.1 GCA_016795025.1 Phycisphaerales bacterium
GTACTGGGTGGATGAAGGCAACACAGTCCAGGAAAAGGTCGGCGAAGTCGCGATTCACAATGACACCGACATGGGAGCGCCGGCGGCGGATACGTATCGAATGTACGTAGCAAATGACCTGGATACGGGGTCGCCCAACAGCCAGAGCGTATACGGCATCCGCTACGATCAGGGTGAGTCCACCTTCTCACTTGCATGGCGCTATGAGCCGCCGACTTCTGTCGCGGGCCACAACCTGCGGCGCACGTTCCAAGCGCCGATCGCGATTCACTCGGACGGAACGCTCATCACCGTGAACAACGGCTACATCCTCGCCATTCGGCCGCTCCGAGCGGATTTCGACTGCAATGGGGAAATCACCTGCGAGGATGCCGACTACTTCGTGATGGCGCTACTTGATCCCGAAGCATGGGAATCCACATACGGTGCGCCGTATGGCGCCAATTTGCAGATGATCGGCGATTGCAATGATGATGGCGTATTGAACAACTATGACATCGATTGCGTCGCGGACATTATCTGTGCCAGTTGCACGGAATGCTATGGCGACGGGTTTTCGGGATCAGGCACTGATAGCGGAAACTTGACTGCGCCGGAAGTATTCGCCTATTTGCGCGACTACTTTGGCTCTGAATGATGGTAAATCTACGATGTATGATGCCCGCGCGACGTTAGCGCGGGCATTACATCAAAAACGGAATATCGCAATGAGACCACCATCAATGAACCCCGTTGGTCAGTTAACGTATCTTCTGATTTGCTCCGTGGTCGCGCTGACGGGGGAGTCCGCGGCGCAGGAATGGGCGGTTACGGATCTGGGCGACCTGGGGCCGGGAAGTGAGTTCGTCGCGGCCTACGATCTGAATAACCGCGGGCAAGTTACGGTTGATTGCCTCGTATACGTCGGTAACGACCCCACGCTCGGCTGTCTCTGGAGTCACGGGCAATTACAGGCCCTCCCGGAACCGTCTGGAGCTCGCAGCGCGCGCGCGCGCGCAATTAACGATGCCGGCGATATGGCGGGTGACGCGAATTACGCAGCCGACACGTTTCCTTATCTTTGGACAAATGGCCAAGTGATTAGCCTCGGCACGCTTGGCACCGGCCGAGTAGCCGTGGCCTTTGGCATCAACGCCAGCGCACAGGTAGTTGGCGCTTCACTCCTAGACGATTCGCCATTTCCCGAAGCTCATGCATTCCTATGGAACGATAGTCTTATTGACCTCGGCACGTTCACCGGAGGTTCTACTGAGGATAGCGTGGCGTATGACATCAACGACGATGGCGTGATTGTTGGTTCGTCTCAACGCGCCAACCAAAGCGGGTATACCATTGCAGTGATGTGGCAAGATGGCCAGATAGTTGACCTCGGCGCCTTGCCCGGCGACCGCTGGTCCGAGGCCGTCGCCATCAACAATCTCGGCCAGATTGTGGGTACGTCGGCGCAAACCTATGACGCCAACGGAAAAGATGCTGTGCTCTGGTCCGACGGCCAGATTATCCAGATCGGCCCCCTGGAGCCGCCCACGCCGCCATACTCGCACTTTTTCAGCGAGTGCTTTGACATCAACGACTTCGGCGAAATCGTCGGCCGCGGCATCGTGAATCCGTATCTAACGGTCGGATTCCTGTGGCGCAACGGCGAGTTTACCTTGACAACGGAGCTTGTGCCGTCAGGATTTGAGTGGAGATTGGTGAATCCGGTGGCAATCAACAACGCCGGACAAATCGCCTGCACCGGGATTCACTCGATCGAAACCTGGCGTGTGCGCGCGTTCGTGTTGACGCCGCCCGAGTGTCGCGGCTTCCCGCGCGGCGACGCGAACTGCGACGGCGCTATTGACAATTTCGACATCGATCCGTTCGTGGACGCCCTGACCAACGTCGATCGCTACGCCGCCGAACATGGCGCGTGCAACTGGCTCTGCAACCTCGACATCAACCGCGACGGTGTCGTGAACAACTTCGACATCGACCCGTTCGTGATGCTGCTGGCGGGAGGGTGACAATGGAAAAATGCGCGGCGACGGTCCCTCTTCGCCGGCCTCATCCGGAAGTCCGGGCGACGCGACCGACGACGACTGGGGCCATTTCTGGGATGTCGTTGGTCAGTTGCAAGAGCGATTTGGTTCATATTAGCTTTGATGAGCATGGAGCGCGAGAGCGCTCCATGCTTCGCGCGCAATCTTCAGGAGGCCGCTTTATGTTTCCTCGTCAGCAAGCAATGCTTGCAATCGTGATATCGGTAGTGACGGGTGTTTCGTTAGCCCAACAATCGCATGACCGCGTAATTGTCGGACAAGAGCGGTACATCCGCACAGAAACGCAAGTGTCGGAAGGGCCGCGCGCCCGCGTTTACGAAAATGGCGTTGCGATAGGCGACGAGCGCGTGGCATACGTCTATTCGGCCAGCGGCCCGTACGGCGTATCACTCCACTATCGAGGATTCGACAAATGGGGATCCGCGTTGTTCGGTGAGCGGGATACCGGTTACGTGGGTTCCGAATACTCAATAGCCTTGGTTGGAGATCGGATTTGGATTCTCTGGTATGCCGGGACGGCCAACGGCGGCTGGTTCTATCAGATTATGGATTCTACAACAGGGCAGCCGCTGTTACCAGCCACCAGCTTTCGCGCAACTGGTGAAGCTGAGGGCACTGGTACATCCATTCGCTGCGCGACCAACGGAGAAATTCTTGCTGTGGCCGTGGCTGCCGGGGCGAGTGTCTATTTGTATCGGTTCTTCGGTGATGGGACGCCGGTCGGCCCGCCCACGACAATTTCCGCGCTGCCGAATCGATGGGAGGGACTGCCGAGTATTGCGCTTTTGCCCGATCTCTCTGTGGTTGTCGGATTCGGATTGGGAACGTATCCATGGGGTACAGTGCCCACGCTGGCGTTGGTTGGCCCCGATGGTGTCTTGCAGCGCACGGTTACCGTTGCGCAGCGGGATATGTGGCGCATGTATGTCTCTGCATTAAGTGATGGAACATTGCTGGCAGCCTATCAAATTCAAGACGATTTGCTGAACCCGAAAGTCCAGAAGTATAGTGCGAATCTCGATCCGATCGGCGATCCGATCCCGGTGGAGGGCCATGACCGGTTTTTCGTTGCTGCAAATGGTGATGGGCGTTTCGCGGTGCTTCTCGGCAACGGAACCGGAGATATCTGGTTCAGGCTCTACGAACCCGATGGAACGCCGCGGAACGAGGGCATTCCAGTGCAAA
>JAEUIR010000296.1 GCA_016795025.1 Phycisphaerales bacterium
CACCGACCGGTGACGCCGGCAGATATCCGTCGTTCAGCGCGATGAAAGACCATCTGGCGTCGCGCCGCATTGCGCTGATCGCCTGGTTTCGGTCGCTGGACGACGCGCGACTGGCATCGAAATTGGGTGGCGACATGGATTGGTTCGCGCGGAGCATCGGCCATCTGCCCGGCAGCATCGCCTGCCACGAAAACATGCACGCGGGTCAACTCACCGTCGTGCGTAAGGCGCTGAATCTGAATCGGTTTGTGGCGTAAGTCCTGCAGACGGGAGATTTCGCCGCGCCCCCTTTGCGAATTGCCCCGCCGACCTTCTGGTGTGCGTGAAAATGCAGTTGCTTTGGCGCGGCTCGCGCGCGACGATGAGTTGGTTGCGGCGGGGTGCCGTATGCAGCTCGTGGAGAAATCGCCAGATCGGTCCACAGTAGTCTGCATGATAGCGGCCGCGCCTGCAACGGCAGCCTGTTCACGGGAGGCCCGACCATGCGTTCCGACTCTTCTTTTTCTCGCGTGACTTTCGTCACGACGTGGCTTTGGTTGGCCGTTGGTTGCGCGATGCCGTTCGAATTCTTCTCCGCGCAAGCACTTGCCCAAGAGGACAAAGCACCGCGCCCACAGGCCGCGGCGGATCTCGCTTCGCATTCTGGGGCGCTTCGCGCCGTCCTCGCACCGAAATCAATGCCGGGCGGAGACGATCAGCGGCGCAATGAAGGCGGCGCGGCCGGCGGAGCCGTAAACGATGAGTGCGCCAACGCCACGCCGATCGGCGATGGCACGTACTCGTTGGACAACTCGCCCGCGACCACGAGTCCCGAAGTCAGTCCCTGCGGTCAATTCGGTTGCGACCTGTGGTGGGCGTACACGGCGTCGTGCGACGGTCTGGCGACCGCGACGACCTGCTTGAACGGCATCGCCGGCTTCGACACCGTCCTCGCCGTCTATGACGCTTGCGGCGGTTCCGTGCTTGGTTGCGATGATGACGGCGGCGGCTGCCCCGGCACGAACTGCGGCTTCAGCGGCTCGCGCGTTATTTGGAGCGCCACAGCGGGCACGATCTATTTCATCCGCATCGGCAGTTACAACTGCTGCATCGGCGTCGGCGATCTGACGGTCTCCTGCACGCCGGGCGGCGGCGGCTCCTGCTCGCAGCCCTCCGACAACTGCACGCTCCCGCTGAATAACGCCAATGCGTACAACAGCACGACCGGCTTCTTTGTCGCGGCCGACGACTTTACGGCCAGCGGCACGATCACCAACGTCTGCTGGTGGGGCACTGAGTTTCCCACGCCGGCCGACAATGACTTTACAGTCACGTACTACTCCAATATTGACGTCCCAGGCGTTCCTGTTTGTGGGCCATTCAGCCAGTCGGGCGGTTCACTGACCGTCACGGCGTCGCTGACCGGCGGCGTCATCGCGGGCATCGCTCCAGAGGGCGTGTACACGGCATCGCACGCTCCCTGCGAATTGGCCACCGACTGCTACTGGATCGAAATTCAAAGCGACACAGGCGGCAGCACATTTTGGTACTGGGAAAACGCCTTCACCGGCAACAATCGATTTGTGCAAAACGGCGATCCTGTCATCGGCGTGACTGATTTGGCGTTCTGTGTAACCGTCGCGCTGGGCGAAGCATGGCGCTGTTTCCCGAATACCGGCTCGGTGTGCGAATTGCCCGACGAAAACTGCCATTTACCGGATCACATGGGCACGCTTAATAGCACATTCGGCCAGTTCGTGTCCATGGATGACTTCCGGTTTGACTCGCGCGGCTGCTGCGCCGGCGACGTCAACGGCGACGGTCTGGTCAACAACTTCGACATCGACCCGTTCGCCAGTGCGGTGGCTGATGGCTCGTACCTGTGCTCGGTTGATACCAACTGCGACGGATTGGTGAATATGTTCGATATCGATCCGTTTGTTCAAGCAGTCACCTCGAACACTTGCGCGCCATGTGCCGGAAGCGGGGCTAAAGTGCTCAACGACCTTTGCTGGTGGGGCGGCTATGGTGGAGAACCCGTCCCGGATAGCTTCCGCGTGACCTACTATGCCGACCACGATGGTGATGGATTTCCCGATACCGACACTCCGCTCTGCGGCCCCTTTCGCGAATCGGAACGCACGCTGCTCGTGATTTCGATTCTCACCGGAGGCGTCATCTCGGGTTCAATCCCTGAACACGAGTATTCCGCGTCGCATGCGGATTGTGTCGTCGATAAAGATAATTGCTATTGGCTGGAAATTGTGAACGATACGGCCGGCGCCGGCGACTGGTTGTGGGAAACAAGCTCGCATCCCTCGGGGAACGGCCGTGCATTGCAGAACGGATTGCCCATCGCGAGCGATCTGTCATTCTGCGTGGACAAGGAACTGGGCGACGATTCGGCCTGCGATCCGCCGCCAGGTAGTCCGTAAATTTCAATAACTCCATAGACGATGTTGGATTATTACTCATTACTCGCCCCCATCACGCCTCGCGCAGCGCCCTTTTGAGGACCTTGCCCGTCGGCGCTCGCGGCAGCGTTGCCACGATACGCACCTCACGGGGCACTTTGTAGCCCGCCAGCCGCGCCCGGCAATGCTCTCTCAACTCGGCCGGCGTCGCGCTCGCGCCGTCGCGCAGGACCACAAACGCAATCGGCAGCTCGCCGCGCAGCTCGTCGCGCACGCCCACCACGGCAGCCTCCGCCACCGCCGGATGCTCCAGCAAAACTTCCTCAATCTCGCGCGGCGCCACGTTCTCGCCTGCGATAATGATGATGTCCTTCACGCGGCCGGTGATGAACAAATACCCGTCGCCATCGACGCGGCCGAGATCGCCGGTGTCGAGCCAGCCCTCGGCGAAGAACGGCTGCTGGTCGGGTGGGCGGTCTAGATAGCCGTCGAATACCATCGGTCCGTGCACCGCCAGCACGCCGATCTCGTCGGCCATGCAGTCGCTGACGGGCTTGCCCGCCGCGTCGGTGCGAACGGCCTTCACGGCGCAGTAAGGCAGCGCCATCCCGACCGAGCCTTGCCGCAACCCACCGTCGCGCGGACCACAGGTGACCGCAAGCGTCGCTTCGGTCAGGCCCCACGGCTCGACCACGGGGATGCCAGAGGCTTCACTCAGCCGCGTGCCGACGCTGCGCGGCAAAGCCGCGGCACCATTGATGAAGAGGCGAAGCCGCGGCAGCTCGCCTTTCGCCGGCGGATTGGCC
>JAEUIR010000297.1 GCA_016795025.1 Phycisphaerales bacterium
CCCATGTTTGCGCCGCGGCGAAACGCGCCCTGCTGAATGGCGTTGGTGGCTTCGCTGAAGGCTCGCCAGAACGTGATCGGTCCGCTCGTGGTGCCGCCGCTGGAGCGGATGAAGTCGCCTGTTGGGCGCAACTCGTCGAAGGCAAAGCCGGTGCCGCCGCCGGCCTTTTGGATCATGGCCGTGTGCTTGATGCTGTTGAAAATCTCGACGATGGAATCTCGCACGGGGAGTACAAAGCAGGCGCTGAGCATTCCCATTTCGCGGCCGGCGTTCATCAGTGTTGGCGAATTGGGCATGTACGCGCCGGTGGTCATGAGCCTGTAGAAGCGATCTTCCCAATGGACGCGCTCGGCCTCGGAAGCGCCGTAGAGGGTTTCCACGTCGGCGATGGTGCGGGCGACGCGGCGGAACAGATCGCGTGGCGCTTCGAGACACTCTCCGGCCTCGTTCTTCTTGAGGTAGCGAGCTTCAAGGACTTTGGTCGCGTTTTCGGAGAGGACGGGATCAGCTGCGGAATTCGCGAAATTTTGGCGCGCGCCGGCGACGTTGGTCAGCATCCTTGGCTCCTGGCTACGGTGGAAAGCCCCAGCCCGTTTTCGCTTTTGAAGCAGCAAAACAGGGGGTAAAAACCTTATAAGATGATCTCGTCCAGCCCCGCTTACCGCATCCTACGATAAATAGGGGGTACCCAGCAATGTATCACAACATATGGTATGCGTAAAGGGTTTTTTGTCATTCAGGCGGGATTCATATAAGTATCGGGCGTTCAATAGGTTGTATGCCGCGACGCGGCTCAGTGGATATAGAGCGGATGAGATGTTCCGGTAACTGGTCCTGATCCGGTGTTTTTCGGGAGCGATCCCGGTCGATTGTGTGGAACTGAATCGCGGCTTTCGAGACGCGACGCGATCGACTACGATTTCGTGCGCGCGATCGGCCAAGTACCCTTCGCATGACTCGACGTCTGAACAATTCTCAGGCGCAGCGCGTTGACACAACCTCCCGAAATCGTGATTGATCAAAAGCGATTGGATTCGCTTTGCGAACAATGGCGCGCGCAAGGGCGGTTTGTTTTCGACACGGAGTTCATTCGCGACGAGACATATGACGCCGCGCTGTGTTTGATTCAGGTGACTACCGGCGAAAACGTGATCCTGATCGATCCGACGGTCGGGCTTGACGTGGCGGTATTCTGGTCGCTGGTGACCGATCCGAATGTCGTGACGATTGTGCATGCGGGGAAGGAGGATTTTGACGTTTGCCTGCGGATGACGGGCGAGCCTCCGCGAAATGTGTTCGATGTGCAGATCGCGGCCGGGCTGGTTGGACTGCACTATCCGCTGAGCCTGACGCGGCTGGTCGAGCAGATGCTGCAAAAGCGGATCGCGAAAGGCCAGACGATGACGGATTGGCTCCGCCGGCCGTTGACTGAAGATCAGATTCGATACGCGGTGGAGGATGTTGTCTATCTGCCGCGTATTTATGAATTGCTCGTGACCGAGCTGCGCCGTCGCGGTCGGGAGTCGTGGGCACACGAAGAATTTCGCCGGTTTGAGGATCCGCAGTTTTACAAGCCGCCGGTGCAGGAGCGTGCATACAAACTCAAGGGCACGACGCGGCTGGACGGTGTTGGGCTGGCGGTCTTAACGAAGTTGATTGAGTGGCGCGAGCGGTGGGCCAAGGAAAAAAACCGGCCGATTCGAGCGCTGATTCGCGATGATGTGCTCGTGGAAATCGCGCGGCGCCGCCCGACAGACGCGGGGAGCATTCAGGTACTACGCGGTTTTCCGCAGTCGAAGAACCCGAAGATCGTGCGAGAAGTTCTTGACCTGGTGAAAGCCGGCATGGCCACGCCGCGATCGGAGCAGCCGCCGGTGGTTGAGATTCGGGAGGAGTCGCCGATGGAGAAGGCGATGGTGGATTTGCTGTCGGCGGTTGTTCGGGCGATCTGTTTTGAAGAAGGCATCGCGACGGAGCTTTTGGGCACCACGCAGCGAATCCGCGAATTCCTCGACGCGGCCAACGCGCAAAAGACGGATGCGGTTCTGATGGCGGGTTGGCGCGGCGAGTTTATTGGGCGTCGATTGTCGGATTTGCTTGCTGGTCGGAGCGAAATCCACTTGAGCGGCTGGCCGGATCATCCGGAATTGGCGGTCGTTGCCCATGGCGGGAACCAATCGAGTCAGCACGGCGACCGCGATTGCCGTCATTGCGCGGGATGAGAATCAAGCCGGGCAGGAAAAACCATTTCAGTGCCCCGGCGCAATTGGTTAAGATGGGTCTCTGCTTGGTCTGGAGGAGGAAGCTATGTCGTATCGCACAATTACCGCGTTTTGCTTGTTTACACTCATCGGCACAAGCGTGGCCCACGCGCAGTTGATCTGGCGCAGCGACCTGCCCGGAACGTTCATCGACATCGCGACGAACGGCGGCATCCCGCTGAACCTGGACGACGAGGATGAAACTGTAATCAATGTTTCGATCGGAAATTTTCTGTTCCCGGCAGGCCCGGTGGCGGTTGGCAATAACGGCGGGGCCGCGTGGGCTCCGCCTTCCACCAATCTCGGTCCGGTGAATCAGCCGTTGCCTTCGTTGCAGGCATTCGGCGGCGGGCGTTCGCTGTTGCCATTCTGGGATGACATCGGCAACACCGTCGGCGACGTCTGGTACCGACAGGATCCGAACCAGCTCATCATTCAATGGAAAGGCAACCACTTCGGCGACAGCAACGATACGACAAACTTTGAACTGCAAGTGAAAAACCTTGGACCATCGCTCGGCCCCGGAAACGAAATCATCGCGCAGTTGCTTTATCAGGACATTCAGCAGCCGCGGGCTGATGGCGGGGCGAGCGCTACGATCGGGTACCAGGCTGATGCGGCAAGCCCATTCGTATCGAACCAATTCAGCTTTGACACGCCCGACTCGGTTTATGACGGTACCGTGTTGTCGTTGCTGGTTCCGGAACCGGCCGGCATCGGGTTGCTCGCGATGGGACTGCTGGCGATTCGCCGGCGCTGAGTCGCTCGGTCGGCGCGGGAATGGATCGAACCGCGCGTGCGCTGAGCGGGCCGGTCGAAGGCGCTCAAGGCGCTCGTGTTTTTGTAGCGCCATTTTGAGCATGTTGGCTATCGGGCGTTGGCGCGCACAAAACGGCGGGAGATCAATTCGCGG
>JAEUIR010000298.1 GCA_016795025.1 Phycisphaerales bacterium
ACGTGCCGGTATTTTCGAGGCAATACACTAGCGCCTCGGCGACCGCTCGCTCACGGTCGCGGCTCTGATCAAAAAAAAGGCGACCGGCAGGATGCCGGTGCTACCCGTATAACGGCTGCGACGCTGTTCGATCGGGCGATCTTAACCTCGCCAACGTGCGGGCCGATATCCGATATATGGAGCGTTCCGGTCAGCATCGCGCTTCGCACACGCGTCGCCCGCCGACCCGCGCAATCGCTGCGCGGATTGCACTCATCCTGTGTTGCGCGAACATCGCCGCAGACGCGCAGCCGCCGCCGGAAACAAAGACGATCGCCCGGCCGTCCGAGGTGCTGCATCTCTATCGCAGCATCCGGCAATTCGATTTCAACGAGCGCCCGCTCGGCAATTTCGAGAAGACGCCGATGTACTGGCAGCGGCTCGAAGGCCGCGGTCTGCCCGCTTACGCCAGCGGAGAATTCGACGAATCCACCGGCTATTCGGCCGCGCCTTCTTTTCGTCTGCGGCTCAGCGGCGTCGGCGCCAACGTCTGTTATGAATATCGCGGCGAAGACCTCGCCGTAGTTCCCGGCTCGGACTACCAAGTTGTCGGCTACGTTCGCTGCGACTCGATGAGATATTCGCGGGCCTTCATCGGCGCGTTCCTGGTTGATAGCGCTGGAAATCGAATCCCCGGAAGCGAGGCAATCAGCCGGCTGCTTTCCGACACGCGCGATTGGCAGCGTGTCGAACTGGCGCTCATCGGCGATTTTGAGGACGCCGCCGCGCTTCGATTGCAGCTATGGATTTTGCAATCTCACAATTGGGACGCCAGTGCCGCGCGGCCGGAAAGCATCATTCGAGAGGATGTCAACGCCTCTGCCTGGTTCGATGATCTGGCGGTCTATTGTCTGCCGCGGGCCCGGCTGCGGCTCGACCGCCCGGGCGGGCTTTGCTTCGCCGGTTCCGAGATCGCGATCGAAATCGAGTTGAGCAACATTTCCAGCGAATCGCTCGAGGCTCGCGTCCTCATTCAGGACTCGTCCGGGCGCGACGTACATTCGCTCGAAGGAAACATTCTCGCGCCGGACGATCCGCGCGCGCGTATCAAACTGCCCGAACTGTCGCCCGGTCTGTATCGCTGCCGGCTGTTTCTCTCTTCCGAAAGCGAATCGCTCCTAGAGCGGAGTATTGAGTTCGCGGTGCTTGCTCCGCTCCCGGTCGTCGCCGCCGGCGAACACGACGTGGGCGTCGACATCGCACGCTGGCTGGGTCCGGACATCGACGGTTTACGAGAGTTGGCCGCACAGTTCGGCTGCCGCGCGGTGCGCGTGAACATTCCCCTCGATCCGCTCGCGCCGGACTCCGACCGCACAAAACAAGGCCATGATCTCGCGGCGCTTGTGCGCACTTTTGTCGGCAGCCGCATCGAGCCCATTGGCGTGCTCGACGAAACGCAAGAAATCCGCGAGTCGCGCGACGCCCGCATCGCCGGTGGAACTAAGCCCGGATCGTCCGATGAATTTCAGGAATTGCTCGGCCCGGCGCTCATGCAACTCGGCGGATCACTCGCCACCTGGCAGCTCGGTGCGATCCCGCTCGACGACCCATCCGGCACGCGGTGGACGACCGACCGACGACAGGCGGTGCATGCTTATTTGTCACGACACGTCACGCTGCCCGATCTGGTGATTCCCACGTTGGACCCCGAACGTTCGATTGATGCGCGCGACGTGCTGTCTGTGCTGATCCCCCAATACGTACCAACTCGCAGCCTCGTGCCGCATTTGGAATTCCTGACTCAAACATCGCCAAACCGCCGTTGGCTGACTATCGAGGAATCTCGCGCCGGAGCGTCTCGCGAAATGCGCCTGGCCGATCTGATGCGCCGCTTTGTGCTTGCCCGGTCTCTCGCGCCGGATCGAATTTTTCTTCCAGCGCCGTTTGAGCAGTCCGCCGACGGCGGATCGCTGGCCTGGCAGCCTACGGAGCAATACCTGCTCTATCGCACGCTCATTTCATACCTCGCGAGAAAAACCGCCGACACAGTGATCCACCTCGACGAGGACTGCATCGGCATTGTGTTTCGCGATCCCGAGCGCCCGCGGGAGGGCGTCATGATCGCCTGGACATGGCGCGATCGGCCGCTCGAACAGCCGCTCCGTGCATATCTCGGCGGCGCTCCGATGCTCATCGACCTTTGGGGCAACCAATCTCCTCTTCCCGTAGAGCAGGGTCGCGTGAGCCTGCCGCTGTCCCCCATGCCTGTGATCGTTGACGGCGTCGAAGCTCCGCTCGCGCATCTGGCCGCGAGCTTCTCCATCGCGCCTGATTACCTCGACCCCAGCGAACCGGATAACACGCCGACCATTCGCTTTTCGAATACATTTGAGACCACATTGACGGGGCGGCTCGAAATCTCCGGTCCGCCCGCGTGGCGCATTACGCCGAGTACGACGGAGTTTTCCATACAGTCCGGCTCGACGTTTGAGCGGGCCCTTGCCATCGGCACTCCGCCGCGCCAGGTCGCCACCACCGAGATCGTCAAAACGGTTCTGATTCTCCGCTCGCCCTCCGAAGCGCGACTCGAATTCGAGACACCGCTGACAGTCGGTCTGCGCGACATTCAGGTGCAGGCATCCGCCCATTGGGATGGTCCGGACCTGGTGGTCGAGCAGACCTTGCGGAACCAGTCGCGCCGTCCCGTTTCGTTCGAAGGCCGTTGCGATGCCCCGCTTCACCCCCGCTTGGAGCGCACGTTTCGGGACGTTCCGCCCGGTGAATATCGCACGCAGAAGTATATTCTTCAAAACGCGCGCGAACTGACCGGCCGCCGGGTTCGCCTCGGCGTGACCGAAGTTCGCGGCACGCGCTCGCTCGAACAGCTTGTGGATATTCCCGATTAGCGTCACAATCTCGTATCCACTCTGCTTGTGCGGGTCGTCCTCCGCTACGGCTGGTCGGTGGTTCCGGAATCACACTCAATGGTCGCTCTGCCCGTTCAGCAAAACGGTTCTGAAAACGCGGACGGTGCGTGCGGCGCCACCTGCGGCAACGGTCTTGAAAAGGTCTATCCCAGTACGGC
>JAEUIR010000299.1 GCA_016795025.1 Phycisphaerales bacterium
TACCGCTCGACAAGCTCCGCCGGGTTCCGCTCGTGCAAATCCAGCCGCGCGCCGATCACGATTTGCCCAGCCAGATTCGTTCGGCGATATTCGAATTGAACTTCTGACTTGGGCAGCACGCGCATCTCGCCCGTCGCATCCATGATCTCCACTTCGCGCACCACCTGCGAAACATCGCCATACTTTCCGCCGGCGTTCATGCGAACAATGCCACCCAGCAAACCTGGTATGCCCGCCAGCGATTCAAGCCCGCCCAACCCGCGATTACATGTTTGTTTGACAAGCTTGGTGAAATCCGCCCCGGCGCCGGCGAGCAGCGATTCGCCTTCATACTGAACACGTGCGAAGTGCTCGCTCGATAGGTGGATCACAGCGCCGTCGAATCCGGTGTCGCGCACCAGCACATTCGCGCCGCGCCCGAGCACGCGCCACGCCACGCCCGCGTCGCGCAGTCGATTGAGCGCCAGCCGCAATTCCGCCGCGTCCCGCGGTGTCACAAACCAGCGCGCGGGTCCGCCAAGCTGATACCACGTGAAGTCACGCAGCGGCACGTCAGCCCGGCAGAACGCCTCCAAGCCGCTGCACCAGGTCATCGGCGATCTTCCCGATATTGCCCGCACCCATCGTCAACACCACGTCACCCGGACGCGCCTCGGACGCCAGAAAATCAACGATATTCTCGAAATCGGCGATATGGCGCGCGCTCCGGCCGTTGCCGCGAATCCGCTCCGCGACGGCCTGTGCCGACACCGCGCGCCGATCCTCCTCGCTGTCTCGCGCCGCAAAAATCGGCGGAACAACCACCTCGTCAGCCGCCGCAAAAGCACTCGCAAATTCGTCCAACAGTTGCCGCGTTCGCGAGTATTGATGCGGTTGAAACACGCACCACAGCCGCCGCGGAGCGAACCGCTCGCGCGCCGCCGCCAGTGTCGCTCGTATCTCGCTGGGGTGATGCGCGTAATCATCCACCACGCGCACGTCATTCACCGCGCCTTTCAACTCCAGCCGTCGTTTCGCGCCTTCGAACTCACCCAACACGCGCTGCAATGTTGGCCAGTCCACGCCACAATGCGTCGCCAGCGCCATCACCGCCAGGCCGTTCATCACATTGTGCCTGCCCGCGACCCCCAGCCGCACGCGGCCAAGCTCATGCCCGTCGCGCAGCGCTGTGAAGGCGTGAAAGCCGTTCTCCACGCGGATGCCGCAGGCATTCCAATTGCAATCACCGTCGATTCCGAACGTATCCACGCGCGCCGCCGCGTTTGCGGCGAGCTCACGGCAATTCGGATCGTCGCCGTTCAGCACCAACACGCCGTTGGGGGGCACCAGCCCCGCAAACTCGCCAAACGCCGCGCGAATCTCGTCCAGATCGCGGTAATAATCCAGGTGATCCGCCTCGACATTCAAAATCGCCGCGAGCTTCGGCCGCAGCGTCAAAAAAGACTTGGCGAACTCGCACGCCTCGGCGATGAAGTGCGGCCCGCTGCCTACGCCGCTGCCGCCGCCGAGTTGCGCCACACCCGCGCCCACCACAAAGCTCGGGTCGAGCCCCGCCTCGCGCAGCACAAACGCCGTCCATGCGGTTGTTGTGCTCTTGCCGTGCGTTCCGCTGATGGCGACGCCGTGGTGCCGCGTCATCATCAGGCCCAGCATCTCGGCATATCGCAGGACAGGGATGCCACGGCGCAGCGCTTCAGCGATTTCGGGATGCGCGTCGCTGACCGCCGCAGTCGCAACGACCAGTTCGACATCCACTGGCAGGCTTTCCGCGCGCTGTTGGGTCGTGATCTTCGCGCCGTCGCTCGCGAGCTTGGCCAGCAAAATCGACATGCGCGCGTCGGACCCGCTGACGCGCGCTCCGTGCCTCAGCAGCATGGCTGCGAGGCCTGACATTCCCGCGCCGCCGATGCCTACCATGTGAATGCGGCGTGATTGAAATTCGTTTGGAGCCGGTGGGTTCACGGCCCGTGCACCTTCCGTGGGTCGAGCAGCCGTCATTGTGAGCACCGAGGATTTTCTGGCGCGATCGCATACCGGCGGAGGCGTCGAACGTCCTTGCTCGACGCAAACGAGGATTCCAGGACGGCATGGCGCGCTGCGTTAGAAAATATATCGCGCTCATGGCCGGGTTGTCGCCTGACATTCCCGTGCATTTTGAAAAAAAATCACTCGAAACCGCGCGGCGGGTGATATACTCATGACGAGCGGGTCGCATGTGCGTCCTCGACGCGAGCAGCGGTCCGCCGAGAGTGTTGGATCAGCCCCTGCGGCGTTCGACACGAGAGATAATAGTTTTGCGCGGACCGATATCGCTGAGCCCTGGGAGGCCCACGCGGTCGCCAGCCCGTCATTAACGCCCAGAGCGCGAAGTCGGGACGATCCGGGCCACCCACATTAAGCTAAGGGTTCCAGCAAACTACTCTCACCGGCGCAGGCGGAGGATGTTCCGATTCAGAAGACGCAGCGGGTGCAGCCGAAATGGCCGCGCCCGCTGCGTTTTCACTTACTGCGACTTACGCATCTACGCATCGAGCGCTAGGATGCCGACTGGCTGACGAGCGACTCGCGCAAATCGACGCTGAATTAATCGGGCCTCACGAAACATCTCACCATGGGCCAGATGACCGCTCCTTCATGTACACGGTACTTTCTCTTGGGCGCTTCATCTCTCCTTCCGCCACGATTGCTCAAGCTCTTGAGAAGAATTGACTCGTACTCGCCGACTCGAATTATTTTGTTAATTCGTGTCGATACTCAGCGCTCACGCGATTGGATGATGGCAGCGCGGCGCCTCGCATCGTTGCACGGTCGCAACAGGCGCAACACTGGCTTCACATTGAATTTATAGACCTTTTATTCCAAGTCGCAACGATGTAGGTGAGCCGTCGTGACGACCGTCATGTTGATCTCGTTTATGTTCGGCGGCGCGTATTCGACCCGTCAGATTTCGTGGCGAACACGAATCACCGAAAAAGGTTCTTCCGCAGAATTCGTGGGTTGAATCTGGAGGAACCAGCTCCGCAGGTTCCCCCAGGCCCCCTCCTTGGGCTT
>JAEUIR010000029.1:0-2983 GCA_016795025.1 Phycisphaerales bacterium
CGGGGCGACGCCGGGAGCCGTAGCGCCGCCCCGTGACGGGTTGTCAGGCCAAAGGTAGTATCACGAGGCGTGCTGGTTCGTTTTTCTCAGCAAAGCAAACCCCGCGAACAAAAGGCATACAAGCGTGGCGGGTTCGGGGATCATTGCAGCCGAAGCGCTCAAGTAGCGAACGTCGGGAGCATCCAGCGTGGAAATCTCGGCGCTCACGAACTGATAGCCGGTTTCACCGACATCGCCAAACTGCACCTCTTCGACCGTGCCCGGCATGACGATCACGCTTTGGGCGGTGGTGACATCGAAGCCATCCGGCAAATCAAAGCTCTCTTCAGTGAAATTTGCGATCGAGTTGTCTCGCACCATGCGGATGTTCTGAAAGAGCAGCGGAACGGCCGAATCGTTGGTGAATTGGGCGGATGCGCGTCGCACGCCCGGCGCGATATTTGCCTGACCACGAATCACCGTCGCCGGACCGACGACATCACCATTCAGCGTCCAATCGGCGGCGACCACGTGTCGCGCGCGGCGCGCCGTGATGCCCTCGCGCCACTCCAACGTGGCAACCCCGCCGTTCGCGATCGACCAACCCTGAGAATCCGGCCATTCGCGATACTCGCTGCCGCCGACCACGCCGCCATAGCCGCGGTTTTGCCGGCCGCCGGGATTCAGAAGCGTCCCTCCCGGCGGCCGTCCGTCGTATGTGATGTGCAGGTCGTTGACCGGTCCGCCGGTGTCGTTTCGCAGCGTGATCTGACGAATCGGACTGAAATCCTGGGCGAGACTAAGAGTCGCGCCGAACATCAACGATGCAGTTGCGACAAATCGGCGAAACACCGAAGCGCGAAAATGATTCATGGGAGCCGAGAACATGTGAAATCTCCAAAGCAAACAGCGGTTGTGTTGAGCACTCGCGGCGACGCGCCCGAATGCACGTGACCTGATTCCACGACTCGGGCTCGACCGCGGAAGGCAGCTTGAATTTCGGGCCGCATGACGCCGCCCGTTTTCAGCCGGCCAGACCGAACGGACAAGGTGAATCGCTCAAGGCAGAACAGCGATGGTTGAGGGCGATTCCGGCGCACGAACTGGAAGAAATTTCTCCGTTGAACCGCCGGAAGCGAGCGGTTTACGCAGGGCTGCGACGCGCGAGCAGCGATTCCGCATCCGGGGTTTGATTTCGCGCGACGGACTCTGATTTTTCCGACGTTTGGTGCGGGCTGCTCGGTGGCCAGCAGATTCGTATTCGTGGGGCTTGACTTCTTCTTGGGAATCTGACATAATAATAATATGTCAGACAAGGAAGCCTCCGGCTCACGCGCCGGCATGGCCCCGGTCGAACGCCGGGCACGCTCGCGGTTGGCGCAGTTGATTCATACGCAAGGCCTGTTGCGCGGCAGCTTGCTGCAGCGCGGCCGCGCCTGTGGCAAGTCCGGTTGCAAGTGTGCGCGCGGGGAATTGCACCAAAGCCTCTATCTGGTCGTCTCGGAAAAGGGCCGCACCCGGCAACTCTTTATTCCCAAGGACTGGGAGGCCCTCGTGCGCCGCTGGGTTCAGAATCACCACGACGCCCGCGAACTCATGGAAGAGGTCTCGCGCATCCACTGGGAAAGGGTGCGCACGCGGAAGAAGTAGCGGCCCGCGCGCAAGGACGCAGCCTCGATCCTTGCGCGGCGTGCGCGCGGTCCTTCAAGGAGGAAGCCGCCATTCTTCGTCGCCTGCTCGCTTACGCCCGCCAGCGCCTGGGCTGGGAGACGCCGCTCGGGGAGAGCATTGGGTGCGGTCATCATCCGCGCACTCCCGCACCGGTAATCGGTGGCGTAGCCTCGACCGCCTTCAGGATCGGCCGCGCCAGCCACACGCGCCCCCACTTCGCCCCGGTCGCTTCGCTGAGCATCCCCGCTTTTTCAAGGATGGCAATCGTCTTTTGTGCCGTCGGGGCGGTGACGCCGAGCTGGTCGCGGGCGCGTGCCACCGTCGTGTACGGGTTGATGAACAGCTCATCCAACAGCGTCAGCGCGCGGTGCTGCTTCGCCAGCTTGCCGCGGAAATCGTCGCGGAGCTTCAGGATTGACTGACTCTGCTCAATCGCGCTGCGCCCGGTGTCGCGCACCGCGGCCAGGAAGTACCGCAGCCACGCGGGCCAGTCACCGTGCGTGCGAATCCGCTGAAGCGACTCGTAGTACGCCGCCTTGTTCTGCTCGATGTAGCTCGAAAGGTAGAGCAGCGGCTTGCTCAGCCGTTCGCGCTCGATCAGGAACAGCGTGATGAGCAATCGGCCGATGCGCCCGTTGCCGTCCAGGAACGGATGAATCGCCTCGAAGTGCTCGTGGATCAGCGCGCACTGGACCAGTTCAGGCATCGTGCCGCGCTGGTTGACGAACACCTCCCAGTGCTTCAGGCATTCTTGCATCTCCGGGTCGGGCGGCGGCGGCACGTACGTCGCCGTCATCAGCGTCGAGCCCGGCGGCCCGATCCAGTTCGGCGTGCGTCGAAATTCTCCCGGAGTGCGCTCCTGGCCGCGCACGCCTTGCATCAGCACTTTGTGCAGATCGCGCACCAGTCGCCCCACCAGCGGCAGCTTGCTGAGCTGTCTCAACCCGCGGTTCAGGGCCGCGACGTAGTTTCGCACTTCGAGCACGTCGCTGCCCGGCGGCGTGCGCTTCGGCTCGATTTCGTCCAGCAGCAAGTCCGAAAGATCGGCCTGCGTGCCCTCGATGCGGCTTGACGCGACCGCTTCGCGCTTCACGTACGGCGCGATGAGCAGATCGGGATTTGGCAGGTAGCGCCCCAGTCCCGAGAGCTCGCTTAGCGCCGCATCCGCCTGCGACAGCAGCAGCGTCAGCTCCGGCGTGTATTCGAGCTTCGGCGGCAGCGACCGGTGCAGGGTCACCCCGCCGGCGACCCCGCCGAGCACGGCCAGCAGCGGGCCCAGCCCGAGCAGGTGCAGACCGACCACCGCGGCGATCGAGAACACCACCGCCCGCTT
>JAEUIR010000029.1:2993-29748 GCA_016795025.1 Phycisphaerales bacterium
GTAGCCGTCTTGCGGACGTCGCCGGCTAGGTTGGTCACAAAGCTTTTCGGGTCCATGCTTTAGGCGCTCCGAAAGGAGTTTACAGAACGCCGATCGCTTTGTAAATATCCGGCCGATTTTTTTCAAAGCTCCGGCGACTTTGAAAGCGCCTTTCAAAGCCGCCTATTCATCCGCCTCCGCCTCCGCGTACTGCTCCGGCGAGTCGCCGCGGGATTCGAGCATGCGCGGGTAGCGGCCGGGCTGCGGTTCGCCGTCGGTCTGCTCGACCGTGATTTCGTGCCACCACTGGTCGCCGAAGTCGAACAGGTAGTAGAGCCGCTGGCCGACCTGTAAGCCCAGGTCGTCGAGCCGCGTTTTCTTCGCGTTGCCGCGGCGGCCGTCGTCGAACGGTCCGCCCAGCGCGCCGGGGTGCGAGTATTCGTCGGCGTCGCGCAGCGCCGCGCGGCCGGGCTTGGCGACGTAGAACGAGTACAGGTGCTCGTCGAATCGGTCGAAGGCCTTGAAGATCGCCTTGTGCAGGTGGTCGAGCGTCTGGTTGCCGCCGACGGCGATCCGCCGCCAGATGCGTTTGTTGCCGGGCAGCTCGACCTTGAACGTGTGAACCATCGTGACCTTCGTCGCGGGCATTCAGTCTCCTCCGGTCGTCGCGCCGTCGACGCGGAACGTCAGGCGGAGTAGCGGCGCCGGCAGGGCGTCGATGAGTTTGAGTTCGTCGCGCAGGCGGGCGATCAACTTGTCGGCTTCGCCGAGGCGGCGCGAGAGCGCGGCAGCGATGCGCCGCTGGTCTAGGAGCGATGGTAGTGGCAATTCGACTCTCGTTCGACCTGCGCAGATGAGATGTGTGGAACGCCGAGACTCTGATCGTGGCCCTGAATTGCGTCAATGAACGAACCGGAGCGAACAAACGCTACAAGTATTCGGCATCGACGAGCGACACATCGACGTTGAATCGCCTAACCCGTTGGTTCAACAACGATGGAAGGTCTCGCTCGCCGATGCGGCAGACTTTTAGACCATCAGCGACCAAGGGGCGGTCGAGGGTAAGCACGATGTCTCCTCCCTCAAGCTCAAAGGACTCGAAACGATCGTTCATCGCCTCCGAAATACGAACTACATCGGCCCAATCAATGAATCCCTGGTGAATGTTCGCGTTTCGGAGAATGCGCAACCCTCCGTCCGCGAACCAACCACTCTTGAAGGCGAACCCGGTTTGCACCGGCGCGATGTTGCCCAGCCGGACCCTCGGCCACGCCTGGGCCTGCGGCCCGTCGAAGACCTCGCGGAGGTACGCGGCGGTAGTGGGTCAGTTTGGGTTTGAGGTAGGGGAGCATCGCCTTCCAGGCGGTGCGTTCTAACGATTTCGCACCGGCGAGACGCCGATGCTACCCAAACGGACCCACTGCCTACGCGGCGGGGAGAACCTCGGCGGCGGCGCGGCGCTCCACCGCCTCCATCGCCGCCGTCAGCTCCCGCGCAATTCGCTCCTGCTCCGCAAGCGGCGGCAGTGGGATTTCCATGTTCCGAATTTGATCAAGGACCATTCACTGAATGGCGCAGCCGGTCTGCGATTCGATGACAGACCGATATGTGTCCGGGTGATTGAGCCAGAACACCAAGAAATCCGACCGCAGGCCGTCGGACTTGGGTCGAATCAGCGCCACGCTCGACACTCGTAAATCCGGAAACAAGTTGCCCATGAAACGCACAGGCTTGACAACGAGGAAATAGAGCGCGGATTTACTCTCGCTGTCGGCCATGCAATCGCCGCCCGAAACAGCTCACCGACGCGTCGAAAAAACTCGGCGTTCGACAAGTGAAGACTCTCCGAGGTCCGCGTTCAATCTTCGCTCGCGACGGTGTTCGCAAGCACGCGCTGGCCGCACCGGTGCACGGTTGCGGAACCATCCGGCTCATTGGGGCGCACCGGTGCTCCGGTACGCCGCCGCGGAACCGTCCGAGTCGGGGTAGTCATTCGCGCGCAGCGATTCAGATCGCAATGCGGCGCGCGATGACTGTGCGCGGCCGGGTGTCTGACGTATACTGACTTGATTGGACGCTTGCAGCGCCGCCGCCGGCCTGATGTGGCCGTCGGCGGCGGTGTGATTTTCTTTATTTGAGGCAGATGCGAATGACAAGTTGCTCCCCTTGTTTGATGATCGCGGTGTTGGCGATTGGCTGCTCCTGGGCGGCGATGTCGCAGGAAACCAAACCGGCGGCCGTGCCGGCCGGCGGTGCGGCTGACGGATTGCACCCGATCGTGAAGATGGAAACCTCGCTAGGCACGATCACGCTCGAACTCGACGCGGAAAAAGCGCCGATCACGGTTAAGAATTTCATCCAATACGCCGAAGCCGGGTTTTATAACGAGACCATTTTTCATCGCGTGATCCCGGACTTTATGGTTCAGGGCGGCGGGTATACGGCCACGATCGACGAGAAGAAGCAGGGCCTGCGCGAGCCGATCACGAACGAATGGCGCACCGGATTGAAGAACGCGAAGGGCGTGATTGCGATGGCCCGGCTCGGTCCGCCTGCGCCAAACAGCGCCAACTCGGCGACGGCACAGTTTTTTATCAATGTCGTTGATAACACGCGGCTGGATCAGCCGCAGGGCGACGGCGCGGCGTATTGCGGATTCGGCAAGGTCACCGAAGGCATGGATGTGGTGGAGAAGATTCGCACCGCCAAAGTGGAGCGCAACGACAAGTATCCCGGCGGTCCGGTCGTTCCGGTCGAGCCGATCATCATCAAGTCGGTGAAGGTGGTTAGCGGCTGGGACGCCAAGAAGGCTGACGAGCGCGTAAAGGCCGCGGAAGAATCCGCGAAGGCCACCGCCGCCGCCGCGGAGGCAGACAAAATGAAGGCAGTGGACGCGACGATCGCGCAAATCGAAAAAGAAACCGGCAAGAAAATGGAGAAGGCTCCGACCGGGCTGATGTGGGTTGTGCTCAAAGAAGGCAGCGGCGCGTCACCGCAAAAGACCAGCCAAGTCACCGTGAATTACACCGGTTGGCTCACCGACGGGAAAAAGTTCGACAGCTCGGTCGATCGCGGGCAACCGGCTACGTTCGCGCTGAACCAGGTTATTCGCGGATGGACGGAAGGCGTGGCGATGATGAAGGCCGGCGAGAAGCGCAAATTCCTGATTCCGCCGGATATGGGCTATGGGGCGCGCGGCACGCCGGGCGGGCCGATTCCGCCGAATGCGTGGCTGATTTTTGATGTCGAGCTGATCAGTTTTGATTGATGAATTTTGGAACAATTGTCCGCTGGGTGACTGATCGTATGGCGTGGTCGACCGCGTCCCCCTTCGGACCGACCATTGCCGACCGGTAGCTTGCTGCAGAGCCTCCGGGCGGCGGCCGGCCGAAGAGCGGCGAGCGTTTGGGCGGACGCGGTTGCTGACCGATGACAGTTTGGGCGTTCTCGCGAATGGGCTAGGTTATTGGGCCTGTTTCGCGTCGATCGGCCGAGCTTCGAGCTAAGTTGCGAAAAATTCCTCGTGCTTGGCGCGTTTTCGGCCACTTGGGGATGCCCATAATTGTCAGGTTCGTGTCGCGCGCGTGCCGCGCGGCGGCGAATCGCCGGATGAAGCCGTGCTGTAATGCGGCAAGTTCATGTTCGACAGGGAGTTAGCGCATGCCGCTCTTCACGTATGAAGCGCTGAACGAAACGGGTCAGGAAGTCCGCGGCGAGGTTGAGGCTCCTTCCAAGGAAGAAGCTGTCGCAAAAGTCCGCGGTCTTCGGTATTTCCCGACGAAAGTCAACGAAAAAGTTGACAAAAAGAAGCTCGCGCTTCAGAAAGAAGCCGCCGGCGGGGCCAAACGCAAGGCCGCGGGCACAGGCTTTGGGTGGGTGTCGATCAAGATCCTGACGCAGTTCACGCGGCAGCTTTCGACGCTTCAGGACGCCGGCCTGCCGATTCTTCGCTCGCTGCGCATCCTCGAACAGCAGCAAAAGCCCGGCATGCTGCGCAACTCGCTCAAGCAGGTTTGCGAGGATGTCGAAGGCGGCTCGACACTTTCCGAAGCAATGGCTCGCCATCCCAAGGCCTTTGATCGCCTTTACACGAATATGGTGGCCGCCGGCGAGGCGGGCGGCGTGCTCGACGTCATTTTGCAGCGTTTGGCCGAGTTCATGGAAAAGGCCCAGCGTCTCAAGAGAAAAGTCATCGGCGCGATGATCTATCCGACGGTGGTCATTACGATCGCGTCGGCCATCACGCTGCTGATCATCATCTTTCTTGTGCCGAAGTTCCGCGACATTTTCAAGGACTTCGGCGCGAAGCTGCCGGCGATGACCGAGTTTCTCATATCGGTCTCAAACTGGCTGCTGAACGGCTCGCCTCCGGGCTGGCTGGTGATTCTGCTGACGCCGGTTTTGCTGGTGTTGACGCTGAAGCTCATTCGTCAGGCGGAGATCGGGCGCGTGGTGCTGGATACGATCAAGTTAAAGGTGCCCGTGATGGGCATGATCATCGCCAAGTCCACGATCGCGCGTTTCACGCGCACGCTGGGCACGCTGATTTCGGCGGGTGTGCCGATTCTGGAGGCGATGAACATCACGAAGGAAACGACGGGCAACGAGATTTACTCGCGCATGCTCGGCAAGGTGCGCGACGCGATTCGCGAGGGCGATTCGTTCGCCAATCCGCTGCGCGCCTCGAAGACGGTCGATTCGATCGTGGTGAACATGGTTGACGTCGGCGAGGAAACCGGCGAGCTCGACAAAATGTTGATGAAGGTCGCTGACAATTATGATGACGAAGTCGACACGCTGGTCGATTCGCTCGTCAGCCTGCTCGAACCGGTCATGGTCATCGTGCTGGGCGGCATTGTCGGCTTCATCGTCATCGCCCTCTATATGCCAATGATCAACCTGATTCAGTCGCTTACGCAGCAGTAAGACAGCCGGCCCCGCCGCGTGCGGGCCGCAAGACAAGGACACGGCCATGAGAACAATCAATCGCGGCAAAGCCGGCTTTACGCTCGTCGAGCTGCTCACCGTCATCGCGATCATCTCGCTGCTGATCGGGATTCTGATCCCGTCGCTTTCGGCCGCTCGCACACAGGCGAAGGCGACCAAGACGACGGCGATGTTCAGCTCGCTGGGCAAGGCCATCGAGATGTTTCGCAACGACAATGACCGCTATCCGCAGTCCAACGGCCGCACGCCGTTCGAAAACCAGTCGTCGTCGGGCACGCCGTTTCTGAGCGGGGCGCAGTGGCTCGGCATGCAAATGCTGGGGGCCGACCGCAAGGGTTTCGTTAAGACGACGCTCATCAACGACAAGCCCACCGGCAGCGGCGGCAGCGGCGACGGCGTAATCAACGAGCAGGATTGGCTCGATTGGTACGCGCTGACGCCGGCCAAGAACTACGCACGAAACGCAACATATATGGAGCCTGGCGCTCGCGATGTCGCCACGCCGGAAACATATCAAACCGAGTTCGCCCCTGGCGGGGCGGCTCCAGCCAGCCTGACGGCGGGCACGTCGGTGTGGAACAACAGCAAGCTGCCGTTCTTCGTCGACTCGTTCGGATTCCCGGTGCTTTATTACGCGGCGAACGACGGGGCTGAGCGGCCGTTCTCGACCGGCACGCGCAATACCCTCGTCATGGGCCGTTACGACCAGTCTGACAATATTCAGTTCACCGGCACGACGGCGGCGAACGGAGTGAACACCGCGGCTAACGAAGATGGTTGGGATCTTGGCGGCGGCCTGCCTCACAAGATCAAGGAGCTTGGGTGGAACCCGACGCAGCCGAACGAGCAGCCGGCCGGCGACACGTTCGCGCACGCGTTCTTCAACCTGCAAACTTTCGAGGCTACGCGACAAGGCGCGACGCAGGGCAAGGTTTGGCCGCGCAACCCGGATACGTTCATTTTGCTCTCGCCCGGTCCGGACGCGATCTGGGGAACGCACGACGATATCTCGAATGCGGCGTCGAAGTAGGAATATGAACCGAAGAATTTGAACAGAGCCGCGCCCGTAAGGAAGCGGTGTTTCACAGGAACGCAACCATGACCCATTCACACGGCCGCATCACCCGCGGATTCACACTCGTCGAATTGCTGGCGGTGGTGATCATCATCGGCCTGCTCATCAGCATCCTTGTACCGTCGGTGAACGCGGTGCGCAAGAATGCTAACAATGCGGCGACCAAGAGCACGATTTCGTCGCTGAGCACGGGGCTGGAAATGTTCAAGGCCGATGGGCGGATCGGCGGGGCGTATCCGCCGTCGGTGTCGGACAACAATCCGACAGGCGGCGTTGGATCGCAGCGGACCGTCGAAGACCCGTACTACAACCTTCCGAACCGTAATCGGCGTCCGTCGTTCAGTAATCAGGTTGACATGGGCGGCGCGGGACTGTTGGTTTGGGCGCTGGCGGGCGCGGACCGCCTCGGCTGTCCGGGATTCAAGCCGTTTCGCAGCGGAAATAGCAATCCGAATGGTCTGTGGTCGCTCGATACCGGCGCGGACTTCGATAACTCGCAGCCGAGCAGCAGTCGGGCATATGCGCTCTATCCTGTGAGCGACGCGACGCGCGGCGGCCAGCCGGTTCATTCGCGGTCCGGGCCATACGTAGATATTCAGAAAGTGAAGATGACGCAATACAACCAGCAGAATGGCCAGTTCGACATCGATGCGGAGCGTCGAGCCGTCGGCCCCACTGCTCCGCTGAATCGGCCGTATCCGATGTTCCTGGATTCGTTCGGATTTCCGATCCTGTATTTCCGTGCAGACCCGGCCGGGCCCAATATCGCCGATCGCGATCCGCGCGGCATCAACAGCAACAACTCGGCGCAGCGCGGCCGGTATCACTTTCAAGACAACGCGGCGTTGCTTCAGGGCAGCAGCCCGCTCAAGTTGAAGGCCGGCGCGGCGGCGCACAAGCTCACGTGGACGGGCGGCCAGAACTACGCGCCGATCACCGGCAACATCGATCAGCAGCAATACGGTTTTGCCGCGTACATTCGCGATCCGAACGTCAACGCCAAGAACGCTCCGCAAAACGCAGACACGTTTTTGTTGATCAGCCCCGGGTTTGACGGGGTCTATGGAACGGGCGACGACGTGACGAATTTCGAGCCGAACGGCCTTTAAGAGCGCCTCACAAAACAGAGCCGCGACCGTAATGGAGCGGTTGCTTGAAAGCTCAATGATGTGCTTTGTTAGGCTCCCTAAGAGCGAAACAAGGAAACAAAGGTACAAGGGAACAATGTGAGACACGTCTTACGCCAAACGCAGATTGCGAAGCGAAGCGGCGGAATTGTTCCCGGCCCGAATCGTGTTGCCGCGTTCACGCTCATCGAACTGCTGGTCGCGATTCTGATCATCGGGCTGATTACGACGCTGGTGCTGACGATCGCATCGAAGGGCGTCCATCAGCAGAAGAAGGCCAATACGCTGGCGATCATGCGTGGCACGACGCTCGCGATCGAGCAATTTGCGGCTGAGCGGCCGCTGCGGAATACATATGGCATTCGCCGCGTAGAGGTGACCTCCTCGGCGTCGATTTCGATCGAGCCGACGTTTGGCGATCTCCCGCCGTATCAACTCGCCGGCGGAAGCAACTCCGGCTCGCTCAGCGCTCGCACGGTCGTCGAGCAGAACTATCTGAACGCTTCGCAGAACCGTCCGGCCACGCTGTCTGACCGGCTTTGGTGGGATTTGCGGCCAAACCCGAGCGTGGCGCAGGGCAATGTCGTGCGAATCGACACGAACGACCCCAAGGCGAACGATGACAATCGTGCGTTGTACACGTATCTGCGTGTGTTCAGCGCTCGATCGCTGGATCAGATTCCGCGCAACGCGTTGAAGCCGCTGACGCGGCCTTTGCAACCTGAAATGGTGAACCCGACCGGCGCGGGATTCAACATCGGCGCGACGCCCAACGGGGCGATTGACGTGTTGGGCATTCACGACGCGTGGGGCGTTCCGCTGGATTACATGCTGTACGTGAAGCTCGAACGCTATCCGCGCGACGACGCCAACAATCCGAACGGCTGGCGCGTGGTTGATCGCATCGCGGTGCTTCGTTCGCACGGCATGGACCGCGACGCATATGACGCCGGCAGTGAGCATTCGGGCGGCGATATCTACAGCGTGCCGATGCCAGAGCCGGCCGCGAAGATGGATGCGAACGGCGCGCTGCAGAATTGGAATCGCGGCGACAACGGCGGCTGGATTCGCGCGAAGGGCGCGCCGTCGGTGAATGGCGGCGAAGAAGAAGATTACGAGTATGTGCCCGCGCTGGATTGACGGAAAAGAAATGCTTGATTCGAATTCAAACTTGTCATTCTCTCGCGCAGCGCGACGCACGAGCGCGCCGATCGGCTTCACGCTGGTCGAGCTGGTGGTCGTGATCGCCGTCATCGGCCTGGTGCTGGCGTTCGCGGTTCCCGCGCTGAATAACATGACGGGCGAATCAAAGCTGCTGGCCGCGGTGCAGACGGTGAATGGCGTATTGACTCGCGCGTACTATGCGTCGCAGGCGGATCGCCAGCTTACGGCGGTGCGGTTCATGCCCGGCGCGTGGGATTTTACGGAGGGTCAGGATCCCCAGGCCGCGACGAGTCGGCAGCACATCGTGAGCTATTCATGGGTGACGGCGACTGACCGCGAGGTTTCGGGCAGCTTCAATTTGCAGCTTCGCGAGCAGTTTCAGCGCCGCCCGAGCAGCGAGTCGATCCAGTTGCCGCCGGATATCTGGGCAGCGCCGGTCGAGGCGTGGCGGGATTCGACCAGCAATCGCGAGCATAACAACATGCCCACGGACATGGATGCGCTGACGGGGCGGCGCGGGCGGTTTGACCTGAGCGCTCGATCGACCAGCCCCGGTTCGTCGGATCGCATGATGAGCGCGGACGATTTCGTAATCGCATTCGATCCGCAGTCGGGTTTGAAGTCGCAACGCGAACGCGTGCGGCTGCGCGGCTACGTGCCGATGGAGTATCCCGACACGGCGCTGCGCGGGCTGGAAGTCGACGACAACGGCCAGACCGGATCGTCGCAGGTCTTTTACGATCGTTACACCTCGGCCGGTGTGGTGGTCTATCGACGTGAGCCGTTCGCCGCGCTGGGCGACACGGCCGCGCCCGAAGACCGGCAGAGAATTCTGCGTGCTCACGGCCGGGCGTATTTTGTGCATCGTTATGGCGGCGGTCTCGTGCTGGGGACTGCCGAGTAAGCGAGGAATGCCATGGTATGGGATGGACTTGGCAGAAAATGCAGAACGCGAAATGCAGAAATGTATAGGGTCGAAAAGAGGACGGGAGCATCGAGCGCTGTAAGCGATGGCGCGGCGTCGGGCGCGCGTTCAGCGTTGATCGCGCGGCGTTCGTCGTTGGCGCTCCGCGCGGCGTTCAGCCTGCCGGAATTGATGATCGCGCTGGTGATTTTGGCGCTGGGCCTGCTCATCATCGCGGCGGCGCTGCCGGTCGGGCTGTCCTATACGCAGGAATCGGTGAATCTGTCGAACGCGGAAGTGGCGGGGGAATATGCGCTGGACACGATCGAGCAATATCTCCAGCTCTGGGAGCTCGGCGCCACCGTCACCTACAACCTGGACACGATGAATCCCATCTTTCGGCCGAACGATGGCACGAACTATCTGCCGAACTATGAACCGCTCGTCAAAGTGCGGCCGATGGTGATTTCGAATCTGGAGCCGAGGCGTTCGGGCGGCGCGTATACGGCAGTTTATGACACCGAAGGCGAGAAACTCATCACCAATTGGCTCTCGCGCTACAGCATTACGCCGAATAATTCGTTGGAAATTGACTACCGCCTGTTCGCCGGGGCCATCACGGACGCGGAAGTGGCTTTGTCGATTGTGTCGCGTGCATATCCGCCGCTCCAGAATCCTCAGCGTCGCTTTCCGGCGGATTGGCTGAGCAATCCATCGGGATGGTACAACTCGCCGGCGGTTTCCAACGCGGAGCTTGTGCAGGCGGTGACGCGTCAGGTTTTGTGGACGGCCTTCTATCGCCGCGTCAGTTATGACCAGCCGGGCGCGGACGCCACGCCGGGCACGGCTGACGATATTGCGGGCGATCCGCATTTGTACGAAATCATCGTAGTGGTGGTCCGCCGGCCGAGCGAGCGGCACCGCTTCGCGCTTCAGAAGATCCCGTCGTCGTTTGATGACCCGGCCGCCGAGAACGTGGCGACTCCGTCGGGGTTGGATCGAGTCGCGCCCGTTCCGTGGCTGGTGTCGTTCGATTCGAGCCGTAGCGATGCGCTGCCGCGGCCCGCGATCATGACCTACACCGGTACTGGTGAAAACCCGCGAATTCCGGATCCGAACGTCGCTCCGCGGGCGCAGCTGATTTTCAAGTGCAAGCCGGCGGTTGGGCGTCTTTTGCCCATCGGGAGTGTGTTCATCCCCGCGCGCAATGACGTGATGCCGAATCATTTTCAACCGTTGTTGCCGCAGAACGCGGGCTTCGCACCCTATGATCCACACGCGCTGCCGATATTCACGGTCACCGAGCGCCCGGATGACACCACGATCGTGGTTGACAACAACGGCGTGTATCCGTGGCTGGCTTTGGCAGCGGGCGCTCCGGATGACAACGCCATCGCCTGGCCGATCTGGGTGATTCCACCGGCGCATGTCGAGCGCGATTCAGCGAATAATCCGATCTTCGACTCGCGCACGTGCGTGATCGGCGTCTCGCGGCGATATGTGCGCTTGCCGCAATTTGACGCACCGTAATGACGAGAAGGTTCATGCCCAAGCGATTGGTTTGTTCGGTGACTTGCTCGTGCTCCGCGAGCGCGGCTCGCTCTCCGGCGGCGGCGAGCGCGGCATTCACGCTGGTCGAGATGCTGATCTCGCTCTTTGTGATTGCCATCGCGCTGACGATCGTCGTTACGGCGTTCGCGGTGACGACGCGCACGACGCGGCAGGCCGCGGCGTATGCGGAGGTAAACAACTGGGTTCGACAATTCACGTTGCAGCTTGAGGATGATCTCCGATACATCGATCCGGCGAACAGCGCGCTCGTGGTTGTCGGGCGCACGCAAAAGGCCGCTCTCAACGAGGACGAGCGTCAGGCGGGCAAGGTGTGGCGGGTGCTGGTCGGCGACCCGGACAGCGTACAGGCGGGTTTTGATCCCAGCTTCGCGCAGCAGAGCGACCCGACGGTGACGCAATACAGCGATCCGCGGGCTGACATTCTCATGTTCTTCACGAATCGCCCGTCGCAGTCGCAGGCACCGGCGTTTCGGCCCGAGAACGCGCCGCCAAATGACCAGTCGGTGCAGGAGCAGTTCCGCAACGGCGCTCGCACTGCGCCGATCCAGGTGGTTTACGGCCACGCGAGCTACGGCGATTACGCGACGCAGCAACCCAGCGGTCAGGCGCAATGGACCAACGCGCTGCGTCACATTAACAGCAACGACCGCCGGCAAACGGCGAGCCAGATACCCCTTTCACAGTGGCATCTCGCGCGGCGCGTGACGTTGTTCGACATGCAGTCTCCGCCGAGCCCGGCTCAGGCGTCGAATTTCTTTGATTTCTTTTCCGTCGGCGACACGGTCAGTTGGGACGCGCTGACGCGCTGCTATCCGTCTGACGACCGCTATGCCGCGGATGTGGCCCGCTTCTTCTCGCTCGATGCCTTTCTGGGCCCGGCCGGATTGAGCACCTATGCGGCGGTAAACTCCC
Organism: Phycisphaerales bacterium; assembly: GCA_016795025.1. Classification (GTDB taxonomy): domain Bacteria; phylum Planctomycetota; class Phycisphaerae; order UBA1845; family Fen-1342; genus JAEUIR01. The sequence goes on from JAEUIR010000029.1 coordinate 14,674, forward strand.
GGCCTTATCTGTTCGACTCCGCACCGCGGCAGTTGGTTGAGAATATTCTTTATCATCCGAACGGTCGGAATGATTTTCACGTCGCGACGATTCTGCGCGAGCCGCCGGTTGATTTGCGCTCGAATCTGGGTTTGCATCTGTTGCCGGGCTGCGCCTGGTTCCAGGTCGAGTTTCTGATGCCGGAAGACGCGCTCAACAGTCCGGACAATCCGAATTCGATCGGCAGCGCTTCGCAGCGCTGGGCCGAGGCGAAGGACGGCGATTTTTGTGTCTTCGTTCCGGACACCGATGCGAACCGCGCGGTAATCGCCCAGCAAACGCCGTCGGGTACTTTTTCAAACAACCGCATCGATACGTTTTCGCTCGTGGATCCCGACGGGCCGGACAACGTTCCGAACACCGGCGACGAAGACACGGTTGCCAATCGCCGCATTCGCATGTGGCCGTATGCGATCCGGATCACGGTTCGGGCGTTCGATCCGAAGGGGCGACTGCCGGAACCGCTGGTGCGGACCATCATTCACCGGTTCCCATAACCGCGGGTGATTGCGGAGTTCGGACAAGCTCACGTCGCCGCCTGTCACTTGTAAATTTCTTTTTCGCGGCGTCGAAAAATCGGCTACGATTTGGCGGCACTGGCCGCTTTTTTCGGTCTCCGGGCTGAACGTGGTCGGTACCGACGAACGTAAGCACGGTGTTGTCAGGCGTTTGCGCCAGTTCCCGGAAACTTGGGAACGTTGACTCATCGTGCATAATCTTGCGGTCGAACAAGTAGCTAAACACAATGAGCCACAAGATGCCTGGGATTCAAAAATCGAACAACCGACCGGCCCGCACGATTCGCGCGTTCGCCGCGCGATTCCGGCCGGTGTTCGCATCGCGCCGTCGGGCGACGGTGCTGCTGATGGTCGTGGGCATGCTCGCGATGCTGTTCGTGATCATCACGGCCTATCTGACGCTGGCGCGGTTTGAGCGTTTGACGCTGCAACAGGTCGACAGCCGACGCGAGGCTCGCCGGGTTGTCGATGCGTTGAACGATCTGCTTCGTTCGTACGTTCGGGAGGAAATCACCAACAGCGACGGCGAGGTTCTGGGGAATTTCGACGCCACGAAGCCATACAACTTTGAGAATATTCCGGGTGCGGGCGCGTCGCGGTATCTGGCTTCGCTCGAACCCGTGTTCGACGTTGAGGGAATTGATCCCGGCGACCCGCGTTATGGTGGCCTGGCTCAGAATTCGAGTTACGGAAATCTGACGCACTTTCGTTTTCCGGCGGTGACGACGCTGGGCGAATCGTCGGCAAACGTCAATACGTCGCCGTATCTTGCGCAGCTCATGTGGGATGCCAATGAGGATGGGTCGGTCGATATCAACGACCTCGGCGGCAACTCGCGCCGGCCGTTTCTCGATGCGGATGGCGACGGCATCCCCGACGCCGACTTTCTCGGCATGCGGCTTGGCATCGAAATCGCCAACGCGCTGGCGGGGCGCTCGGTGCGCGTGCCGGATAGCGCGTATTTCCCGCCGCAATTTCAGGCCGGTCCGCTGAACCCGACGGTCGCGCTGTGGCGCGAGTTCGAGCGATCGCGCAAGTACGACGTGGCGGCACGCGTGGTTTCGCATGGCGGCATGCTGGCGCTGGATTCGGTCGGCGACGCCGGCAATTCATCGAACGGTTTTGTGAATGTCTGGAACCGCCGCTTTGTGGCGGGCATGTTCCTTCAGTTGAAATCCGACAGCGGCACGAGCCTGGGGCAGCTCGACCCGAGCGTGCGAACGCTCTACGACAGAATCGCATCGAATTCGTCCGCGATCGAGCCGCTGCTTCGTCGCCGATTTTTGTTGCCGACGTGGCGACCGATCGGCAGCAATGTGCCGTTCACCGCACCCGAAGTGATGGAAACGCTCGAAACGACCTGGCCGCGCACGTTTGCCCCGACGCTCGCGACCGCGCAAGGCATTCAGCGCCAGGAAAGCTGGCAGCGGTTTTCGTTCATTCGCGGCGGGTCGATACCGACGGCTCAAACCGCTCGCGACTGGCAGGCGTACTCCACGGCGATCTTCAAAGAGCCGCAGTACAACGCAGCCAACGCTTCGACGGCGGTGTATGACGTTCGGCATTTGATGACGACGGTGAGTAACAGCGACGACCTGATTCGCTTCGGCAAGGTTGTCGCGACGGATCCAAACGTTGATCTGAAGCTGCCGGCGGGCACGACGAAATTCGACCTCGGCCTGATTAATCGTGCGTTTCGCGCGGATGGCTCGTATAACGTCGATCCACTGTCAACGAGCAATCCGATCAACGGTCCCGCGATCGTGCGCCGACTGGCGACGTACTACTACGAGATGATTCGCGACTACCAGGGATTTCCGGACACGGGAACGAGCGCATCCAACAATGATGAGCGCCGTCGTGAGCAGGCGTATATGATGTCGGTGAACACCGTGGCGGCGTCAGAGCCGAGCATCAAGCTACTCGGCGGCTACACCGATGTGGTCTACGCCACCGATGCGCCGCCGGGCGGCGCCAATCCGGTGACCTATGTCGGCTACGCGCCGCAGCCGTTCATTACGCAGGTGATTGCGTACAACGAACCGGGGCAGAACACATCCAGCTATCAGGTTGCGCTGGGCGTCGAGATTTACAATCCCAATGATCCGACCGACCTGACCAACGATGAGCACGCGTTGCCGATGTCGCAGTATTTCATCAGCATCAACGACGACTACGAAAGCGGCGTGCCGCTGTCGCTGGCGGCGATTCTCGATGATCGCGTGCGATTCGAGCGCCCGCAGTCAAACAACTTCCTTGCCGGCCGAAGTTTTGCGGCGTTCGCGGTGCAGACCGGCAATAACTCCCATTTCGATCCGGTCGGCAATGGCAATTCGATTCGCGTTCCGCGGATCATGGAAGGCGCTTCAACGCCGATGAATTTGCGCGTCAAGCTTTGGCGCAAGTCGGCCAATGGCGCGCCCTTTAAGGTCGATGAGTTCACCGTGGACATTCCGGGCGGCTGGACGGCGAATGTCGAACGCTACATCGACACGTATCGCGATTGCACGGCCGAAACGACGGATGTGTACGGCGACTACGGAACGGGAATCGCAGCGCGCTGGCGCATGGTCAGTGCGGACACGACCGATGTTGACGTGCGCGGTCAAGCGCCGGGCACGACGGACCTTGGCTTGCCGGCGCCGTCCACAGTTCAGAGTGCGCCGTTTACGCCTTTGTACGTCATGAACCGCATTCGCGACGAGGGCGACGGCACGGCACAGATTCCGGGTTTCCGCACCATTCATGGCACGCGCCGCCCGACCACGTTCCCGACGCCGGGCTTTCTGTTGTTTGTCCCGCGCTACAGCCATATCGGAACCGTCGATTCCTCAACCGGTTTACCGGTCAGCGGCAATCCCGTGATGAGCCAGGTGGTTGAAAAGGTGTGGAACGACCCGTCCGCCGGATTGTCGCTGGCGAATTATCCGGCCGATTTCGGTCACATGCCTGTATTCGACAACCACAGCGCGCGTCAAACTGCTGTGATCGACTCGCATTTCGACGACAAGTTTGCGGGCCGCATTCCGTGGGGCCTGCTGGTGTTTGATTACTTCACGACGCTGAATGTGAACGATCCGAACCGCGATGGCGACACGTCGGATCGCATGGATCCGCTGAACATCCCCAGCCGGATCAACATCAACACCGCGCCGTGGAGTGTGCTGGCGGAGTTGCCGGTGCTCAGCCCCGGCGTTCTGGCCAACCTCGACAGCAACATGTCGCCGGCGTTTCGCGATGTAAACGCGGGTGTGCTGATCGGCAATGACGTGAACAACGAGCCGCGATTTCTGGCGCAAGACTGGCTGAAGAATTCCGTTGGGGCGCAATTCAACGATGTGCTGCGAATGGGGACGCATCTGGCCGTGGCCGCTGCCGCTTATCGTGATCGCTTGCCGTATTCCGGCGATACGGACGGTTTTCTGCCTGCTTATGCGTCGTACCGCGACAGCAACAGCACGGCGTTGTACCGGCCTTACGTGGGACCGTATGGGTCGCTTCGCGCAGGGCCCCCGAACGCACCGCGCACCGGGTTTATTTCGGTCGGCGAATTGATGAACGTACGCGGATTTGATTATGGGTTTACCCCCACGGGCGCGGGCATCGCATCGCCGCGATTGCTGGGTAGCGAGACACTGCGTAACAATGGCGGCGATTTCTTCCGCGCGGTCGGCCTGCTGGCGATGCTGGATACGCAGTTTCTGACGACGCGCAGCAATACGTTCACGGTGTATCTGACGATCGCCGATCGAGCGAATCCGCAGGCGAGCATTCGATCGCAACTGACGGTCGATCGCACGAACGTGCTGCCGCGCGCGGTGTACGCGGACGATGGGACAGTCTCGGGATCGCGCGACGGTTTTCCTGATTTCGTCACGACGATTACGTCGAACGCGCTGCCGCAAGTCATCGGCCAACGAGAGATCGGCTACGCCAACGCGCGCTACGACGACTGAGCCAAATGCCCTAACATAGCCCGCGTGAGCGAACTGCTTCTCGCAATTGAGACGTCCACGCGCGCCGTAAGCCTCTGCGCCGCGCGCTTCGAGCGCGGCGCGACCCAATTGCTCACGCAGGTCAGTCGCGAGCTACCGGCTGCAATCCCGCTGACTTCCAGGCTTATTCCGGAAATTCAGGACGCACTTGCGGTGCTCGGTCACAAGGCGGCCGACGTGCGCGTCGCGGCGTTTTCACGCGGGCCCGGGAGCTTCACCGGTTTGCGTGCGGCTGCGGCGGTTATGCGCATGCTGCAATCGACGACCGGCTGCGAAGTCGTGGGTGTCGCGACGTTTGAGTCAATCGCCGACGCGGCGTTTGAGTGGCTCGAATCGGACGCCGCACCTCCGAACGCACGATCCATCGAGCGAGTTGTCGTGCTGGCGCCGGCGAAGGCGGGCTTTGTGTTCGCGGCGGCGTATTCGCGAGCGGACCTGAGCCGCGCCGATCGGTGCGATTCGGACGACGCGCCGCGAATCCTCGCGATCGACTCGTGGCGCGGGGAGTTTGAAGCGCCGTTCGCGGTCGTCGCTGACGCGCGAATTCCACAGAACCCCGATCACACGAGCGGCAGCCGGATGTTGCCCGCCATCCTCGCGATTCCCACCGCGGAGCGCATCGCGCGGCTCGCGCTGCGCCGCTACGCGCGAGGCGCAACCATGCGGCCGGAAGAAATCGTTCCGCTTTACGGCCGAAAGCCGGAATGCGAAGAGGTGTATGGCGCGCGGCGCGCGGAGGCGAGGAGCCGCCGTGACGAATAGTGTGCGGCTGACGGATATGGAGCTGCTGGCGCGGCTGATCGCATTCGACACGACCAGCGCGCGCCCGAATCGGCCGCTCGCGGATTTTATCTGCGATTATCTGAGCTGCGGCGCGGCGCGCATCGAGCGATTTGACGATGCGGCCGGCAAGACAAACCTGATTGTTCGTATCGGCCCGCAATGCGAGGGCGGGCTTGTGCTGTGCGGCCATATGGACACCGTGCCGGCTGATGAGCCGGACTGGTCCAGCGGCCCGTTTGAGATGGTCGAGAGAGGCGGCCGGTTGTTTGGCCGCGGCACATGCGACATGAAGGGATTTGTGGCGCTGGCGATGAACTCGATGGCGGCCGCGGCGGGCGGGGAGGCGCTGCGTCGCCCGTTGGCGCTGCTGCTGACGCATGATGAAGAAGTGGGCGGGCTCGGTGCGCAGCGTCTGGTTCGCGAATGCGCGGGCGTCGCGACGTTGCCGCGCAGCGTCATCATCGGCGAGCCGACCAGGCTGGCGGTTGTCCGCATGCACAAGGGGCATTTGAAACTGCGCATCACGATTCGCGGGCGGCCGGCCCACAGCGGGCTGCCGCATCTGGGGATCAACGCCATCGAGCGCATCATCGACGTGTTACAGGGGCTTCGAGCGACTGCGGCGGCTTGGCGCGATCGCTGCCCCGCCAATAGCGAGTATTTTCCTGAGTGCTCATTTTCTGTCTTGAACATTGGGATGCTGCGCGCCGGGAGCGCGGTGAATATTGTTCCGGAACAAGCGGTCGTCGATATCGGCATTCGACTGTTGCCGGGGCAGCGCTCGTCCGACGCGATCGCCGAAATCACTGCGATGGTTTTGGCGCTGCCCGCTGAAATTCGCGAGGCCGCGACGCTCGAAATCGTGAACGATAATCCGCCGCTGTTGTGCGACGAACAGGCGGAAATCAATCGCAAATTATGCGAAATGCTGGGCCAGCGCGACTCGCGCGGCGTCTCGTTCGCGAGCGATGCGGGCATTTTGTCGGCGGCGGGGCTACAATGCGTGTTGTGGGGGCCGGGCGATATGCAGCAAGCGCACCGGGCGAATGAGTATCTTGAGGTCGAGCAGCTTCAGATCGCTCGACGGCGGCTCGACGAGTTCGTAAATCGCTTCTGTCGCGAGTGACGCCATGAACCAGCCACAGCAAATCATCGAGGCCGATCTGACGTATCACGACGGCCGGTTTGTTCCGCATTTGCAAGTCGGCATCGACGCGGAGGGCCGCATCTCAGGTGTGGGGAAGCTGGGCGTTGCGACGCGGCGCATGACCGGGCGGGCGCTACTGCCCGGTTTCGTGAATGTGCACAGCCATGCGTTTCAACGCGCGCTGCGCGGATTTGGCGAGACTTTTCCGGAAGGGCAGGGCGATTTCTGGTCGTGGCGCGAAGCGATGTACAAGCTGGTTCAGCGGATCGACCGCGCGTCGATGAAGCGGTTGTGCAAGCTCGCGTTTGAGGAGATGCTCGACGCGGGTATCACGACGGTGGGGGAGTTTCACTATCTGCACCACCACGACCCGAACGTATGCGACTATTCATTGGACGAAATCGTGTTGCACGCCGCGGCGGAGACGGGCATCCGGCTGGTGATGTTGGCCAGCTACTATCGCACCGGCGGCGTTGGCGCGCCACTGACGGGCGGGCAGCGGCATTTTGCCACGAACGGCGTGGAGGATTTTCTGCGACAGGTCGATCGCCTGGCACGGCAGGTCGATTCGCGCACGCAGACCATCGGGCTCGCGCCGCACAGCGTCCGAGCGGTGCCTTTGGCGGACCTGCGCGAGCTGGCGGCCGCGGCGAAGGAGCGCGGCTGGGTGTGTCACATGCATGTCGAAGAGCAGCGCAAGGAAATCGAGGAATTTCGGGCGGCGCACGAGGTGAATCCGCTGAACTGGATGCTCGATCATCTGGATGTGGACGAGCGCTACACGATCGTTCACGGCACGCACAGCGATCCGGAAGATATGGTTCGCTTTGTCGGTCGCGGCGGTCACGTGTGCGTGTGTCCGCTGACGGAAGGGAATCTGGGTGACGGGATCAACAATCCTCCGGCGATGAGCGCGCGGCCGGGCCGAATCTGCGTCGGCACCGATTCAAACGTTCGGCTTGACATGTTTGAGGAAATCCGGTGGTTTGAGTTTGTGCAGCGGCTGCATCGCGAGAAGCGCGGCGTCCTGCGGCGCGCCGATGGCGAACTGGCCGGAGTGCTGTTGGATTGCGCGACGATCAACGGTGCGAGCTCGCTCGCGCTTCCGACGGGGCGGATCGAGGCTGGGCGCTGGGCGGATTTGGTGGCGGTGGATCTGACGCATCGCACGGTGGAGGGCTTTACTGCTGAGTCACTGGCGGCGCATCTTGTGTTCGGTACAGGTCGCGACGTGATTCGTAAGGTGTGCGTCGGCGGGCGGTGGGTCAGAGGGTAGTCGAATACCGGATTGCCGGATTCGGATTTAGTCGGTGTTTGCGCGAAGATTTCGCGTCATGCTCATGAGCATACGCGGCGACGAATGCGAGTCGCGTGCGAAGGCGTGACCGCGTGGCGACGGCGTCCCTTGCCGGCCGGATGAGCCGTCGCCACACGGCGATAGGAAGGCACACCAAGCTGTGAGATCGGGGCCCGGTTGCCGCCGCGTTTCCCCTCGCCGCGGCGGCGGGACCGGTCCGACTACAAAATCTAGAAAAACTATACAGCGCCCCGGGCCGAACGACAAGGGTATGATTCGCGAATTGCTAGAATTTGTCGAAAATCAATCATTGGGAGACTCCATGAGCGAGAGACGGCCGCAAATCAACTTTCAGGTGGAACCGGCGCTGAAGCTCCTGTATGAGGAAGCCCGCGCCGAGGGCCACTGGGTCACGCGCCTGTGCGCCGCGGGTCTGCTCCTCATGGTCGAGGACGACGCCGCGCGCTCCGCCGCGATTACGCGTTTACGCGACTGGGAGCTTGAGTACGCCGACGCCTCGCAGGACGAGATTCGCGACTTTGTGCGCGGCGTTGGACGCGCGATGCGAAACGCCTCTCGAGGTACTCCGCGAGGCCGCACAACTCGCCGGGCCCGAAAAAAGGCAAAACGCGATGGATCCGCATGATCGATGTCGATGCGCGCGGGTCCACAGATGGGGGAGGATGCAGCATGGACTCTCCTTTGCCGCGGACGAATCGCACGCGACGCAATGACGTCGCCGCTTTTCATCCGTTCCAATTTGCGGGCGGCACGCCGTCCCTGGCGTCCGATTCCCTGGCCATCTCACCCGCAAGCCACACCGGGCGGCATCCGCTTGTGCGAATCCGACGCCCGTATTGTACGGTAAATGTTAGGTATTGCAACACTCCGGAAAGAATTCTTTTTTACCCGTCTTCCATCGCGGAAACCAATCAATGCGGCGGGAGGCTCCAATAAAAATGATCCAGGAGCAATCTTTTCCGGGCTGGAACGCGCACGCATGGCGGCGATGGCACACACACGCACACACGCAACGGAGATTGATCAAGTTTTTCGTTGTCACGATCACGCTGTTTTTGTGCCTCTATCCCAAGTTCTGGCTGGTCCCGATTTGGATCGATCGAATGCGGGACATGAATGCTGTACTTCAGCCGAATCATCCGGGATTGGCGCTGCTGGAGGCGCAGGTTCGCGATCGCCTGGGGCCGGATGCGCCGGCGCGCGTGGTGCTGGCGACCGTGCAGCAAGTTGTGAATCTGCATGTTCCGTATGAGTACGATTGGAATCTGTGGGGAGTGATGGACTGGTTGCCGACGGTTGACGAGACGCTGCGCGCGAGCCGCGAGGATTGCGATGGTCGAGCGGTGGTGGCGGCATCGCTGCTACGGCGCATGGGTTACCGTGCCTGGCTGGTGAGCGACTACACGCACACGTGGGTGGCGTGCGATCTGGGTGAGACGATGGCGCCGCGGGCGACGGCACAGTCGATGGTGGCCGGCGAGGACGGAACGCGCACGCGCGTTGATTTCACGCTGGCCGAGAATTTGCTGCGCGGCGCGGGGTTCGGAATCACGGTTTTTCCGCCGCTGCGACTGGTCATTTTGTTGGTTGTGATCGTCTGTGCAGCGGCGAACCCGTTTGTTGGCGTGGCGCGGCAGGTGGTTGGAGCGGTGGGGATTTTCACTGCGTATGGGGCGTTTCCGATTGCGGCGAGACTCGCAGACGGTGGTGAGCATCTCCCCGCGAGCCTGATCGCAACTTTGTTCACCGTGGCCATCGGAGGCTGGTGCGCGATGGTAGTGAGGGTCAGACGCGCAAACCGGCCTGATGGTTCTTTAGCAGCGCGGCCTGAATGACCGGCAGGGGGTGGTGTTGCCCTTTGTTCATGCCCGGGCATGATCGCGATGCGATCACCCAGTCGCTTTCGTGCTGGACGTTGGATTGCCAAAACGGCCAGGTGCGACATTGCAGCGGCCGCACCTCATAGATTCCGCAACGTTTTTTTCCGTCCGGGTCGGTTCGCAGGAACTCGCAATCGCCGTTGCGTTTCTCGCGCAGGCTGCGCCTGCCGCGCCCGCCATCTCGGGTGTGTTTTTTGGCGAACTGCTCGATCGACATTTCAAGATGAGCGGCCATTGCGGCACTCTCGGCTTCGTCGAGCCATACGTACCCCGGCGCGCCGCCGCAGCAATTGCCGCATTGGGTGCAGGTGAATTTCAGCCCGGTGGCGTACCACGGTTCCGGAAGCCCATCGGTCACTTGAATCGGCCCTTTATAATCGAAACAACCCGGTTCGCGGCGCTCTATCGCCGGCGGAATTATACGATGACTCGGCTTGGCATCGCGCATGTTCGGAAATTACTGACCCACAATTCGCGTGCGAGACGCGAAAACGGGCTTGACGAAATACGCGACGCGCCTAATCTAACCGCGCGCGTCACTGGAAGAGACGTGGAGCACAAGAAAAGGAGCGTGCGATGGTTCACACGCGGGACATGCGGGAACTTTTGTCGCCGGGCGGCGGCGGCTTTCAAATTGTCGAAGACCCTTCCGCGCCTGATTACGCGGATGAGCGCGGGACAGGCTGCGCGGACAACGATGGCGGCGACGATCAGTTGGGTCCGCGCGCTGGTGAGGAAGAGGAAGAAGTTGGCGGCGAAGAGGAGGGCGATGACTTCGAATTCGACGAATTCGACGAAGCCGAGGACGATGACGTCGAGGAAGATGACGAAGAGGAATTCGACGAAGAGGAAGACGACCTCGACGAGTTCGGCGACGACGATGACGACGACGACGAGGACGACGAGGAATAGACCGAAATCGGCGCGGCCAGGATGAATTCCGCGGTTGGCTTCAGATTTTCCGATGAGTGCGCCGATAGACAGGCGCATGAAGTCCGAAGACTTAGCCAATCATCCACAGCCCACCAAGCGCAGCGCTCCGACAGCGGGGGCGCAGGTCGCGGAAGATCGGCGAACCGGACAGGATCGCCGGACCGCGCTGGATCGGCGCCGCGGCCCCGGGCGCCGGCGCACGGACTATCGCCGCGCGGCCGAAGAAGGGCATATGAACGAGGAGCAGCTCGCGTTCCTCGTCGCGGTTGAAGAATACAAACGACTGAATCACCGGCCATTTCCCACATTGACCGAAATTCTTGATCTGGTTCTGTACCTGGGGTATCGAAAGGTAGCGCCGATCGGCGAGTTTTCTCTGTCGAAGGCTCGGCAGGACCAAGGCGACGACGCGGAAGACAGCGAACAAGGCGAGTAGCGCGGCGAAATAACGGGCAGCTCGCGCGCGGCGTCGGCAGAACAGTAGGCTCTGTGGCTGGCTGATGGAAGATGAGAGGGTCCAAGGATGGACGAATCGGCCAAAAAACCGCCCATGCCATTTCGGCCTGGTCGGCGCGATGTAAAGGGGGCATCCTCAACGGCAGGCGGGTCACCGAAATTGCCCGAGTCGGTCCGGCGCGTGCGAAACGCGCTGGCCGACGGAACGTACTCGACGGACGAGCTGGTTGACGCCGCGTTGGATCGGCTGCTGTCAGGCATTTCGAAATAGGATCGGCACCTTCGCGCGGTTCCGATATGACGAGCGAAGAGAAACCGCTCGATTACTTTTCTTTTCTCAACCAATTCCACGGAAGTCGTCGCACTACGCCTCGCATTCGCTAACCCCCGCAACTTGACAGGGATACGCCGCAAAAGTACTGTGCGCAATCTGTTTGCACCCGAATGGATGCCGGGTCGTGCGGGCTGGTCAGGCGGTGTGGTCGCTTGGTCATGGCCGCGCGCGGCGGCAGGAGAAGTCATGCTTCCAGTAACGAAAAAATCGAAGATGCGCAAGCGAACGCGTCGCTCGCATCACGCCCTCAAACCGGTTCATCTGATCGCCTGCCCACAGTGCAGCCAAGCGCGCCTGCCGCATGGCGCCTGCCCGAATTGCGGCTATGTAAACACGCATACCAAGCTCAAGGTCAGCGCAGAGGAGTAACCGGCGCATGCGGGTTGCCGTTGACGCGATGGGCGGGGATCACGCTCCCCTTGAGATTATTCAGGGCGCGGCCGGCGGCCTGCGCTTCCTTCAGCCGGACGATGAACTGTTGCTGTACGGACCGCAGGATCGAGTCGCCGCGGAATGCGCTGCGATCGGGCTGACGGATCCGCGCGTCAAGTTTCGCCATTGCACGCAAGTCATCGAGATGAACGATCATCCCGTGACCGACGCGCTGCGTCAGAAGCGGGACTCGACGATCGTGCGGATGGCGGTCGACGCTTCAAAAAAAGAAGCGGATGCCGTGATCACCGCGGGGAATACCGGCGCGTTCGTCGCGGCCTGCCAATTGCGAATCGGCGTGATCAACGGCGTATCTCGGCTGGGCATCGCCGTGGTGATGCCGACATTTCACGGCCCCGTTTTGATCTGCGATGTCGGCGCGAATCCGACGCCCAAGCCGCACCACCTGTACGAATATGCCCGCATGTGCGACGTATACGCGCGGCGCATTCTCGAAAAAGACTCGCCGCGCATTGCGATGATTTCCATCGGCGAAGAAGACGTAAAAGGAACGTCGCTGATCAAGGAGGCGCGCGCCCTCATCAAGCAGGATCGACGGCTGCATCTCGTCGGTAACGCCGAAGGCCGCGACGTGTTCAGCGGCAGCGCCGATATCTTCATTTGCGATGGTTTCGTCGGAAATGTGATTCTAAAGCTGACGGAAAGCGTGGCCGAGGGGCTGTTCAAAACCATCACGCGCGAACTGGCCGGAGACGACCCGCAACTCGCCTCACGCTTTGAGCCCGTCGTCGCGCGAATCTGGAAAAAACACGATTTCGCCGAGTATGGCGGGGCGCCTCTGCTCGGCCTGAACAGCGTGGGCATCATCTGTCACGGTCGCAGCGACCGCCGCGCGATCAGCAATGCCATCCGCGTCGCGGTTGAGCAGGTGCGCATCAACCTGAATCACCAATTCGCGGAGCAGATCGCCGCCACGCCTGAGTACGCAACATGAAATTAGATTGGCCGATCGAGATCATCGGCACGGGCATCGGGCTTCCCTCGCAGGTCGTGACAAACCAGCAATTTGCACAGCGCCTCGAAACAAGTGACGAGTGGATCGTGCAGCGCACCGGAATTCGCGAGCGGCGCATCGCGCGTCCGGGTGAATCCACGGTTGATTTCTGCCTGGACGCCGCGCGCGAAGCGCTGGGCCAGGCGGGTCTCACGCCCGAGCAGATTGACCTGGTCATTTGCGCGACGATCACTCCGGACCACACGCTTCCGGCCAGCGCGTGCGAGATTCAGGCGCGGCTGGGTTGCCGCACGATTCCGGCGTTTGACCTGGTGGCCGCCTGCTCCGGTTTTGTATGGAGCCTCGTGACCGGTGCGCAATACGTGATGTCGGGCCTGGCGCAGCACGCTTTGCTGGTCGGCGGCGAGACGATGAGCCGCATTTCCGACATGGAAGACCGCGCGACGTGCGTGTTGTTCGGCGATGGCGCGGGCGCGGCGATCATCCGCAAGTCAACGAACTCGCGCAAGCGCATCCTGGCGGCACGCATGGGCGCGGACGGCTCCCTGGCCGAGTTGATCTGGATTCCGGGCGGCGGGACGCACGAGCCGTTCTCGCAAAAAGTGCTGGACGAGCGGCTGAATTTCATCCGCATGCGCGGTCGCGAAGTTTTCAAATTCGCTGTAAATCAGGCGTTGACGCTGATCGACGAGACGCTGGCGGATGCGGGCGTGAAACCGACGGACGTCAATTTGATGATTCCACATCAATCGAATCTGCGCATCATCGAAGCGGCGATGGAGCGCATGGGAATTCCCGAAGATCGCGTGATCGTCAATATTCAACGATTTGGAAACACGTCGGCGGCGTCGGTTCCGATCGGCCTGCACGAGGCGCGACAGGCCGGGCGGCTGAAGGACGGCGATCTGGTGTTGTTCGTGGCGATCGGCGCGGGAATGACGTGGGGCACGGCGCTGATGCAGATGTAAAATAGGCCGCAGCGGTGCGGTGGCGGCGCTTGGGCGATGGCAATCGCGAGAGGAAGAAGTTTGGGCAGCGCAGCAATTTTTCCGGGCCAGGGGTCGCAGTTACTCGGCATGGGCAAGGATGTGTCCGACGCGCACGCGATTGCGCGCGACACCTATGCGAATGCCGACGAGATTCTCGGTTTCAGCCTGTCCACGCTGTGCTTCGACGGTCCGCCGGAGCGACTCAACGCGACAGACGCGCAACAGCCGGCGATTTTTGTGACCAGCGTGGCGCTGTTTCGCGCGGCGCTCGCCGCGGGCCGCATCAAGGCGGGCCAATTTGACATCCTGGGTGGGCTTAGCCTGGGCGAATACACGGCGCTGCACCTCGGCGGGGCGCTGCCATTTGAGTCGGCGCTGCGGCTGGTCTTTCGCCGCGGGCAACTGATGCAGCGCGCCGCGGAAGCGAGTCCTTCGGGCATGGTGTCGGTGCTGGGCTTAAGCGAGGAGCAGGTCGTGGCGGTATGCGAGCAGGCGTCCGGCCGCGGTCGCATTGCGCCGGCCAATTTCAATTGTCCGGGCCAGATCGTCATTTCCGGTCATCGCGACGCGTGTGAAGCGGCGGTCGCGGCGATCGATCAAGCGGGCGGCAAGGCCGTTCCTCTGAAAGTCGCCGGCGCATTTCATAGCGAATTCATGAAACCAGCGGCCGATGCATTGCGCGAAGAACTGGCCGTTGTGCCGATCGAATCGCCGCGGACGCGTGTGATTCGCAATGTCGATGCCGAGTATCATGGCGACCCGGCGTCGATTCGCGACGCGCTATATCGACAGGTGTTCAGCCCGGTTCGCTGGCAACAGTGCGTCGAGCGGATGATTCGCGACGGGTGCGATGAATTCGTCGAGATCGGTCCGAATCGCGTGCTGACCGGTCTGATGCGCAAGATCAATCGTTCGGCTCGCGCGGCGAGCATCGGTGTGGCGGGCGATCTGAACGCAGGAGGTGCGTCGTGAGTCTTGAAGGTCAAGTCGCGCTGGTTACCGGCGCATCGCGCGGCATCGGCGCCGAGATTCTCGCCTTTCAAAATCGACAACAAGGACCGGCGGCCGTCGCGGCCCTGTTCGCACCGACGGAGGCCGATTGTCGTCAGGCCCGACGGCTGGTCGACGATCTGGCGGGCATCGAACGCCGAGTATCAGAACTTCGCCGGCGAATCACGACGCCGGACGCGCCGCTAGGACATAAGAAGTGAACGCCGGACGTCAGCCGTCGAGCAACTTCGTCATACCGCCGACGATCCGCTCTTCGGCCGTTTC
>JAEUIR010000002.1 GCA_016795025.1 Phycisphaerales bacterium
GTGTTTGTCAGTGGATCATGATTTCCGCGGCGCTGTCGCTCGCCGCGCCGGCGCTCGCGCAGCCCGCGAACGACAATTGCACTTCGCCGCAGGCGCAATCCGACATCATCACGTTCGTCGCTTCCTCAGCGGGCGCGACAAACGACGGCGCCGCGACCTGCGGTGGAACGAACGATATTTGGTTTAACTATCAGGCATCAGTCACCGGCACGGTCGCGATCGACACCTGCGGCAGCGACTTTGACACGACGCTGGCGGCGTTTGATTCATGCGGCGGAACCGAACTGGCGTGCGACGATGACTCCGGCTGCGGCAATACGTCGCTCATTCAATTCGCCGTCACTGGCGGGCAGACGTATCGGCTGCGCGTCGCGGGAAAGAGCGGCGCGACCGGAAACGTAGTCATCACCGCGTCAGTCGTGCCCACCGGCGGCAGCCGACCCGCCAATGACGCTTGCGAGAACGCCGAAGTCGTCAACAACGGGACCACGACGGGCACCAATGTCGCTTCCACCACGGACGCGACCGCCGCGTGCGTTACGTCGGTCGCGAGCGGAAAAGACGTTTGGTACAAGTACACCGCGCCGGCAAACGGAAGCGCGACGTTCGATACGCGCGCGTCGGATCAACTCGGTGGCGCGGCGATCACCGACACGGTGCTATCGGTGCTGAACGCGTGCGAGGGTACGGAGATCGCGTGCAATGACGACGCGGACGCGGGAACGCTGTATTCGAGCGTCACGATCACCGTGGTCAGCGGCACGACGTATCGAATTCGCGTTGCGGGCAGTCTTGGACAATCCGGCCAGTTCATTTTGACCGTCAACGGACCGACCGCGCCGACGAACGGCAATGACAACAGCGGCGGCAACTCGAACGACAATTCATCCGGCAATGACAACGAAAACTCGAACAGCGCGGATAACACAAACAGCGGCACGGATTCGAATACGAATTCCGGCGGCGATTCCAACAGCAACACCGGCGGTTCGAATCAGAACACCGGCGACGGCACGGGTAACGGAGCCGACAACAGCGACGGAAACGTAGACGACCCGAACGCCGCGGCCAATCAGTGCGCAGCCGGCGTCTGCGGCGGGGCGAACGCACTGTCGTTGATTCCGCTAACGCTACTTGGCATTGCATGCATGAAAGCGGGCGTCCGGCCGGCGCGGCGTCGTTCGCGATAAGGCGTATCCATCGATGATGCTTTTGGGGCGGCCGGGAGATGCTCCCGGCCGTGCTTTTTGGTGGCGCGCCGGGCATGACGCGATGACTTGGGGGCGTGAGTCCTCTGGGAGGCCTGATTGCGGGTATCCCACGTGAAGTGCTTCGAAAATACTGGACTGTATCAATCGAGGGGGGCATCGGCGTCTCGCCGGTGCAGAGGCTTGTCCAAATCTATCGAGGGGAGCATCGGCGTTTCGCCGTTGCTGAGGCAGGATTTCGCACCCGACGACGATGCTCCACTCCATAATTATCCCCCGTTTTTCTGCCCCGAAGGGGGCAGCGAATGCGCCCGCCGCAAGATGGGGCTGTATGCGGGCTGAGGACGTTGCAATCAATTCGATAATATCGCCCATTGCGCAAAGATTCGCTTTTCGATTTTCTCATCCGGCGGTTAAAATCAGAGTGTGCTGGGTGCTGCGTGGGATCTCGTTCATCGCGATCCGCCTCATTCCGCGTTTGCTCATTCGGCGCGAGACTCGCGCTAAGGCATGAGCGAAGCGGATGTTTCGGCACACTCGTGAATGCATGCTTGAAGCTGTTCTTGATCCAAATGTCAGGAGAAAACCAGATGCTGCGATTTTTCGGATCGGCGAGTTCTTTGCGCTTGGCGGTTGCGGCCACAGCGTTTTGTGGCGCGGCCGCGCTCGCTCAACCGGCGAATAATTCGTGCGCCAACGCGATTTCGATCGGAGACGGTAACACGGCTGGCACGACTGTTGCGGCCACGAATGACGGCACGGGTACATGCGGCGCATCGGGTACGGCCCCCGACGTGTGGTATCGCTATATCGCGCCGGTGACCGGCACGATCAATTTGCAAACCTGCGGAGGCGCGAGCTGGGACACGGTACTGGGGGTGTGGAGCGCGTGCCCGAGCGCCGGCGGCAGCGAAATGGCGTGCAACGATGATTCGTGCGGCCTGCAATCCGGCGTGATCGCTCCGATCCAGCAGGGCACGGAGTACTGGATCCGTGTGTCGGGCTACAACGGCGCGAGCGGCGCATTCACGATGAACGTTCAATCGACGGAAGGCGGCGGGGGCGGCGGTGAAGGCGGCGATGTTGTTTATTCTGATTTCCCGGGCGTTTCCCGCTACGGCCCGGTCGGCGGGATTTACGCCTATTCGCTCGATACCTATACATGCAACATCGGCAGCGGCAATCTCTTTTGGGGCAACAGCCACAACGGCTCGCCGGAAGTCGGCTTTAACGCATATCGACTCAGCAATGGCCGGCTGATTCAGATCGGTCTGGGCTTCTGTAAGCAGGCCTGCTGCGCCGCGGCGGGAACCGGTTGCGGTCTGCCGTGCAATGGGCAGGGCGGCAGCGTGCTTGGTTCGGGCTGCCGTGACGTTTACGGCGCAGGTTACAACTCGGCCCAGAGCCGGCTCGCGGCCCGATCGCAGGCCAACGCCTTTACCGGCGCGTTTCCGATCGTGAACAGTGGCAGCGGCGACGCAATCTTCCGCCGCTTGCAGGTCGCGGTGGCAGACATGGATCCCGCGCAGCACCCCGGAGCGCTCTACTTCATGGAAGGCGTCTACGTCGCCTTTGACGACGCGGCGGCCGGCAATGCGCACAACAATGCCACATACAAACGCTGCACCGTGAATGGCTCGTATGACTGGGCGCCGACCGGCGTACCCCAGATTGGCGTGCCGGCCATTCAGGCCTGGCAGGATCACGGCCTGGGCGTGAATACGCCTGATTCGTCGGTGACGACGGGAACGATCGATGTGCCGGATGAGGGCCGGTTCCATTACGCCTACAAAGTTCGCGATCTGGGCAACGGCACGTGGCGATACGACTACGCCGTGTTCAACCTCAATAGCGACCGCAGCGGCGGTTCGCTGTCAGTGCCGGTTCCGGCGAATACGGTCATTACGAATGTCGGATTCCACGATGTGAATTATCACAGCGGCGAGCCGTATTCGAACACCGATTGGGTTGTGAACGTCGGCCCGACAAGCGTGACCTGGTCGAGCCCGCAGACGTATGCGCAAAACCAGAACTCAAACGCGCTGCGCTGGGGCACGATGTACAACTTCTGGTTCGATGCGAATCGCCCGCCGGCCAACGCTGACATCACGCTCGGCCTGTTCAAGCCGCATTCGCCGCAGTCGGTGGTGTTTGTCGCATCCGCGCCGGCCGCGCCGTCGTTCCCGATTGGCGACATGAACTGCGACGGCGAAGTGAACAATTTCGACATCGATCCGTTCGTGCTGGCGCTGACCGACCCCGATGCTTACGCGGCGCAGTTCCCGAATTGCGACGCGATGAACGGCGATACGAACAACGACGGCGTGTTGAACAACTTCGACATCGATCCGTTTGTGGCGCTGCTCACCGGAGGTTGATCGAAAGCTGGTCCAACCTTGTTTTTGCGCGATTGATTGAGCCACGGCGGCGCACAGGCACGGAGACAAAAGCCCCACGCAGCAGCAACGCGGCTTGTTGCAGGCTTTTTCTTCGACTCTGCGTCGCCGTGGTTCGCTTGAGCGTTGATCTCCTCGACCGATTCGTTGGAAAGCGATGGTGGAAAGCCGCTGCCAAATCGAAACGGCTGCGGGTGAAGCCCCATTCTGCGGCAGGGACTAAGCGGGGATTGAGCTGATCGCCGATCAGCGTCAAATCATTCCAGCAACCATGATTTCATTCGATCACGATTGTCGAGAATCCAACGGACTTTTCGTCGCACCATTTGCAACACGCCGAAGCCCGGCATTGGTCCGAGTGAACCCGTGGCGGCCACCGGCACAACGCATTCGGCGATGAGCGATTCGATCATCAAATCAGGGATCGCGCCGCGCTGGCCCGGCGAGAGCGCCGCTTTTGTGAGATATCCCGCAAAAAACCGTCGCATGCGCGATTCGTCGAAATACGACGGCCATTCTTCCGGCTGGAGGCTGCTGCGCAGAATCGAGAATTGGAGCATGCCGTTCGCGACATCGGTCACCGCAGGCTGCATTCGCGCCGAGTCCAGATCAACCACCGCCAACACGCGCGATCGGCGAAACAGCAAGTTCCCGGGGTGCCAGTCACCATGCGTGATCTGCGCCAACCAACCTGCATAACCGGCCGCTTCGACCGATTCCGACGCATTTTCGACGCGCTCGTAGAGTTCCTGTGTGAGCGACAGCAACTCGGCTTCGTGTCCCGCGACGGAATCGTGCGAGCTCACAGTGGTCGGAATGGAATTCAATCCGTGCAATACGGCCGGCAGGGCGTGATATCCGGTTTGCGGCGCGGGCCAGCGAGTTTCGAGATCGCGCGCGGCGTTATGGAATTTCGCGAGCGTGCGTCCCGCGTGCTGCGTCTGTTCGAGCGACCGGTCGTATGGATCGCCTTCGATCAGTTCGAACAGTTCGTAAACGTGGTCGTTCATACGCAGGACGGTCGGGCCTTCGAGCGTGTGGATGATTCGCGGGACCGGAAAACGATTTCGTCGAAGGTGGATGAGCAGGGCGTGTGTGAATGCCACGCGGCGCGGATCATCCCGCCCGGCAGCGCGGCGTTTGAGCAGATACTTGCCCGCTGTTGAGCATAGGATGAGCTTGGGGGCATGCCGCGAGCCGCGCGCAAAAGGCCGCATGCTCTCGATCAGCCCGACTTCGTATCGCGCCAGGACGTCCTTTAGCTCTTCCGGCGCAAATCGCTCACGCAGAACCGTCATGAATGCTCGACATAGGCAATCAGCCGCGGTTCAGCCAGGACGACGCGCCCGAGTCTCGCGTCGCAACCGCTTACGAGATCATAGCACGAACACCCCATCGGCCTTTGAACCAAAAACCGCTGCAATATCTGCATCCGTGGGCTGAGCGGTGTGTTACAATTATTGCATCGGGGCCTTACGGGAGAGACGTCGTGACGGGTCTGGCAGTTCCCATCGCGGTTATTCGGGCGGTTCTTTCGTTTTCTCAGCCGGATCTTACGGAGGCGAACCATGTCGAGCCGGTCGAGGTGGCCGAATCATCCACCACGTCGCATTCGGCGCTTCAGGCCGCAGTTTATGATTGGCCGAGCAACGCGCAAGTCGTGAGGCGCGGCTGGCGGCGAGGATCGCAGGCACCCCAGGCGCTCTCGCCCCAGGACGTCCCGCCGCCGGAAGACCGACCGCGTTTTCCGACTGAAGTATCGCCGCGGCAGGACTTCGACAGATACGGAGTTTCTCGTTGGACGCCGTTCGGATATTACGAGTCTTACGTCGTCCTTCGCAACGAGCAGAGGCGCAATTGGCGCTTGAAATACAACTCCGACGATATGCGTCAACGCCGGGATCGTCTGCTATCGGCGCACGAAAAAGCATTTCGCAGCGGCGTCGCGCAATTGCGGGCCGGAGACGCGCGCAAGGCCATGATTACGCTATCGATGGCTGCTGAACTGAATCACAGCGATCCGGCGTCTCGCATTCATCTGATGCAGGCGCAGTTATCGATCGGGCATGTCGAAGCGGCGGCGGTTTCGTTGCGCCGCGCGCTGGAGCTTCAACCAAAGCTCGCCTATATCGATCTCAAGTTGGCTGATTCGTTCTCGTCGCCAGAAGAATGGGATGCGTGCATTGACAGCGTCACGGCTGAGAATCTCAAGCCGGCGGCGCAGCGCGATGTTCGATTCATGATCGGCTTTCTCGAGTTTCAGCGCGGCCAGTACGACGCGGCTCATGAGGCGTTTGTATCGGCGGCAGCGCTCGGACAACGAGACGATCTAACGAAAAAGTATCTCGCGCTGACACGGCCCGCTCGCCGCTGACCGCACCAACCACGCGCCGCCACGCTACAATTTCGCGACGTTTTGATCGAGCGAAACTGAGCCGTGCGGAGCGCATGTGGCAACCGTATTCGAATTCATCGCCGGCAATTTGGCGCGGTTGCACGCCCGCGTGGTCTACGATCGGTTCATTCGATCATTGCGCCGCTCAGAGCAGACTCGGGCCGCCGCGCTGAAGCGCGCCTTGGCGCAGATCGTGGACAGCGAATTCGGCCGTTCGCATCGACTGGCAACTGTGCGGACGCTCGCCGACCTGCGCGGCGCAGTCCCGCTGCATACGTATGAGCAATGCCGACCGTGGATCGAGCGGGTCTGGAACGGTGAGGCCCGGGCGCTGTTTTCCCCCGAAGTGAACATCCGCATGTTCGCCACATCAAGCGGCACGACCGCGCGACAGAAGCTCGTCCCGGTAACCGATGCCTTTATCGCCGACTATCGACGCGGCTGGAACACATTCGGCCTGAAGATGTACCGCGATCATATCGATGCATTTCTTCGGGGAATTCTTCAAAGCACAGGCCGCCACGATGAGGCCCATGCTCCATCGGGCGCTCCCTGCGGCGCGATTACCGGTTTGCTGGCGATGACGCAAAAAGGAATCGTGCGGCGTTTTTATGTGGGCGGCGTCGAAGTGGCGCAGCTTCCGACAGCCACTGCTCGCTTTTACACGCTCATGCGGCTCGGCGTGGTGCGCGATGTTGCATATGCGATCACCGCCAATCCGGCCACGCTGATTCAGATGGCCAAAATCGCGGATGAGAATCGTCATGAGCTGATTCGAGATGTGCACGACGGCTCGCTTTCGCCGCGCATCACCGGGAATGAGCCGCTCGCGCCGGAATTGCAGGCGCGGCTCAGCCCGAATCCGAAGCGCGCCGCGGAATTGGAGCAGTTGCTTGCGCGACATGGCGCGCTCAGGCCACGTGATCTCTGGCATTTGTGCTTTGTGGCCTGCTGGACCGGCGGTAGCATGGGGCATTACCTGCCACGTGTGCGCGAATTGTGGGGCGACATTCCTGTCCGCGACATCGGACTGCTGGCCAGCGAAGGCCGAGTGAGCATTCCGCTCGACGACAACACGTCGATCGGCGTGTTGGATTTGTCGGCCGGCGTATTCGAGTTCATTCCTGTGGACGAATTCGACCGCGCAAATCCGACGGTGCTTGGTTCACATGAGCTGTCCGCGGGCTGTGATTACGGAGTTGTCCTGACGAACACCGCCGGGTTGATTCGCTACCGGCTGGACGACGTCGTCCGCGTTCACGGTTATCTCGAAGGCTCACCGCTCGTGGAGTTTCTGTATCGCGGCGGCCGCGTGTCATCGCTGGCCGGCGAGAAGCTTACGGAGAATCAGGTGATCGCCGCCTATCGGGACGCGATCGCAAAGGCGCAGCATCGGAATTTCGATTTTGCGCTCAACCCGGTATGGGACGAGCCGCCATATTACTGCTTGATTTGCTCGGACGAGCTCACTTCGGCGTTCGTCGACGAGTTGGATGCCGCACTGTCGCGACAAAACGCGGAATACGCTTCTCGACGTAACTCGTTTCGTCTTGGACCCTTACGAATCATGACCGTGGGAAAAGCGGCTTTCGCGGCAATGGACGAGCGGTTAGTCGCGCGCCAGCGCGCCCGAGCGGAGCAATACAAACGGCCGCATCTATTTACCCGAGCTGAGGATTGCGAAGCCGCCTTCGGCAAACTTCCCCCCATTTTCACATCCCCGACGAAAACCTTATCGGCCTAATTTGACAAATTTGTCGGGATGGCGATTGCGCGCAAGTCTCGCTCTCTACGCATTTTGGTGCAAACTTAAATCAAAATGTAAAAATAGTTAATTTACGAAACCGCTTGCGCTACCGAAAAAGTTAAAGTAGCTAAGGTGGGCTGTTCGATACATCCATCACCCTTCCGGGCGCTATCGCCCGAAAAAGCGGCGTTCCGCGACTCGAAACCGACGATTTCTCGCTCGTCGACGCGGACCGAATCTGAGGCCAAAGGAGCGCAATTCCGTGAAACCCGCCAAGCCCAAACCGCAAACCAACGCACTGCTCTGGAAGAAATTCCATCGCTCGCGCAATTCGGAGAATCGCAACGCGCTGGTTGAGCAGTATGTGCCGATTGTCGACAAACTCGCCGAGATCATGGCCCGCCGCCTCTGGCCGCGTGTCTCCGCGGACGAATTGGCCAGTGCGGGGTATGACGGTCTGATCGCCGCGGTGAGTTCTTTCGACCCGAAGCGCGGCGTTAAGTTTGAAACGTATTGCCGCCAGCGTATCGTCGGTGCGATTCGCGACTGGCAGCGCGAAATCGATCCGCTCGGCCGATCGGGCCGGAATTTCGAGCGCTCGCTGAACCACGCGGAGGAGCGGTTTCAGGCCGAACACGGGCGTCCGGCCACTTCAACCGAGCTTGCGCGTCGCATGGGGTTGTCGCTCAGCAAATTCAGCAAAATGCGGAAGACAGTCATGGCATCACACTGCGTGCCGCTCGAATCCACCATGGACCGCTTTGATGAAGGCCGCACAGGGACGATGGTGCCTGTCGACGAGGGGCCGGGGCCCTCTCAGCAAACCGAGCGCGAGCTCATCCGCGATTTTCTGACGCGCAGCCTGAAAGAACAGGATCGACTCATCATCACGCTGTACTACTACGAGAAACTCACGATGGCCGAAATCGGCCTCGTGCTCGGCGTCAGCGAATCGCGCGTCTGCCAGCGGCACGCGGAAATTCTCGATCAGCTTCGCGTGCGGTTCTCCGACGTGCCGTGCGACCTGGTCGCCTGAAGCGAAATTTTCCTTTTTCACGCTGAGTGCTTCCCACGTGCAGCCGGGAACCCGCAAGAGCGCGGTTCCCGGCTTTTCTGTTTGTCAGGCATGTCGTGACTGTTGGAGGTGCAAGTCCGCTGCGGGCCGTGATGACCGGAACCGCCAGGCCGAGCAAGGGTGTCCGCCGCGAGGCGGAATCTGGGGAGCGTGGGCGTCACCGCCCGCGAACCCCGGCCAAAACTCGGACTCGACGAACAGAAACCGGATCCAAGGCCGGCACGGTTGGGTAACCCAGCAATGGATGGGGGCGCCCGAACGTGATTCGGAAGCGCGTGCAGGTAAGTCGGACGAGTTCGCATCGCCATGCCGCTGGGTTTCCCCGACGCTGCGGCGAATGCCAGGAAGGCGATGCCGTGATCCGGGTCGGGTTCGAGCACCCCGACTGGTTCAACGGGTTTGCTGGTGCGTGAATCCCTTCTCGCACCCCCTCTCGCGGGAATCCGTTCCCGCGAGGCAGGATCGGGCGGGGCGGGGCGATGAAAGGCGGTGGGAAAGTCAGAATGGGGGAAACGTGGGAGCGTGGGAAAAAAGTGCGGATCAATCCCACCCGCGCGAGTGAACGCCGTCAGTGCCACCCGGCGGCCACACGCCCGGGCACAGCGTGGTCCGCCTGGCGTCCGGCGGCGACCGGCTGACGTTCGCCGGCGACGCCGTGTTCCAGGTCGGGTTCGAGCACCCCGACTGGTTCAACGGCTTCGAGCACGACCCCGAGGAGGCGGCCCGGGTGCGCGTCGCTCTCTTGCGGGAGCTGGCGGCCAAGCGCGAGTCGCTGGTGGCCACGCACCTGTCGTTCCCGTCCGTCTGCCACGTGGCGGTCGACGGCGACGCGTTTCGTTGGGTGCCGGGGCCGTGGGAGTATTGAGCGCTGGTTGGGCTAGAGCGGCCGCGGAGCTGCGCGAGGCCCAACATCCACGACTGGCTTCAGCGACATCGGTCTATAATGCTGGCGGGCCGCTGCGAAGCGCGGAGGTCGGGAGACGCCCTGCTGATGGTTCGAAAAAGGCAGGGTTGAGCCCGCGGATGATGGGCCTAATCACCCCGGACAACGGCTTTATCCCGCTTCGCCCGGTCCACCAACCAGAACCGGATCGAGCGCCAGATGTGGCTTCCTGCAAGTGTGCATCAACAAGCATGGCCGTGGATGCGGGGCCTTGGACGAATCGTCCGTGCGTCTATCCCTGGCCCATTCTTGGGGAGCAGTATCCTGTCGGCGTCGGACTACAGCGGTACGCACGCCGGAAGCAAGTTCACGGTGTATTCTTTCTTGTTTGCTGACGCAGAGTACTCGCCCGCGTGGCCCGCAGCGCTGCGACTCGTCCGCAAGAACCATTTTGGTGACGGTCGTCGGATGGCCTTCAAGTCGCTCAAGGACCGACACCGGGCGGGCGCACTGACGTGCTTTCTCAACGCCGCAGACTCACTGTGCGGCTTGCTCTGCACGGTAGCTGTCGACAAGCGCTATGAATGGATGGCATCGAGTCCCAACACGGTCAAGGTTTGGGGAGAGCGCGCGGGACTCAAGGGACGCTGGGACCCCGCCACATTCGAGGAAATGAGCCGCGTCGTGGTACTCTGGTCGTTCATTCTCAGTCATCTTGTTCGAGGGCACCAAGCCGTTAACTGGATCACGGACCAAGATGAAATAGCTGCAAACGACGACCGATTGACCGACCTACTTGAGTTCGCCGGGCGCATGTCGAGTTTTTTCATCCAGAAGCCGATGCTTGAGCTCGCAGTGAATACAACGGCATACGACGATGGCACGGGCGGCTTTGAGGACTTTACGGCGATCCCTGACTTAGCCGCAGGCGCGTTTGCCGAGGTCGCTACGAGGTGGCCAAGCCTTCCTATTGAGCCCATCGCCACGCCGAAAGCGTGCGTAATCTCTGACTTGTCTCCCAAGAGCGATCACATCAACGATTGGCTTAGTTCATCCGGTGGCTTGCTGCGCAAGGTCTGCGTCCTGCTGCGCGTCCTTCCCGACGGGCGTACGCTCATTCAGCGGATCCAGTCTACGAGCGATGATCCCACGACAATCGATTCGTAGCCGTTCACGGCGGCTGCTTCTTGCGCCGACCGAACTGTCAGCCGCATTCAGCGAACCTAGCGTCGCATGGACGAGTCGCCCCGCTCCGTCTACGGAGCGGGACGCCACATGGACGGAGCGTAGCGCTGCGTGGACGAAGCGGCGCGCCGCATGGACGCGGCGCGGCGGCGCATGGACGCAGCGTCGCGCTCCGTGGACCGAGCGGCGCGCCGCGTGGACGAAAAATCGCGAAAATTGGCCGCGTTACAAAAGTCGCTGGCTGCTCCGCCCGATGCGTCAGCGAGCGCATCCGCCGCGGCGCGTCGCCCCGGGCGTGAAACTTGCGCGAAGGCCACCGGATGAAAACCGGTGCCATAGGCAAGCACAAGGAGTGCCGCATGGGTGCCTATCCGACTTCGCCGCGGGCGGCGTTTCTCAAATAGACCCGGCGCGCTCTTCGCCCGGCAGGGCGCACGTGCGTTGCCAGGGGCTTCGAGCCCCTGGAAGGCGAGCAGCCCACCCCCCTCTTCTTTCTCTTTTCTCGCCGCCCGGAGGGCGGACGAAGCTCACTCGAAGACCTCTTTCTCGTCGAACTCGATTCCGTGCCGACGCAACAGTTCGAGAAACTCAGTCTTGAAGTCCATGTGCTTGTGGTGCTCTTTCTGGCGTGAAATGTAGGCCTCAACTTCGGGCACGGCCGACTTGCTCACGGTGAACCCGCCGTAGCCTTCCTGCCATGCGAAGTGTCCATGCTGCGGCCAGGTCTCATTGATCCACTTTGAGGAACGGCCCTTGATCTGACGAAGCATGTCCGAGTGCGACAGGTCAGCGCGGTAGCGGATGAGCAGATGCACATGGTCGGGCATGCCGTTGATCGCAAGAAGCGTGCAGCGCAGGTCGCGCAGGATGCCACCCATGAAGGGGTAGAGGCGTTCTCCCAGGTCCGGCGAGATCAACATCGCGCGGCGCTTCGTGCTGAAAACCGTGTGATAGAAGTTTTGCGTGTACGCGCTTGGCATCGCAGCCTCCGTCCGCCCTCCGGGCGGAAGAAAAGAGAGAGGGCATCGTTTACCAGTGACTGAAGTCACTGGCAACCATCGTGCGCCCTCCGGGCGAAGAAAGCGGCGCTGGTGGCGACGCAGGCCGCCGCGGATGCCTTCGGCACGCTGCGCTCCAGCGCGGGCGACACGGTGCGGCTGATCCGCGCGTTCGCCGAGTCGCAGGCCAAGCCGTCGATCGTCTACAACCTGGCCCAGATTCCGCCGCCGGCCAGCCCATCGCCCGCGCCGCCGCCGGCCCAGCCGACGGATCTGACCGTCACGCTCGACGCCAGCGGCGGGAACCTCACGCTGCGCTGGAAGGCCGCGAACCCGGCCGGCACCAGCGGCACGGCGTACATCATCCGCCGGCGGCCGGCGGGCGAGAGCGAGTTTTCGTTCATCGGCGTGAGCGGCAGGAAGGAATTCGTGGACGACACGCTCATCGCCGGGCCGGACAGCGTGCAGTACACCGTGCAGGGCCAGCGGGCGGACAGCAGCGGGCCGCTGAGTCCGATCTTTGTCGTGAACTTCGGGCAGGCGCCGGGCGGCGGGCTGACGGCGAGCGTTCAGGCGGGGTCGTACGAAGCGACGCCTTCGACCGTGGACGGGCGAGCGGTGCAGAAGGTGCTGCCGAATGGGAGCGGGAAGCGATCGAAGGCGCGGATGTAATCGCGCCGCCTCACTTACGTACAATACGGCCATCGTGCGATCCGACGGAGGTTGCGAGCATGTGGCCGTTTTCCCGAAGGCGCGAGCTTTCGATACCCCCGGATGCGGGGTCTAAATCGACAGAGGTGGCCCGCGTGTGGCTAACGGACGGGGCCGGCATGTGCGTTTCCCTTCGCGACACGGCCCTTGGCGACGATTTCGCCGCTTGGGGCATGGTGCTGGTCGATCTGGCAAGGCACCTTGCGAACGCCCATGAACAGCGAACCGGCATCGATGCGCGCGTCACGTTTGAGCGGATCGTTGCCGGCTTTGATGTCGAGGTCCGCCATCCAACTGACGAAGTGAGCGGAGAAGCGCTGAAGTAACGGCAGCACTCCGCTCTACCACAAACCAGCGACTCAGGCCGGGTGCCCTGCCGACGGCCGTTGCGTCGGCAGGCAGGCGGCGTGGTTGTATCAGGCGAGCTTCGTAGCGATCACCGCAGCCTGGTTGGCGGACGCGGTATCGCCCGCCGCCGGACTCGTCTCGCTTGCTTGCCGGAGTGCTCAACCCGCCAATCCTGTCGGGGGAGCCGTTTCTGACGGGCCACGATGGCGAATATGTCTGGTCCATCCAGGCGGCGCAGGCCGGCCAAACACGGAACGTGTTACTTCAACCCGCGACGCGCTATCGGCTGGATTTTTTGGGCGGAATCGGCCGATTCGGTTCGGATTATTTTCTAAGCGTCTCGCTCATCGCCGTGGACGATCTGCAATCGCTGCCGCTGGAAAATCAGCCCGGCGTGCGTCGTCTGGCGATTACGCAGGGCATGCAGGTTCCACCAGAATCGCATGGCACGATGTTGCCTTATTCGCTGGAATACACGACGGCGGAAGTGTTGCCTCCGGAACTCGATGGGAAATACATCGGCATTCACATGTACGGCAGCGACGGCTTCCCGCGCGTGAATTACGATGATTTTCGCCTGACAGCAACGCGCTTGCCGGAACCGAAGGCTCTCACGTTGTTATTAACGTGCCTCTTTGTGTCCCGCCATCGAAGATGACCATCAATTCGGATTGCTGGGCCGCCCTTTGAAAACCGCCGAAAGCTTGCTCAACCGCTCCCGGCGCGTAAAAACCGCGATCAATTCTTTCGCATGCCGCCGCATGCTCAACCGTTCGCGAAAAACGCCCGCGTCGGTGGCGCATGCCGCGCGGATGTCTTCGCGCAGCGCCGCCGTGATTTCTCGCGCTAGCGCTTCGATGTCGTCCGGCGAATCGATCAGCGCACCATGTCGCCCGGGCGTCATCGCCTCGGCCGCGCCGTTCCAGCGCGTCGTCACCACCGGAAGCCCGCAGCACAATGCCTCCAGCACCACCCGGCTGCACGGGTCGTACCAGGTCGGATGCGCCAGCGCGTCGGCCGCCGCGTATAGCCCGCGCATCGCGTGCGATGCGCCGATGAAGCGAACGCGGCCGCTCACACCCTGCACGGCCGCGGCCCGTTCGTATGGCCGGGAATCGTCGCGCCCGGCGATGAGCAGTTTCCACGGCGTCGCACCGGCGGAATGCGACATTGCAACCGCGCGAATCAGTTCCGGCAGACCTTTTAACTTGAAATTGTGCGCAACAAAAAGCACCACGCGCTCATCCGGACTCAAACCGAGCTTCACTCGCGTCGCGGCACGCAGCGCGGCCGGGTCGCCGCAACGCAGCCGCTCAACATTTACGCCATTGAACACGATATGCACGCGGTCGCGCATTTTTGGATGCCGCTCGATCACCTGTCGCCGCACATAATCCGAAACAGCCGCGACAGTCGGCGGTCGAGACGAATCGAACATCGCTCGCTCCAGCCGATCCAGATAACGCTGCTTTGCGTGAAAAAACCGGCCGATGCGCTTGAGCAGGCGCGGCAGCGGCGCTCGCACCCGCGCGATCGATCTCTCGATCGTTTCGGCCAGCGTTCCACCGCGCGGCTGATAGACATCCGCGCGCGGATGCGGCGTAATCGCATGCACCACGTCGAACGGAGTTTGATCCAGAAACTCACAGACGCCCGCGACGTACCAGCGGGCAAGCTGCACGCGCGTCAAACCGCGCGGCGGCGTCAGGCCGCGAAATCGGACTCCGTCTCTCGCAGGGCGCTGCGCATCGCCGTCGGGCCCTGCGTTGAAGACGATCGTCGGTTCGACCCCTTCGGCGGCCAGAGCGGCGGCCATCTCAAGCACCGACGTTTCCGCGCCGCCGCGGCGCGCGTCGATCGATTCCTGAATGATCGCGATGCGCAACCCGCTGTTCGGCCCACGAGTCATGACGCCCGGCTCATCGCAGCGCTTGGGGTGTCGCGCCGCGCATGCCGCGCGATGCGCCGCAAAATGCGATCGCTGCGCTGCGCCACGCGCCGTGCATACCAACGCGTGCGCGGCGCGCCCGGTTGCAGGCCGAGATACGCGAGCAGAAATCGCACACGATCTGAGCGCGTCGCACCGATCTGTCGCGCGGACGCATCGAGCTGCGACAAATCCTTCAGAACCCAGCGTCCGCGCCGCGCGGTCGGCCGCAGCGCTCTGGCTAGATCGATGATCGCAAAACGCGGCGCCGCCGCCCCGCTCGCGTCGATTTCCGAAAATATGTGGCACAGGTACAAATCGCGGTGGCAAAATCCGGTCTGATGAAATGCGCAGATCAAGCGTCCAAGCCGAATTGCGACGTCAATCCGCGCCGGCCCGCGCGTCACCGGCGCGCCGGCCGCCTCTAAGCGAGGCCAGACTCGGTCAAACGGCTCGCCAGGCGCTTGCTCAAACAGCACCGCGCTGCTTCGCTCGAACGGCCCGTGCATTCGCTCGACTACGCCGACCACTCTCACCGACGGTACCTGCGCCTCCGCAAGACGGCGCGATGTTTCATATTCCCACCATGCCCGGCCGTGGCCCACGCGCTGATACTGAATTCGATCGACCTGCTCGCGCAGCGGCGTTCGAAAATATCGCTTCACAAACAGCGTTCGCCCCGCGGAGTCGCCGATTTGCCAGCGCCAGCGCTGCCGTCCATTCAGCCCGGGCTTGTTCAGCGCATCCCAGCGACCGGGCAACCGCGGCTCATCGGCGTCCTGAAGCAGAGCGTCGAGGTCGCGCAATCCAGCGCCGGCCAACAAGTCGCGCCATTCAGGGTCGATCCATGAATATCGACTCATGGTCCCGCGCTCGCGGTCACGACCCTCGCGGCTAGGGAAGCTTCATGCGCGCCGTCGCGGGAGTTTTGCGTCGCGCTATCCACCAACGTATCGGCAATGCCGGCCGAATCCTCGACACCGCGCAGTTCCTCCGCCAGCGCGCGGTTCCACGCGCTAAACAACCCCGCGCGATGAATCCGCTGCGATTCATGCGATGCCCAACGCTCGGCCAGCCGCTCGATTTCGCGCGCATCGGCCTTGATTTCCGCATCCGTCGCTTCGGCTGCGCTGACGTTCATCAGAAAATGCAGCCGTTCGCTGCGGGTCGTGAAAGGCCGCGCCGACGCAGCCAGTCTGGCCAACTCCATCCGCCACCACGCTGCGCCGCGCAGCCAGCGGCGCAGCGGCTGCGGATCGGGATCGACAAAGTAGTATTCCGGTTCCTGATGCGCGCCGATGCGAAACAAGATGTTGCGCCAAAAAAGCTGGCCATGCTCCGCGTCCACCGCTCGCAAGTGTGCGACGTCGATCGCGAGCTGGTCGATCATCTCGCGGCGCTGCGCGGGCGAAAGCGCCTCTGGCGCTCGCCGCGCATCATTGGCATACGCCGTCAGATTTCTCGCACCCGGCACTTCCTCAGTAATCAGAAAGCACGCCGAAACGAAATGAAACGCCCGAACGGCCCCAAACGCCACCGGCCGAACAGCCGGCGCGCCCATCGCGCGCAGCCGCGTGAGCGTCGCGGCTTCCGCCTGGGTGCGGTGCGCGCCAAAAAACGTGCCGCGCAACGCCCCGCGCACCCGCTGCCGCCATTTTGGATATCGATAGCGCTTGACGAAGAATCCCGGGCCTCGTCCGCCGGCCGAAATATGCACTGTGTCGGTCGTGCGGCTCCACGCAACGACGCGTCCACCAAGATATCCGAGCACGCGATCGGCGCGGTCCAAACCCGCCGCGCGCAGCGCGGCGCGATAAGCCGGGTCGATCCAAATGCTTCCATGACCAAGCATTCCGTATAGTTTACGAACGGCGCGGGCAGAGAGGAAGTGATGTGTCGATCGCGAGCCGCGGCGAGTCAAGAGCGGCGAAAACAGCGCCGCGACCATGAGGCAGCGGTCGCCGGGAAGCACAGTCAGGCGTTTGGTTTGGCGGCTCTAACTCTGCTGAATTAGCTTGCCGGCCGCCGCAACGACCTCCGCCGAAGTGATTCCGCGCATGCAGCGATGATCGAGCGGGCAGACGCGCAGCATGCATGGGCCGCAATCCACGCGCGCCTGCAATTTGCTCTCCCCCTCATAACCCGTGTCAGTCCATTCCTGAAATGTCGGCCCAAAAATCGTCACGACCGGAATGCCGAACGCGTTGCCATAGTGACGCGGCCCGGTGTCATTGCACACCATGAGCGCCGCATCGCGCACCAGCGGTTTCAAAGACCCCAGCGTTGTGCCGGGACTCTCGCAGCAGATCACGCGCTGCCGCGCCGCTTCCGAGATCTTGCGCATCAGGGCGGCTTCGCCCGCCGCGCCGACAATCACTCCGATCAGTTCATGCCGCAAAAGCAATTCATCGCATACTTCCGCAAACCGCTCCGGCAGCCAGCACTTGGCCGCGCCAAACGCCGCACCGGGATTGATAATCGCGTACCGCTTATTTTGAATCCCGTAGTGCTCCTTGAGTCGTTGCCCCGCCGCGTCCTGCTCGGCGCTGATTCCCAGTTGCAACCGTGTGTTCGTCACCGGGCAACCGATGTACTCGGCCAGCTTGATGTAATAGTCAAGCATCGGCGACGGCACAAACTCACCGTCTCGTTTCAGTGGTCGCAGTCGGTCAGTCAACATCCAGCCGCGCCATTCGCGGGCATAGCCGATGATGCGCGGCACGCCGGCCAACCAAGTGGTCAGGGCGGATCGAAAGGAATTGGTCAACAACAGCGCGACATCGAAACGCTCACGGCGGACGGCGCGCGAAAATTCAATTCGCGCAATCGCGCCGCGCCATCCTTTCTTGGCGGGCCACTCGATTGATTGATCATGCCAACCGCATCCGGCGACGATTTCGCCGACATAAGGACGATGTAAATAACAAATATGCGCTTCAGCCAGACTCTTGCGCAGCGCCGCCAGCACGGGAGTGGCCAATACAACGTCGCCTACCCAATTCGGCAGCACGACCAACAGCCGGCGAGGCGGTGAGTGCGTCTTCAACAGAGACATCGGGCGCATACGCCGCAGTTTACGGCGTAACTCTGGTTGCGCGCTGACCCGGGCGTTCACAAACCGGCCCGCGCGAAAAAATCAGGTTCTTCTGAGGCGCGCGGCGCAGATTTGTCGTCAGTGGGGGTGAAAGCTGACCAGTTACGTGCGGTCGGACGACCGGCCGCCGCGTGATCATCGAGCCATCAGTGTTCAACACCCGTTTTGGAGAACCAGTCATGCAGCGATTTCGACGATTTTTGACCGCGACGACGATTCTGATGAGCGCAGCCGCCGCGATGAGTGCGCCGCTCGGTACCACCTTTTCGTATCAAGGCCGCCTCGTCCTGAATGGCGTAGCCGTGGACGGCACGGCCGATATCCGCTTCCAGATCTATAGCGTATCGGTTGGCGGTGCGCCATTGGTTGCGGCAAGCGACCATCTTGCGCAATCGATTAACGAGGGGCTGTTCACGGTTCCGAACGTTCAATTCGGCGATGCGGAATTCGACGGTGATGAGCTATGGCTCGAAATCTCCGTTCGCCAGCCGGCGGGCGGGGGCGCGTGGGTGCCGCTGTCGCCGCGCCAGCGCCTGACGCCGACGCCCTATGCGCTGTTCGCCACCAAGCCCTGGCGCACCATCGCCGGCGGCGAAATCTATTACGACCAAAACAACGTCGGAGTCGGCGTGAATAACCCCAGTTATCCGCTCGACGTGCGCGGCACCGGCAATCGCGTGCTGTATGTCGAAAACGCCGGCGTGATCGGCACGTCCGCGGCCTACGGTATTTGGGCCGAATCCGATGCCGAGTCGGCGCGCGGTGTCTACGGGGCGGCCACGAATTCGACGGGCTCTTCATACGGCGTATACGGCCGAAATAGCAGCAACGCCGGTCGCGGTGTATTCGGTCAGGCGGTCGCAAATAACGGGACGACGTATGGCGTGTACGGCTCGAACGCCGCGCCGTTTGGCGCGGGCGTGTTCGGCGCAGCCTCGTCGGCGGACAACGCCGCCACCGCAGATGGCGTGCATGGGCAGACCAGCACGGTGTTCGGCTCCGGCGTGTTCGGCGAGGCAACGCATTCAACCGGCGTTACCTATGGCGTGCGCGGCAGCAACAGCAGCCCGAACGGCTGGGCCGGCTACTTCAGCGGCCGCAGCTACTTCTCGAATGACGTCGGCATCAACATTTCGACGCTCGATGGCCCGCTGGCGCGGTTGCACGTCGTGCAAACCGGCGCGCAGTTGCAGTCGACGGCTGTGAACCAGGAAGACGTCGTGGTGGAAGACAGCGACGCATGGCTTGGTCTGTTCAGCACCGATGCCGGCAGCGCTGGTTCGGCGCTGACTTTGGCCCAGGTGGACGGGACGTTCGGCGGGTTGCTGAATAAATGGAGTTTCGTCCGTGAAACGACGAGCGGCGGGAACGGCCTGCGGCTCACGTTCGGTGCCAGCGCGAACGCATTCTCGAATTCGACCCACGTTTACTTTGACGACAGCGGCCGCGTCGGTATCGGCACCAATTCGCCGGCGCAGGAACTGGACGTCGCGGGCGAAGCGCATTTCGAGACGAATAATGCGGCCAGCTCGGCCAATACGGTCGAAATCGAAACGAATGGCAACGCCAGCAGTCAGGCGCTGCGTGCAACGCATACCGGTCTCGGCGATTGCGCCGTCTTTTCAATCAGCAACGCCGGCAACGCCGGAGAAGTTGTCGAGGCAACCAGCAATGGCACGGGCAACGTCGTGCAGGCCACCAACACCGGCACCGGCCGCGCGGGTTACTTCCAGATCAACAACGCCGCCAGCAACGCGACGGCGCTGTACTGCACGACCAATGGAACCGGCCTCGCCCTGAACGTCGTCGGCACGGCCCGCGTGCAGGTGCTCGAAATCACCGGCGCGGACGTAGCCGAGCGTTTCCCTTCCACTGAAGAAACCAAGCCAGGCATGGTGATGGAAATCGACCCGAACAACGCCGGCAAACTGCGCGTGGCACGCGGCGCGTATAACCGCCGCGTGGCCGGCGTCGTCAGCGGCGCGGGCGACATCCCGATGGGTGCGGTGCTCGGCAACCTGACCGACGGCGACAACGGACCGGCGATCGCGCTGTCCGGTCGCGTGTGGGTGATGTGCGATGCAACTGAACGCGCGGTCGGCATCGGCGATCTGCTGACGACCGCCGAAGAACCGGGGCATGCGATGGTCGCGCGCGATCACGACCGCGCGAACGGCGCCATCATCGGCAAGGCGATGACTTCGCTGGCTGCCGGCGAAAAAGGTCTGGTCCTCGTTCTGGTGAATCTCCAGTAAGCGGCGGCTCCGGGCAAACCTACGAAAGGAGAATCACCATGTTCCAACGGATTTCTCGAATGACCTTCGCGGCGGCCGTTTCAGCCATCAGCGCCGCCGCTTCCGCGGATACGTTTCAGGTTGAAATCGACTATATGGGCGCCGACGGCGACGGCCACGATCATCGCCCCCCGCAGATTGTGATCGACGCTGTGGTGCAGATGTTCGCCTGCCAGGGTCATACGCTCGTGATCGATCTTGACGATGAGATTCCGCATTATGCCACGCTCATCGGCGATCCGACGAACGACTGTTCCAACTTCTGGAACTACACCGGCGCGGCGAACACGTATCGGTCGATCCGCAATACGTACCGCGACCGCGGCGAAGGCTGGCACTACTGCCTCTTCGCGCACGCCTACAGCACGGACGACGACAATTTGAACAACGGCAGCGGCTGCCAGACGAGCGGAAGCTCCGGACTCGCGAACGGCGGCGACTGCTTCATCGTCACGCTCGGAACCTTTCCGACGAACCCCGGCACCCCCATTCAGCAGGCCGGAACGCTCGCGCACGAATTGGGCCACAACCTCGGGTTGTCGCATTGCGGTGTGATGAACTGCGGCAACACCACCGAGTATATCCAGAACATGCCGAGCATCATGGCCTATACCTATCAACTCGGCGGCGTGCGAAACCGCATCATCAGCCTGGGCTACGCACCTGAATACGCGCTCTTTAAGGAGCTTGACTACTCACATGGCCGGCTGTGCGCGCTGAACGAAAACAGCCTCAGCGAGCTGAACGGCACGCGGATGAGGCGCGTGGATTTCAATTGCGATAATGACACCGATGACGTGGGAGTCGTGCAAGATCTGGGCTTCTCTGGAATCGGGTCTGGAAACTCCGCGCCGTGGTGCGGCAACCCGAACACAAACCTGAGCGTCATTAGCGATTATGACGAATGGGGCAATCTCAGCGATGGAGCCGGGCTGGTCGCAGACGCCGACCGCGGCAATCCCTATGCTCGCCAGATCCTCGACGATCGCCTCGCAAAAATGCAAACCTGCATTACATCACAGGAATGGGTATTGATCGAAGCCGAAATGGGCGGCCCGGCCGGTGGTATCGATCTTGAAGTGGAAGACTGCATCGGCGGCGAAAATGTATATGTGAGCTCGACCGTGAATTTTCCGAACGCAACCTGTTTCCTGCCGATCGGCGGAATTCAAAACGCACAGTTTTCCTCGCCGAACAACAGCGTTTATTACCTTTATCCCGGGACGTTCAACGAAGCCGGTATGACGACGTTAAACAAGCCCGGCATCTGGTCGTGCAACACCGGGCTGGCCCAGATTCGGTAGCCAGCCATGACATTCGAGGCGCGGCCGTGAGTCGCTCACGCCGCGCCTTCGATGCCAACGGCATTACTTCTGTTGAAAGCTGAGCGTGACACAATGATGCGCAAACAACTTCAGATCGCCGTCGCGTTGCTGACCATCGCCGGAGGCATCGCCAACGGCGATGAGCTCGGCACGATGAACGCCGCCGGCGTCGCGATCGACGGCGCGGCCGGCACGCCGCCGCGCGGCATCGGCTATCCGACTACTCGGATCAGTCCTGATGCAATCGTGGATATTGTCGATCTCGGAGCGGCCCAGCGCCGCGTTCCTGTTTCTCCTGCCGGCGAACCACGAGACCAGCGACCAATCGCGGGCTTCGTCGAGCAAACGCCGGCAGGGCTGCTCGCCGCGCCAAACTGGTCCCCTGTCTCCACCGGCGGGCATACGTGGTCGGTCGAATACAGCGCGCCTGACGCATTTGCCCTCCGGCTGCGCCTCAGCGGTGATTTCGGCCGAGACGGACTCGAAGTCCGCGTGTACGACCCGGTCAGCGGAAACGCCTTCGGACCATACACCGCGCCGCGCCTCGACAGCCGAGGCGACTGGTGGACGACGATTATCTTCGGTTCGACGATCGGCCTGGAGTTTCATGTGCCTGCCGACGGAGCGTTTCCGCCGCGCATGCCGGATCTGACCGGTGTCGCACGCTATGAAAGTCCGCCCGGCGGAATCGCTGGTATGGAATGCACCCACCTCGACTATTCCTGTCAGGGCGCTTGGCAGGACGACGGCCGCGCGGTTTGCATGCTCGCATTCATCGACGGCGATGGCGACGTGGTAGGCTATTGCTCCGGCGCGCTGTTGAATCGCTCACCTTCGGACCTCGCGCCGCTTGTGCTGACCGCCAATCACTGCATCACGGATCAGAACGACGCCAACGCGACCAGCTTTGTCTGGTTCTATCAGACGGATTCGTGCAACGGTACGCCGCCTGATCCCAATGATCTGCCGCGCAGCGACGGCTCGATCCTGCTCAAGGTTCGTTACAACGCCGACACCGATCTCGTCGGCCTCTACGAGCCGCCCGCAGGCGACTTTTGGCTCGGTTGGGACAGCGGCGGCTGGGCGCTTCAAAGCGACGCTTTCGGCATCGCGCACCCGGCAGGCTCGTTCAAGCGCATGTCCTTTGGCGATGTCACCGTCGCGCTATGGGTTACCTATGGCTTGAACAGTGCTCATGTGTGGCGCGTCTACTGGGATTCTGGAGCGACCGAGGGCGGCTCATCGGGTTCGCCCGTGCTGGATTCCAGCCACCGCGTCCGCGGCGCGCTCAAGGGTGGCGCCGACTGCGATTACGGCGACTACGGTCGCTTCGGCGTCGCATATGAGACGCTCGAACCTTACATCAACAACATGCCCAGTCCGGTTTTTGTCCAGTCCGGCGCGGGCGGTGACCAGACCGGAACCAG
Organism: Phycisphaerales bacterium; assembly: GCA_016795025.1. GTDB lineage: Bacteria > Planctomycetota > Phycisphaerae > UBA1845 > Fen-1342 > JAEUIR01. Next base: position 23,014 of record JAEUIR010000002.1, read on the forward strand.
CGGTAATCCGTTTAACACCGTGTATGAAGGCACGCACTGCGTATTCGCCGGCGATGAGATTCGCATCCGAGCGGGCAATTACAACGAGCAGTTCCGTTTGTGGCGGCCCATGCGGTTGAACTCGGACGGCGGATTGGTGCGAATCGGTCAGTAGCGTCGGCCGCAACGGCAGTTTTTTTTGAAAATGTTCCACTGATTAATGGGATTGCACCCGAGTTTTTTCGTGATACGGATACAAAGGAGAATCATCCATGCGTAAATCAAACGTTTTCGCCGCGATTGCAATTGCGGCGCTGGTCTCAGCGGCGGCTTCGGCTCAGTTCGACTTGAGTTGGAACACGATCGACGGCGGTGGAGCGACGTTCAGCACCGGCAGCGGATTCGAGCTGGGCGGCACGATCGGCCAACCCGACGCTTCAGCAGGATTGACCGGCGGCGGTTTTGAGTTGATCGGCGGCTTTTGGCCGGGTGCCGCGGCGGCAAACATCGTGGTTTTAGGTGACATGAATTGTGACGGCGTGGTCAATAACTTCGACATCGACCCGTTTGTGCTGGCGCTGACCGATCCGGCGCTCTACGCGCGAATGTACCCCGGCTGCAACATCGAAAACGGCGACGTAAACCAGGACGGCGTGTTGAATAACTTCGATATCGATCCGTTCGTGGCGTGTCTGACCAGCGGCGGCTGCTAGTCGGCGGCCGCGCGGATTATTGCCGGCGGGCGAGCACGAATTCCGCCATTGTCGTGAGGCTTTCTCGCGACGCGCTCGCCGGCAACGCCTGTAGGATTTCAACCGCGCGGCGAATGTTTGATTCGGCCGCCTCGCGTGCGTAGTCGATGCTCGCGCTCTCGCTCAGCATCGCCGCGATGCGCAGATGACGGTCCGCACGATCGCCGCGCAGCAGTTCGATCGCCGCGCTGCGCTGCTCCCGCGGCGCGGTCTGCAAGAAGTGCATAAGCGGCAGCGTGAGCTTGCCCTTGTGGACGTCGCGCCCGAGAGATTTGCCCGCCTCATCCTCGTCACCCGTGATGTCAAGCAGATCGTCCGTGATCTGAAACGCGATCCCCAGCGACCAGCCGAACTCCCGCATTCGTTCCACCAGCGCCTCGTCGCGCACCGCGAATTCCGCTCCCAGCAGACAACACGCGGCTGTCAGCGACGCGGTCTTGCGCCCGATGATGTCGTAATACTGCCGTTCCGTCAGGTCGAGATTGTCGCGATTAGCGACTTGCATCATCTCGCCTTCGCACACTGTGTTAGACGTCGCCGCGATGATGCGCGACGCGGATTGCGATTGAAGGCTTGCGCAAAGGTGAAAGCTGTGGCTGATCAGATAGTCGCCGACAAGCACGGCCTGCTCATTGCCGCACAGACGATTCACCGTCGGCGCTTTGCGCCGCACGTCGGCCTCATCCAGAACATCGTCATGCACCAATGTCGCGATATGCACCATCTCGACAACGGCCGCGAGCACCTCGTGCTCAGAACGCAGACCCCCGCACGCATCCGCAACAAGCAGCAGCAGCGCAGGCCGCAATCGCTTTCCGTGAAACCGCGCGACATGATCGCACAGATCGCGTAAGAACGGCTGATCGCTGGCGAGCTCCTCACGAAAAATGCGGTCGCTGCTTTCCAGCGCCGCCGCGATCGGGCGATACAAATCGCTGAGCGCCGGCGCGCGGGCCTGGATCGCGGTCATTGCGTATTCTCGGAAAATCGACCCATATGCAAATGATCGCCCCGCCCGAACCCGCGCGCCTACGCGCGTCGAAACGTTTCACAACTATTGAAAACGCCCTGCCGGATCATCGCCAACAGCCGCGTCAAATCGCCCGCCGCGACCGAAAACTCGCTGCGGATCGATCGCGTTTTTGACCTTCCGCAGCATCCAGCGCGCGTCGGCGCTCAACCGCGCCATCGGCTCGGCCTCGCACCCAGCCACGGGCCGCGGAATCAGTCGCGCAACACTCATCTCGTCAAGCAGCCTGATCAGCGCCGCCCGATCGGCTTGGGGCGTTTCAGCGAGATCAAATAACACAACGCCGCTTCCTGCATGCGCCGCCATCGCGACACCAGGTGCGACGTCCCGCGCCTGCTCGACCAGCGCCACAACCTGACCGCTCGGCACGGCCGCACGGATGTGTCCGCGCTCGCCAAGCGCCATGTCCGACAGATCCTGACGAATCGCCGAATACTCGTTGTATTCAAGTGTCCGTCCGTGGCGGCCCAGCAACGCCTCGACCCTTGCGAGCTGGCCGTTCACGTTTTCGGGCAGCCCCTCAAAGCCCGCGACCAGCGCCGCACCGTCCGAAACGCGCCGGCGTCGTGCAAGCGTTCCATCCAGCAAGTCCAGCGATGCCGGCGACAATGGCGATCCCAGTAACTTCGCCGCAAGCTCCTCGGATTCTCTGACGTCGCCGAGATCAATCACGATCGCCCGCGATGCCTCCGGCTTGGCGCGCACGCGAAATGTCGCCTCGACAATCGCCGCCAGCCAGCCCCATGACCCTATCAGCAACTTGCAAAGATCGTAGCCCGCGACGTTCTTCACCACGCGCCCGCCCAACGACAACAGATCGCCGCGCGCATCGACGATTGTCAACCCGATCAACAGATCGCGCAGCGAGCCGCGGGACAGCCGACGCGACCCGCAGATACCGCTCGCAACCAGCCCGCCGATCGTCGTTCGCGCCGGATCGGCCGCATCGATCGATAATTCCTGCCCACGCGCAGCAAGCACCTCCCTCGCACGCGCAAGCGTCATACCCGCCGGCACGCGGATGACCATGTCCTCCGGCCAATAGCCGACAGGCTCACTCAATGCCGGAGCCGAAACGGCAACCGCGACTGACGGGAGTCGCTCGCCTAGAGTGCCACCGCCGCAAACCCAAATCGGCCGATCAACATTGGCGCCCGCGCGAATCGCCGCGCGCAGGGCGTCGTATCGCGATTCATCACCAACGATCGGTCGTTCCAGCAATCGCATCATCCAGGCTGCTTCGTAGACAAACGCGGATTCGCCGTCGGCGACGTGGCGTTTTCTCACACGGGCGCTTGTTTTCCGGGAAAGCGCACCTCCCAACAACCCTTTCCATCCGGAAAGACCTTGTCCGGATTGCACAATCGGCGCGGATTCAGCATATCGCGCACCCGCAGCATCAGGCCGATCTCCGCCGGCGAGAATTGCATTTCCAGAAACTCGATCTTCTCCACGCCGATGCCATGCTCGCCGGTGACCGTGCCGCCACGGCGAATGCACGATCGCAAAATTTCGCAACTGGCTGACAGCGCTCGGCGAACTTCGTCCGGGTCGCGCTCGTCGAACATGATGTTCGGATGGATATTGCCATCGCCCGCATGCACAAGATTCGCGATCCGCAGACCGTGCCGCACCGCCACTTCTCCGATTTCGCGAATCAGATCGGGCAGCTCGCTGCGCGGCACAACCCCGTCCTGCGTGCAATAGCTCGTCGTCAACCGCCCCAGCGCGCCGGCCGCTCGTTTGCGAGATTTCCACAACAGCGCTCGCTCAGCATCATCCTTCGCGACCCGCACGGTGCGCGCTCGATTTGCGTTGCAAATGTTCAGCACGTCGCGCGTCGCTCGCTCGATCCCGCTCGACGGGCCATCCACCTCGATGATCAGCACAGCGGCCGCATCCTGCGGAAAGCCCACCTGATACGCCGCTTCGACCGCCGTCAGCACGCCGTGGTCCATCATTTCCATCGCCGCGGGAACAATTCCCGCCGCGATCACGTCGCGCACGGTGTGCGTCGCGTCATCCAGCGTGTCAAAGACCGCCAGCATCGTTCGCACCGCCTCGGGCAGGCGAGTGAGCCGCACGATCGCCGCCGTGACGATGCCGAACGTGCCTTCACAGCCGACGACGAAGCCGGTCAGGTCCGGCCCATGAAATTCATCAGCCTCGCCGCCGACACGACGCAGCCCGCCGGCTGAGTCGACGAATTCAACCCCCAGCACATGATCGACCGTCACGCCGTATTTGAGCGTGTGCGGGCCGCCGGCGTTCGTCGCGACATTGCCCCCGATCGTACACGCCTGTTGACTCGATGGATCCGGCGCGAAGTGCAGGCCGCTCGACTCCACCGCCCGCGTCAACCGCTGGTTGATCACGCCGGCCTCAACTTCCGCAATGCGATTGCGAAGGTCGATGCGGCGAATCGCCCGCATCCGGTTCAGCGAAATCATGACAGCGTCGTCGCGCGTCAGCGCCCCGCCGGCCAACCCGGTCCCCGCGCCGCGCGGTACAAACGGCGTGTCGAATTCATTGCACAATCGCACAATGGCCGCAACCTGCTCCGCGGAACCCGGCAGCACAATCAGTCCCGGCCGGCGGCGCACGAGCGTAAACGCGTCGGCCTCGTACACGCGGCGCTCGTCGGCATCGGACACAACGGCATCCGGCCCGGTAATGTGCGCGATTTGATTAATCAGATCGGACGAGATCATCGAAACGTGAGTATACCGGTCTCGGGGAGCACCGGCGTCTCGCCGGTCGTCTCTGTTCGATCAGAGCGAGACCGTAAGGGAGCGGTTGCCTGGAAGCACCGCGTAGCATCGAGTCAGGCGCTCTTGCCGAACGCCAAACACAGCGCCACCCATGAGGCAGTTTTGCCTTCGAATTGTGACTCGCGCGTACTGGCGTCCCTCACTTCTCCCGCCAGCTTCCCAGCTTCACGCCATTAACCGTCGGCAAATCAATCTCCGCAATGCGCCATGCTTCGCCCTCGCGCACGAATGTGAATCGCCACCCCGTCGCCACCCAGCCGGAGCCAAAATCCGGATGAACAATGTCGCATTGATAGGCGGCCAGCGCCACAAACCGGCTCACGCCGCTCTCTGCGATCTCCAGCGACAAGCGCCGCACCGTATTGACCTTGATATCCTGCAAACGCGAGCGCGCCAGGTTCACAAACTCCGCACGAGACATCGGGCCGGCGGCAAAACTGCTTGCTAACGCCGCATCGAGCCCGGACACATCTGCGCGCGGCACTCCCTGCTCGATCGCCCCCAGCACTCGCGCCGCGTGCTCGCGCTGCGTCGTCACAACAACCTGAACGATCAGCAGAACACCGCTGATTCCGAGCGACGCAAGCAGCGGCCGCGCGCTTCCCCCGCGCCGCCACCAGACGAGCAGCCAGAAGTTCGACACGAAGAGCACAACGCCGAGTGCGGGCAACGATTCAAGAAAGACCCATCGAATCAGACTCAAAGCTGTCTCCGGGCGTTGTCGCGAGCATCGGCATCCTGCCCGCCGCCTTTGTTCGATCAGAACCGCGACCGTGTGCGACGGTCGCGAGGAAGCGCACCACAGGATTTTAGCCAAACGCTCTTCCCCTGCGCCCGCGGAAGAGTTGTTCGCCGATCTCATCGAGTGATTGGCAACCTCCGGTCGCCCTTCGCGCGGTGAAGATCGGGCAGCTTCTTCGCCCGGCAGGGCGCACGGTGGTTTGCCCGGGGCTTCGAGCCCCTGGAAGGCGAGCCCAAGTCACGACACGCCTGACAAACAAAAAAAACGCCGGCCGCGGGAGGGGCGGCCGGCGCGGGTGTGTTTAGTTGTACGGTTACTTCGGGAGAATCATTCGGCGATCATCCGCCTGAAAGCAGCAGGACGAATGCATCGATGTCGAAATTGTTGACCAGCCCATCGTTATTGGTGTCGGCGTTCAGGCGATCGCAATTCGGAAATTGCACCGCATATGCGTTCGCATCCGACAGCGCCAACACGAACGGATCGATATCGAAGTTATTGACGAGTCCGTCGCAATTCAAATCGCCGGGGCGGCGGTTGGATTGGCCGACGGTGAACGTAATCGCGCTGGTTCCCGCCGTCGTCGCCCGAGCGACCGGTGAATACTGTGGAGGGTCGTTGCGCTGCGTGAGAACATTCGCGGTGACATTCGCCAGGCTGAACGTGTAGCTGCCCTCCGTCGCCGGCGCGGTGAAGCTGCCGCTGGCAATGGTTACAGCTCCCGATTGCCCGACGCCGGCCACAACGTTCGCCGATTCGCCCATTCCGGTACCGGGGCGGGCCACGCCAAACGTATTCTGTCCGCCGCCGATCTGGATCAGGTTCCTCGCGCCGGCTGTTCCGCGCTGCACGCCGACATAGCCGGTGGGCGAACCACCTTCGCCGGGGTTTGAGATTCCAGCCGGACGGCTGAAATTGGTCATCCCGCCTGGCACACCGCCGGCTGGCGGAATGTCGAGCGTGGCCGGGTTGGCCGCGTCCTGCACAAGATCGGTGGCGATCAGAGCCAGCCCCTGATTATTGCCGGCCGAAACCTGTAGCGAGATCGTCCAATTAACCGTTGAGCCGGGCGCAACGGTTTGGCCGTTCTGCGGCGAAGCGAGATTCACCGTAACGGTTTGAGCCGAAGCGGCCGCCACAAAGCCGGCCAATGCGCCGGCGATCCAGAAACGAATCATCGTCAAAATCCTCCGACTTGGTTGTCGCGGCAGGGCGCGGTCGCGCCCCTGCCGGGCAACCATGTACATTAGCTTAACCGCGGCGACGGGCCAAACCCAACAGCAGCGGAGCAAAAAGCAGCAGCGACGTGGGTTCTGGGACGAGAACGAAGTCGTCCACGAACGCCGACTGCGGGTTCTGCGTTTCGAGCACACCATCCAGGAACGACGCCACCGCATGGACCGACGCGGCTCCTGCCGGCGCGGTGCCGCTGACGGTCACCTGCGTCCAATCAGCGCCATTGGCGACGAGCTGCTCGACATCGAGCACGGATGCGCTCAGCAGGACGTTTCCGGCGTCAAAAAACTCGAGCGATAACAGCGTCTGCGTGTCCTGAAGCGGATCGCCACCGGAATAAAACTGCTCGAATCGATACCAGGCCGACAGCGTGTACTGTGTTCCCGGCGTGGCCGGCACGCCCTGATGCAAAATCGCATCGACGGTGGGCGAGCCGCCTTGAATTAAACCGCCCATAAACGAGCGGAACCACAACCCGCGATCACCGCCGGTCGTGTGGTTGGCGAAATTCACAAAGCTGGCCGTGTCGAGCGGTGCGCCCGTCGCATCCACGCCGACCTCGGTCAGGGTCCAGCCGTCCGCGTCGTTGCTCTCATTAGGCGCGTCGAGCGGCAGCTCGAGGTCGCCGTTGGTGAGCAGATTTTGAGCGGACGCAAACTGTGTGATGGCGCACGCCGCCATCGCCGCGAAAAGGAAGCGTTTCATTGAGTGCCCTCCTGCTAGTGTGGGGTGAGAGTCTTTGTCTCCCATCGGACCAGGAACAATTCGGCGGACGATCGTTGCTTCCCATTTCTGGACGATCGCCGCACAGCCAAGAAACACAAAAGCCTACGGAAGCGCCGGGCCGACCATGCGATCCAGCGTGAAGTTCGAATCGGAGCTATCCACGTCGCCGTCCTCGTCATGGTCATAAACCAAACCGAGGAATTTCATCGGGTTATTCGAGCCGTTGAATGACGTCTGCAATGATGCGATGTCAAGGAGGTCTTCGTCATTGTCCGCGTCCACATCTGAACCGTCGAATACATTGGCGATCACCATTTCGAACGCATCGAAATACACATCGCAAGTGCCGGGTCCGAAGCCATTGATGATTGTGCCGCGGAGTCGCGAGGCGGTCTGGGCCGGCATCGTGTAGTTAATCGTGACCGGAACCCACTGATTCGTCGGCGTCCCGGAGTTCACGATGTTGGTCGTCGCAGACGCAGGATTGCCGTTCGGCACGATATCCACCTGAAACTCCGGCAGGCGTCCGGCGACCCACTCGACCTTTACGCCGGCACGTGCGTTTTCGTCGGCGTATGGCGCGGCCGATCGCGAAAAGAAATAACCAGTGATCGTCAGCGTATCTCCCGGCACAACTTCAATTTCCTGAATCAATCCGGCGGTTTGCCCGATGAACTTCGTCGTGCAATCCTGATCGAACGCGGTAACGTCGAAGCAGTTCTTTCGGGCGCCGCTGAATGGGCTGGCGAATTCGTCCCAATTGGGCATGCCGTCGTTGCCGCTGCCGCCGATTTCGAAGCTGGGATTCTGCAACAGGTTCAAGCCGGGATTGCTGCTCAGCTCTGCGGAAACCAGATCGGCATAGGCGTTGCCGTTGGTTGTGGACTCGTCAAAACTGATGACGACGACTTTCGCGATTTCGATGCCGGGTGGCACAGTTGTAATCAACGTGACCGGAACCCACGTGTCGACCGGATCATCCGCGTCAAAAGCGAGATTCTCTTCCGGAGGCGGAGTCTCCACGCCCGTGGGCGGGAAGAACTCGAGCTTGATTCCCGCGACGATGTTACCAGTCGGCGCCGCGTCCGCCGGAACATAGGCCATCGCTTTCATCTGCACTTCGTTTCCAGCCACCGCATCGTAGGTGTCCTGGTACATACCTACAAAAGCGTTAACGCGGACGCTGGTTAACGCGCTAAACGACCCATCGAACAAATAATCCGTCGATTGCCCGGCGCCGCCGAACGCGTTCCAGCGCAGCGTCGTGGCTTCCGGGCCGGGGATGTCAAACGAGCCGTTTTTCAGAAATTGCTGCCGTGCGTCGGCGGGCACGCACAGAAAAAGAGCGAACAGGCTGGATGTAAATAGAATGCGCTTCATTCTTCTTTCCTCTGCTCAGGCGAAGATTGACACCAACAGTGCGATTCGATTTCGTCGAAGTCGATCTGCTCCTACAGCCGCGGCGAGCGTAGACGCTGCGCTTACTGAAGGAAGTCGCGGCCGGCCTTGGTCAGGCCCCAGGCATAAAACGGCCGACTTCCCCACGGATCAACATCCTGCGGATTATCCGAAGGCGTCGCCGCACGTCCGTCCAAATCGTAAAACTTGCGTTTCATATAGCGCGATGCATGGCCATCGAGAAAACCAAGGTTGATTCCGCCGCTATGACGCAGTTTTTTTTCCGGCAGCGCCCAGCCGTATTCAGTCATCGGAACGGCATAGGCCGGCAGCGGAATCTTGTCCATGCGACCGCCGTTCATCGCCGGAAGCGGTTGGCCGTTGGCGTCGGTCAGCGCCTCCTGCCGATCGCCCTGCCGGATCGACGAAGTGAAGTCATTATACCAGTACTCGGTATAAAGCTCCGGAAATTCCTCGACATCCGACGGCAAATCTTGTGGTCTGTACATTGGCCAATAATTATTTCGATAGGCCGTTTGAAAGTAATAGTCATCCGACTTGCGCATGAAGTAATACGAGTTGCCGCGATTCGTGGGGTCGTTGGGGTCGCCGGACGTCAGGCCGCGGCCATAAAGCTCTCTTACGGAATTTTCCCCAACAGCGCTCGGGCAACGATACAGCTTCAGGTCTTTCATATACGGCCAAAGGATAATGAGCTGATGGAATTGATCGTATGGGGCGTTTCGGTAGCTCGACGAGGCGCTGCCGCGAATCCACGGCAGTGCGCCGTTTTTCTCCTCGGCGTAGTAAATCGTGGAAACCATTAGCTGATGGACGTTTGACGCACATACCGACGCCTTGGCCGCTTCGCGAGCTTTCGCCAACGAGGGCAGCAAAATGCTGATAAGTAGCGCAATGATCGCAACCACGACGAGCAATTCAATGAGCGTGAATGCCGAGCGCGGCGCTGCACTGACAAATCGAGGCGTTCCCGGCGATCGGGCCCCGGCCGAATTCCTTGCCGACATGTCCTTACTCCTGCGGAGATGCGGCCGCCGTTGCGGCCAATGGCAATCGACGCTCGGGTAACTCCGCGCCGCTGCTGAGGGTCGCCCCTGACACCATATACCCCGTCCATGAGGCCGAGCGGCAGCACCGGAGTTTAACCTCAAGAAAATATTAGGCGTGTTTTTTATGGAATGCAAGCGCTTTCACAAATGCGCGCCTAAAATGAGCAGCCGGACGATCTGGCGAAATCGACTATCATGAATCGATTCGCTTCAACACATTGCGAGACCGGGACTTACGATCTGTCGTGATTGCTGCCGAGTTCCAACAGGTGATTCCTTGAGCGACAAATTTCCAACCGGCGTTTTGTGGGGAGCCGCGACGGCAGCCTACCAAATCGAGGGTGCAGCTCGGACCGATGGCCGCGGACCGAGCATCTGGGACGTGTTCTGCGATACGCCCGGAAAAACGGTGGGAGGCGAGAATGGCGAGGTCGCTTGCGATCATTACCACCGATGGCGCGAAGACATCGACCTGATGCGCAGGCTAAACCTGCAATGCTACCGCTTCAGTATCAGTTGGCCGCGCGTCATGCCCACCGGACGCGGCGCGATCAACCAGCGCGGACTGGATTTTTACGACCGCCTGGTCGACGGCCTGTGCGCCGCCGGCATCGCGCCAATGATCACGCTCTATCACTGGGATCTGCCGGCCGCTCTGCAAATGGAAGAAGGCGGATGGGAGCATGACGACAGCCCGCACTGGTTCGCGGACTACGCCGAGTTGATATTCAATCGCTACAGCGATCGCGTGGCGCGCTGGATCACGTTGAACGAGCCTTGGTGCAGCGTCGATGGCGGTTACTTTCACGGAGCGCACGCGCCCGGCGTGCGAGATCGGGCGCTGGGTTATCGCGTCGGGCATAACCTGATGCGGGCCCATGCCCAGGCTGTCTCGCGCTATCGTGCTTCGAAGCACTCGCGCGGGATGATCTCGTTCGCGCTAAACACCGCGTGGTTTTTCCCGGAAACCAATTCACCCGCCGACATCGCCGCCGCCGAGCGGGCCTTGCTGAATTTTGGCGGATGGTTCGCCGATCCTGCGCATTTCGGCGACTATCCCGCCGTGATGCGCGAGCGCCTGGGCGACATGCTGCCGCGTTTCAGCGACGAAGACACGCGGCTGCTGCGCCGTTCGATGGACTACATCTCGCTGAACTACTACACGAGCGATGTGGTGCGTTACAAGCACGGCGCAGGGCTGATGGACGCCGAAATCTGCACTCCGCCTGAGGTGCAACGCACCGAAATGGGCTGGCCCGTGTACCCCGACGGATATTACAACCTGATGATGTGGCTGCACACGCGCTATGGCTTGCCCCTGATGGTCACCGAAAACGGTGCAGCCATGCCGGACAAGCCGGACAGGACCGGCTACGTCGACGACCAGGATCGGATCGCGTATCTGCAATCGCACTTCGACGCGGCTCGACGCGCGACGCGCGACGGAGTCGACCTGCGCGAATACTACGTCTGGACGCTGATGGACAATCTGGAGTGGTCCGTCGGCTACGAAAAACGCTTCGGCCTCGTCCATTGCGATCGGCGTACGCTCAAGCGAACGATTAAGGCCAGCGGGCATTGGTACGCCGACTTCATCGCCGGCGCTTGTGAGAAAACGCGGAGGCTTGCGTCCCCCGCCGGAGCGATGCGATGACCATTCGCCGCTACCGAACGCGTGTCGGTCGCGGGTTCGCGCTGTGGTGCGTCGCGCTGCTGCTGCCATCGATGATTGCACGAGCGGGCGTCACCACGATTTTTCAGATCGCAAATTTCTCAACGCCCCTCGCGTACCCCGACGGCTTCACCGGCATCGTTGGGGTCACCGCGCCGTGGCCGGGCGAAATGGGTTGGCAAGGCGATCGCATCGACATCCGCTTCGATCTACCGGCGAACGTGCCCGCCGAAGCACGTGAATATCGCTTCCGCGTGATTCTTGCGGATCGATTCATCCAGCTTTTCTCGATTCGAATCTTGGCCGGCGCGGCGCTGGATGATCTCACCCCCGTCGCGGAAGAATTCATCGAATCAGCGCGCGTACTGACCGCGACGATCCCGCTGGATCGGTTCACGCCGGGGCAAACCAACTGGATTCGCATCCAGGGCGTCGGCGTCGCGACGGGGGCGGGCCAGCCACCGGGCGTGCGCTGGACGCGCTGGATGCTGACGCGGACGGACGCGACGCACTCGCTTGAGGCGCTGCGGGCGGATCAGCTCGCGCGTGGTACGGCGTACATCAACGCGGCGATTCTGCCGAATGGACTCGTGCGCGACTCCGTTATGTATGACCCCGACGACGCGCCTTTTCATCCGGCCACGCCGGACGCGGCAGGGCACGCGCTGGTTGGTCTGTGCGCGGCGCACCGTCTGGGACTGGCGCCGGATGCGCGAGAGCGTGTCGCGCAGATATTGAGAACGTACCTCGGTCGCACACCCGGCGTTCAGCCCCCGCGCAACGCCGTCGGACACTGGTGGCACTGGCTCAATGTGCAGACGGGCGGCCCGGCGGCCGGCTGGGGCGACAATTACACGACGATCGGCTCGGCCATTTTCGTCGCCGGCGCGGCACTCGCCGGCAACTATTTTGCCGACCACCCGGAGATCGCGGAGTTGATCTACGAAATTCGCGAATCGACGGATTTCGAAGCGGCCATCGACCCGGCGTTGAATGGGCGCGTCTACCTCGCAACCGACGAACTCGGTTTTCCGCTGGGGACATTGCCGCCGTGGAATGAGTACATGCTGATCGTCAGCCTGGCGCTCAGACAGTCATACCACCCGCACGCGACCGCCATTCGCCATCTCTGGCTCGAACCCGGAAATCTGCCACAGGTCTCGTATCGCGGAAACCAGACGCTGACCGACAGCGCGACAAGCTTCGCGCCGGCGTTCTGGACGCATCAGATGCACTATCTAAACGCCGATTTTTCGTCGAATCCGGAGTTTGAGGCGCTTCTTCACAGTCAGTTGCGCGCGGATCGCCTGTATTGCGCGATCGATCTTGCTCAGACCTATCGCTATGGGCTTACCGCGGGTGTTGATCCCACCGGCTATTTCGCGGATCGGATGTTCAATCACCACTTCGTGCTGGCGCCGGAGGCCGTCGCGGCAGGGGGCGACCTGCATACGCTGCTCGAATTCGCGGCCGCACAGCCGCCGGAATCCGATGCGCGTTTTAGATTCGGCCTGACGCGCGTCTCGACTCAGCTACCGGCATGGGTTCCGTCGGATGGCGCGCTGGTTGATCACGCTTTCTTATTGTTCGGTTTGGTGGAAAGCGCCGATCCGCTGTTTTTTCGAAAATACCAGTTACAGGATGACGCGGACCGCGACGGCATCGGCGATTCGTATGACAATTGCCCGGCCATGTGGAACCCGGCGCAGTTGGACCAGGACGACGACGGAATCGGCGATGCGTGCGATTGCAACGCGCCGCGTTTCGATGCGGATGGCGATCGTGACGCGGACCTGCTCGATTTCGCCGCGCTGCAACAATGCCCCGACGAAAGCGGTCCAACCGACGAAGACTGTGCTTGCTTCGACGTCGATTCGGATGGCCAGATCGGCGCGGCGGACCTCGATGCGTTCTCAGTGTGTCTCGATGCGTCCGGACCGGATATTCCCGCCGCGGCGGATTGCGCTCCGTAATGCGACAAACTTGGGTGATGCAGGATTGCGTGACGACCGTGGCGTAATTGTGCGGCCGATGATGATTCGATCTTCCACGATTCTGCTCGCGGCGACCTTGGTCTTGCCCGCGATCGGCCTGCTGACGTTCGGGCCGCGCGGACGCGCGACTGTTCCGACGGATCGCGTCATCGTTCGGTACTGGGAAAAGTGGGCCGGCATCGAAGCCGTGCCAGTTCGTCGCATCGTTGATGATTTCAACGACACCGTCGGAGCGCGGCACGGGATCTGGGTTGAGTACAACTCGATCAGCGATGTGGACAAACGCACGCTTCTCGCCACGGCCGGCGGCGATCCGCCCGACATCGCCGGTTTGTTCGATCACATCGTAGCGCAATTGGCCGATCAGAACGCGCTGCTGCCGCTGGATAGTCTGGCAGCCGAATTTGATATCCGATCCGACGCTTTCAAGCCGGTTTGGTGGCAGACCGGGGTTTTCAACGATCGCTTGTACGCACTGCCCAGTTCGCCATTTACAATCGCACTGTATTACAACCGCCGGCTCTTTCGTGAAGCGGGCCTCGACCCGGATTCGCCTCCACGAACCATCGCCGAACTTACAGACGCCATACGCCGCCTCACGCGATACGACGAGCACGGCGCGATCACGCAGGCCGGCTTCACCGTTTCACCGTCCATGCTCGGCTGGTGGCCCTGGGCCTGGCCTTTCTTTTTTGACGCGCGGCCGTGGGACGGGCGGCGATTTCTGGTAGAAAGCCCGCAGATAATCGACGCGCTGAATTGGGTGCGCGATTGGCGATCCACCGTCGGGCTCAACCCGATGCTGGCGTTCGAAGGGTCGTTTCAAACGATTGAAGGCGCTCAAAACCCGTTTCTGGGCGAGCGGCTTGCGATGGTATTTCAAGGGCCGTGGATGACCAATTGGATTCAAACCTACGCACCCCATCTTGATTATGGCGTCGCCCCATTCCCCTCATCCGATGCGGCGCGACATCACACCTTCGCATCTGCCGATGTGTTCGTCATTCCGCGCGGGGCGCGCCGGCCGCGGGAGGCCATGCGATTCCTGCAATATATGATGCAACAGGACGTGCTCGAATCGCTGTGCAAAGCGCACTGCAAGGTGTCGCCCTTCCGTCGGCCGCAGGATGATTTTTTTCGCGACCACCCCAATCCGCACATTCGCACGTTCGACGCGCTCGCGGAGTCGCCGGATGCGTTTAGCGTGCCGAAATCCGCGTGCTGGGCACAGGCCAAGGACATCACGCAGGTGATGCTCGAAAGCGTGAATCGTGGCATCGCCACACCGCAGCAAGCCGCCGCCATCGCGCAGCGCAAGCTCGACGCCGCCGTGGACGATTACCGTGTCGCCCGCGCCCGCCGCGAGGGCGGGCGATGAGCGCGCATCGCGACTCGCTCTCGGCCGGGTTACTGTGGACTGCTCCTTGGTGGATCGGTTTTTTGCTGTTTCTGGCACTGCCGCTCGGCATGTCGCTGTACATCAGCTTCTGTGACTATCCGATCTTGCAGCCGCCGGTTTGGATCGGCGCGGAGAATTACGCCGCGCTCGCGCGAGACCCGGTTTTCTATCAGGTGCTGTGGAATACCGCGTTATTCGCAATCGTCTCCATCCCCATTTGCACGGCTGTCGCGGTTGGGCTCGCGATGTTGTTGAATCAGCAGGTTCGCGGCCAGGCATTTTTTCGCGCATGCATATTCGTGCCGAATATTGTGCCGCTGGTCGCGACTGGCATCGTGTGGCTTTGGATGCTGAATCCACAGCACGGGTTGATCAATCAGACGATCGCGGCGTTTGGCGCGCGCGGGCCCAACTGGCTCGACACACCGCTGGGAGTGCTCGCATCGCTGGTCATGATCAGCGTCTGGAGTGTCGGCTCCGGTGTGGTCGTATACCTCGCGGGCTTGCAGGAAATTCCCGAAGAATTGTACGAAGCCGCGCGGCTCGACGGCGCATCGCGACCGCGGCAGTTCTACCACGTGACGCTTCCCGGCATCAGCCCGATCATCCTGTTCAATGTCATCGTCGCGATCATCGGGACATGGCAGATCTTCGCGCTGCCGTTTGTCTTGCTGAAAATGACGGCCGGACCGGAGCGCAGCGCGTATTTCTACACTTCGTATCTCTATGACAATGCATTTCGATATTTGAAAATGGGATATGCCAGCGCGATGGCGTGGGTGCAATTACTGATTATCTTGGCGTTAACGGCGCTGGTGTTCTGGAGCGGCCGGCGCGCCGTGCACTATCGAGCGGGGTGAGCGAAACGCATGGCCCGCCCAAGCCCATCCCGCATCACCCGACTCGCGACATACGCCGCGCTGGTTGCGGTGGCGTTTGCGTACATGTTTCCGTTGTTATGGATGCTGAGCGTTAGCTTCAAGCAACCGGCGGAAATCATGGAGACGCCGCCGCGCCTGCTGCCGCGGGCGTTGACGCCTTCGCTATCACTCGATCCGTCGAGTTTTCCCGCTTCGCTCACGCAGCCCGAGACACTCGCCGCATACCGCGCCGTGTTTCGATCCGAGAGCTTCGATTTTCCGCTGTATGCTCGCAATACGCTGATCATCGCGCTGCTCAGCCTGATCGGCATGGTGCTGTCGAGCGCCATCGCCGCATATGGTTTTGCTCGAATTCGCTTTCCGGGGCGAAACGTCCTGTTCGCGATTTGCCTGGCAACGATGATGATTCCGTTCCCGGTGATCATGGTGCCGACGTACATCCTGTTCAAATGGCTCGGATGGATCGGCACGTTCAAGCCACTATGGATTCCCGCGTGGTTCGGCAGCGCGTTCAACATCTTTCTGCTGCGGCAGTTCTTCATGGGTGTGCCGCGCGAGCTGGAAGAGTCGGCGGCAATCGACGGCTGCTCGCGCTGGAACTGTTTCTGGCGAATCATGCTGCCGCTCGCGAAGCCGGCGCTGGCGGTCGTCGCGCTGTTTCATTGCCTGGCTGTCTGGAACGATCTCGTCGGGCCGCTGATTTTCCTGTCGCATCAGGAGCAGTTCACGCTGGCGCTCGGCTTGCAATTCCTGCAAAGCCGCTCCGGCGATACGCCGTGGAACCAACTTATGGCCGCGTCGACCCTGATTGTGCTGCCGATCATCCTTTTATTCGTGATCGCACAGCGCACATTCATTCGCGGCATCGCGACGACAGGGATCAAGGGATAGATCGTTTTTGACATCAATTTCGCCGCGGACGCAGGGGGTGGGCGCATGCGCGCGGCACACAACATGCACGCCGTCGTCATGTATTGCGGAGTTTGCCGCATTACATGCGTAAAAGCAGACAATGCCGGAATGCATGAAAGGATCCATTCGTGGTTTTTGGAGATCGCGCGCGCCAGGCATGCAACTTGCTTATTGCTAAATGCCCGGCCTATAACGAAAGTGGGTGCGAAATTCAAAAACCAAGGCGAATACGACTGAAAGAAGTCGCCCAATGCATTACAACCGAGCGCGGGCGGAATGCCCGCGGCCGGTTCGATCACGTGATGAGGTATGCCGATGAACCGCACGAGATTCTTCGTGGCCGCTGCTGCGATCCGCATGTTGTACAGCGTCGCCATTTGCGCCGACCCGGTGTCGATCGTCTACGAAGGCGATGACTATCCAGAGAACGTCGGCTGGCAGCGGTTCACGCAGTATGGAGGCGCGGAGCGAGCGCTGCGCGACGGCGTGCTGACGCTGGATTCGATGCGTAGCCGGGAAATCGCCGATTATTACAGGCAGCCGTGGCTGCGCGACCCGCAGCCCGGAGAGTTATTTGTTGCTGAATTCCGTTTGCGAGTGAACGAAGAAGACCTCTTCGCCGAAAATGGGATAGTCATTGCTCGCGCGGAGGGCTACGGCTACTTGGAGATTCTGGTTGGATTCGACAATTTGGTAATTTTGCCGACATTCACAGTAATTCCGATTGCGCCACGTGCGTTCCACACCTTATCGCTTTACTCGGTCGATATGGATCGATACGACTTCTTTGTAGACGGGGCGCTCATGCACTCCGGTCGATTTGAAAACGAAACACTTAACAGCGGCTTTTGTAGCTTCGGAGATGCCGTTGTCGGAGCTGCTTCGCAAACAGAATGGGACTGTGCGCGGTTTCTCATTGTGCCTGAACCCTCCTCGATGGTGGGGCTGCTCATACTCTGGTTGCTTGTTGGGCGAAAAATGAGCGCGCGGCGCTCTGTAGTGGCGTTGTGTGCATTCGCGCTCGCATCTAACGTCGCGCTCGCCCACCCGGTGTCGATCGTCTACGAAGGCGATGACTTTCCGGAAAACGTGGGCTGGGATCGCCACACACAATATGGCGGCTCTGAGCGCTCATTAATCGATGGGGCGCTCACGTTGAACTCGACGACTAACCCCGATGTCGTTGATTACTATCAGCAACCATGGTTAAATGATCCATCATCGGGAGCTGTTTTTGTCGTTGAGGTACGAACACGAGTAACGCAGGGAGATTTTTTCCCTAAAAGTAGTTTTGGCGTTGCACGGGCGGAATCGCCTGGCTGGGTTGAGGTCGCGATCGGGTATGACAGCCTAATAGTCCTTCCATTTTGGGCGGAAATTCCGTTAGCGCCCGCATCCTGGCATACTGTCGCGCTTCGCTCGCCCGACATGCTTTCTTTCGACCTTTTTGTAGATGGTGCGTTCGTACATCATGGAATGTTTGAAACCGAAACCCTCAATCAAGGCTTTTGTTGGTTTGGGGACTCTTTCGCCCGGGTGCTTTCGCATACCGAATGGGATTACGCACGGTTCCTGATCGTGCCAGAACCCTTCTCGCTTGCGGGGATGCTCGTGCTCGGGCTGCTTGCCTGGCGACGGGCAAACGCGCGGCGCGCCGTGACGGCATGGTGCGCGCTCGCATTGGCATCGAACGCGGCGCTGGCCGATCCGGTGTCGATCGTCTACGAGGGCGATGACTATCCGGAAAACGTCGGCTGGCAGCGGTTTACGCAGTATGGAGGCGCGGAGCGAGCGCTGCGCGACGGCGTGCTAACGCTGGACTCGATGAGCAGCCGGGACATCGCAGACTACTACCAACAGCCATGGTTGCGTGATCCGGAATCCGGCGAGTTGTTTGTTGCTGAATTCCGCGTTCGAGTGCAGACAGAGGATTTGTTTCCGGACAATGGGATCATTATCGCCCGCGGAGAACACTTTGGTTACGTAGAACTTCTGGTCGGCTATGATCAACTGATAGTATTGCCGCACTTCGCCATATTGCCTTTGGCTCCTGCCACGTGGCATGGCTTCACGTTGCGATCATCCGACATGGTGGACTTTGATCTATTTGTCGACGGCGCGCTAGCGCATTCCGGGACATTTGAAACAGAGACGCTCAATCGAGGGTTTTGCGGATTTGGCGACGGCGTCGTAAATGCGTCGTCGTATACGGAGTGGGACTATGCGAGATTTAGGATCATCCCCGAACCAGCTTCATTCGCTGGTTTTGCCATCACAGGCTTGTTATTCATGCTCACCAACACCAGAGCGCTGCTCGAACGGAGGAGGCACACTCATGTCCATTTGTCGAACATATCGATTATGTGATTCCGCGATTCTGATCAGGTGCGCGATCATGCTTGTAGCGTTTGCAGTCGCATCTGTGGCATCATCTCAAGGTCTGGAATGGACGGTTACCGAGTCAGGGGGAGGCAGTTGTGGGTGTTACCATGCTCTCCAACAATCGCGAACAATTCTGGTAACATCGAACCCAGGCAGGCCGCTCGTGTTTACTGTATGGTGGAAAGAAGATATCGACGACTATCGCGGGCCGGCGCCACTTGATAACCTGATCATCGGCGCCAATGTAACAGGAACGCTCGAGATATCGTTACAACATTGGTGGTTCTCAACCTATTCCGGGGCGTCGATATGGCGTAAGCTCAGCGATTACTCCAGTGGCACACTGTCGTTTCAGAATGTGAAAGTCGATGTCCTTGGCGATCCGGATGATCCATCAAACACGTTTGAGTTCGACGGCGCACCGGATATTCAAGTGAGGGATGGTTATCTGCCCGATGCGCCGCATCCGAACAACGGCGACCTGATCAACGCGACAACGCTCGCCGGCGGGAGCCTCCGCCTCTACGGCAGCGTTCTCGCCCCGCTTGCGGTCACGGGGCCGAATGTGAACGTGCGAGTGGACGGGGATGTCGCGGCGCCGATCGATTGGACCGGTGTTCCCCTGGACTTCTTGACCATTGACGGAAGCGCGATCGCGGACATTACGCTGGGGCCCGATTGCTGCAACTCGGGATACCTCTTCATCCAGAATTTGCAAGGCACGCTCAACCTGCACGGCGATCTTGCGTCGGGCAACTTCCTGAACATAGGCACTCTCGCCGGAGAGGCGTTGATCGACGGAAACGTGGACAGCCAGATCGACGTTGGCAGCCTGCCGGGCTTGCTTTCCATCTCTGGCGACGTGTCCGCGGCATCGAACATCTACACCGACACGCTTTTCGGGCAATTGAGAATCGCAGGCGACCATTTCGGCTATATCTACTGTGGCACGCCGCTCTGGGGGCGAATTCTGGTCGATGGCGGATCCAGCCGCGCGACCGGATATTCGATCTACGCGGCTGATCTCGCGGCCTCTGGAGCAATTTCAATCGACAACGATGGTTAGAACGTCGGGAATGATTGGGCTTCGCAGACTCAAATTCGAGTCGATACGACCGGTTACTTCTCCAATGGCGAACGGTTCGGCATCTGGGAGATCACCTGTTGCCGCGGCGACTTGAATAACGACGAGATTGTCAACAACTTTGACATCGACCCGTTCGTCATGGCCATCTCCGATCCGGCCGCGTACGACGCGGCGTTTCCGGGGCTTACTGACAGCATGATCTACCATGCGGACGCGAACGCCGATGGCGTTGCCAATAACTTTGACATCGGCCCGTTTGTCGAGAGAGTCAGCGCGCTGTGCTGCTCAGAGTTGTACCCGTGCGTAGCCGGAAGCTGCGGGCCGCTTGCCGCGCAATCCGCGCCGCAAACGCCGATGACGCCGGCCGACACCGCCGAAATCCTGGCGAGCGGCGTTTCCGTCGCCTGGCGGGTGCCGCTCGAACACGCAATCGCCGAACTCGCCGCGAATTCCAGTCGAAGCGAAAGCGCATATTGGAGCGAAGTCCTGCGAGAAATCGACCTACGGCGTTAGAACCTGCCCAAAATCCGGCACATGCATAGGAGTCTGAAACCCTTCACCACGACGTATCGTCACCAATCCTGCCGCAGTGCGGCGCGGAGCGCGGACATCGCGGCCGCGTCGCCGTGAAGCAGCGCCTCGCGGCTTTCGCGGATCGCGGCCCCGCCGCGCGGTGAGGCAATTTCGGCAATGCGCGTCAGAATTCGATCGCGCTGCGCGGAACTCGCGTCGCCGAGCAAGTGCCAGAGCGTCAACGTATCGCGGCGGACAGCCGAGCGAATCAAATCTTCAAACGCCCGCAGCGACACCTCGCTTGCATGATTCGTCGCATCCGCGCTCGTTGCGGCGTTTTGATCGGCGCCGACCGCGTCCCAGCGCCGCACGGCGTCGCGAAATTCCTCTGACGCATCGCGAAACCACGGTACGCCCGGTCCGGCGTGCGGGCGAATGCGGCACGCCGCGCCGCTCGGCACGTACACTTCAGCGCCGCGGCGTTCAAGCGCAACCCAGCCGGCCGTGACGCTCAACTCTCCCGAACCGTCCGGCGCCATTTTCAACCGGTATGCACACCCCAGGTCAACAGCGGTCGCCGAGGGCGTCTGCACGACGAACAGCCGCGGCGGCGCGAAGATCACGGCGGAAATCTCGCCCACGGCCAGTTCCATGCGCTGCTGTTGCGATTCGCTGCGCATCACGCGCATGCGCGACGACGGCTCGACGGCCACGCTGCCGATCTGGCCGACGCGCAGCTCGACGCGCCCGTCAGCGCCTGTTTCCAGCCACTCGTTGATGCCGACTTTCGCGGCGCCTCGCAGCGGCGACTTGTTCACATGCGCGTTGCCGCTTGCCGCAATGACCAGCCACGCGGATTGCGGGCGGCTCGCGAGCAGGCTCTGCCACGCGAAAAACGCCAGCACCGCCGCCGATGCCGCAAACGGCGCGCGAAGCCGCATGACAAACGACCGGCGCGACGAGAAGGCGAACGGCATGGGCCCGACGGGCTTTCCGGCCAGCGGCGCGAGCGTCTGTTCGAGCTGACGCATCAGCGGATCGGGCGGACCACTCCTGTCCCACAGATATCGCTCGCTCATGGTGAACTCTCCCGCGCGAGTTTTTCGCGCAGCAGGCAATAGCCGCGATGAAGATTGACCCGCACCGATGCCGGCGTCAGGCCGGTTTGTGCGGCGATCTCCGGCCCGGACAGCCCCTCGACAAAACGCAGGATGAGCGTTTCGTGATACGCCTCCGGCAACGAGCGAATCAGCTGAAGCGTTTCGATTGACGCGGAGCGCGGATCGCCGGGTGCCGGCACGGTCTCCGAAAGTGCCACGGCCGGCTTGCGGCGGCGGGCGAAGTCGGTGGCCCTGTTTCTGGTGATAGCAACCAGCCAACCGCCGAATCCGGCGGGTTCGCGCAGCGTATGAATGCGTTTCATCATCGTGACAAATACTTCTTGCGCGACATCCTGCGCCTCATGCGCCAGCACGCGCGTCAGCGCGATTCCATGCACCATGCGGTAATACCGCTCGTAGAGCTTCGCGAACGCGGCCCGATCGCCGCGCTGCGCCGCGCCCACCAATCGACGTAGATCCTCGTCGTGTTGAGCATTTGATCGATCGTCCGCGTTCGATGGCGGGCGTTCGTCGAGTGCGGCAGTGACAACGGCGAGTTCCATGCGCAGCCCAGTTTATTCGCGGCCAATGTGAAAACGAAGCAACGCGGATCGGAGCGGGCCACCCAGGAACCCGCTCCGGGTTCTCCGCGCACCCGAATTGCTTAACGGGCTTTCTTCGCGTGATTTTCGCGGATTTCCTTGAGCGATTTGGCGCCGTCGGCGAAGCGCGATCGGATGTTGGCGGCGAGCAGCGAGTCCTCAGCGGTTTGATCGCAGGCCGCCGCGACATGCCCATGATGCTCGGCGATCTGCAAATCCCAGCTCAACACGGCCAGCGCGAATTCGATCTCGGCGGTTCGAGGCGTGTCGCCGAGCGATTTGATCGCGCCATCGTATGCTGCGCGGCGATTGGCGGGCGCGCCGTCGCGATAGCTGAACTGGGCAATGGCTCCGGCGGCAAGCCAATAGTCGAAATCGCGCATCACTTTGGTGTTCTTCGGCGCGTCGGGACGGAGCGTTTCACCGCGGCGCGAATCGAGTGCCTTGGTCAGTTCCGCACACTTCCGGCTCGGCTCACTGTTGGCGTAGATCGCCGCGCGCCGCACAGTTTCCATGCGCTCGAGCAAGGGGGTCTGATCGCCAAGCAGCGCCAGCGTATCGGGAATGAGCTCGGCGGTGTCATACTTTTTGTTTCGATCAAACGCTCCGCCGCCCCACGGCAGCGACTTTGCATCGCCGATTTCGTAAGGATGGCACAGCAGCGGCGGCCCGCCATACGCGGTCACCGCAAAAGCGCAAGCGGCAAAGATCGCGATGGCAACCATTTGATACCTGTTATTCTGAGACATTGATGCATTTCCTTTCGGGTTTCGGTGTCGTATCAACTCACGGCCGCCGGGCCCGGAGCCGCCGCGATGTGTAAGAGACGCCAAATCGCTGCCGGGTGTTAACATTGGGATGAATGAATTTGGCAAATGCTCCAGGTCACGGGCGTTGTTGGTGGCGATGGCGATTCCAGCCGGTGTTCGGCATTTTCGGTCATTTGGGCCTTGATTACTCATTTGAAGACCCGGCAGGCGGCCAAGCGGAGTTTCTGCTGCGACATGTCGATTACGGTTTGCCGGGCGATTCGTCGGCGACGGGTTATCGTCACTCCATCGCGCGGCATACCCGGTTCGTCTCACCGTGCGGCGCACATTGGCCGCCGCTGCGCACGCCCCACGGCCATGTGTTTCGCGCGACGCCGTTTAGAACGGCGCCGCGTGCGGTGGGGGACTATTTGCAATCGTCGCTGCCGCGCTTCTGGGGAGATTGCGGGGCATATCGAACGCTGGGGCCGAACAGCAACACCGGTCTGCGCGCGGCGCTGCGACATTGCGAGCAGGCCACGCGATATCGCTTTGGGTTGCCGCCGCTGCGCATGCTGATTGGCGCATGGGGCTGGAATTGCCACAAGCACCTCGAACCATGCGACGGCCCGTACCCGGGCTATGAACTAATCGACTTCGTCGTGCAGATGAGCGAGCAGCCCGGCATGGGTGCAGCGTTTCGCGCGAAGCCCGCGACCGACCAGCGCCCGAGCGCGATCGACACAAAGCCAACAAGCCATGCGGCGCCCGCAACCGCTCACCCTCGGAGAGAGTCATCAGTCTTATGAACTGGATTCGCGCAACGCTCGGCGGTGCGCCTCGGCAACCGGATTCCACGTCGATCGATCCCGCCGCCGCGAAGGCGATCGCGGCCAATCTGCCTGTTTTCAGCCGATTAGACGCGGATCGCCAAACGCGGCTTTTGTCGAGCGCCGGTCGCTTCATGCGCACGAAGGAGTTCGTCGGCCGCGATGGAATGCAGGTGACCGATGAGATGCGCGCGGTCGTATCCGCCGCGGCGTGCATGCTGCTGCTTGGGATGCCGGATGACAGCGGCTATCGTCGCGTTTCGACGGTCGCGATTCATCGCGGGAGTTTTAGCGAAGCGGTCGAGACATACGGGCCGGAGGGCGAGCGCTACGTCGTGCATAACTGGGCGGCGGGCAAGGCGTGGTCGCTCGGGTTTGTCGAGTTGGCGTGGGACAGCGTGCTGTATTCGATCAATCCGCGCCAGCGCGGCTTTAACGTGATTTATCACGAGTTCGCGCACGCGCTCGACGCCGCAGATGGCGATATGGGCGGCATGCCGCCGCTGCCGTCATGGTCGCGCGAGCGGGCCTGGCGCGAAACGATGCAACGATCGTTTGATCGATTGGCAAACGAAACGAGCATCGGCCGCCGCACGCCCCTCAGCGCCTATGGCGCGACATCGCTGGTCGAGTTCTTCCCCGTGGCGACGGAAGCGTTTTTTGAACGGCCGACGCCGCTGGCAGGTTGGGACGCCGGATTGTTCGAAATACTCCGCGAATATTACGGCCAGGATCCGCGCGAATATGAGTAGCATCTGGTTCACTAGAGATGAAGAGCGCCCCGCAACACGTCTCACTGTACTTCGAAGCGACCGCTCCCTTACGGTCGCGGCTCTGTTCTGTCAGGCGCTCTAATTCCGCGCGGAACAATTCGACCGGGCGTTGGCCATCGATTCCGCGCGACGGAGAATCTCGCGAAATTCATTGACCGTGCCCGGCTGCTGCTCGTATCCTCGATACTCGGAAGGAATCCGATCTTGCAGCCGTCAAGCGAAGCCGTTACACAGTTGGTGAAGAGTCTGGCTGCCGGCGATCCCGCGGCGGGCAGCGCGTTATTTCCGCTGATGTACGACGAGCTTCGCGCCCTCGCCGGATCATTCTTTCGCAACCAGCCGGCCGACCACACGCTTCAACCGACCGCACTCGTGCACGAGGCGTTCGTCAAGCTCGTGCAACACTCAACACTCGAATCGGGAGATCGCGCGCACTTCATGGCGCTCGCGGCCCGCGTGATGCGGCAGGTGCTGGTCGATCACGCTCGGGGGCGATCACGAGAGAAACGCGGCGGCGATCAGCGGCGCGTGAGCCTTGATTCGGTTGATTTGCCGGCCGACGGCCGCGAAATCGACGTGCTGGCGCTTGAAGAAGCCATGTCGCGACTGGGGCAGCTTAGCGAGCAAAAAGCCCGCCTGGTGGAGCTGCGGTTCTTCGGCGGACTGACCGAAGACGAAGCGGCCGACGTGCTGCAAATCTCTCGTGCGGCCGCTTCGCGCGACTGGCGTTTTGCGCGAGCGTGGCTGATTAACGAGCTTTGGCCGGAGGCCGCTCGTGACGCCTGAGCAACTGGGCCGGCTCGAATCGCTGTTCGACGCGGCGTGCCGTCTCCCGGAGCCGCAGCGCCGCGATTTCGCCCGACAGAATTGCGCTGCGGACACCACGCTGCGCGAAAATCTGCTTGCGTTAATCGACGCCGACCGCACGCGTCACACGCCGCTGGACAACCCCGTGCTCACGCCTGAGCGCGTCGCGGCAGCGGTCGCGGGGGAATCGCACATGCCGCCGACTATCGGCAAATATCGCCTGATTCGCCAGCTAGGCGAAGGCGGCATGGGCATCGTGTATGAGGCCGAGCAGGAAAACCCCCGCCGCCGCGTGGCGATCAAGTTGCTTCGCCCGGCCGCGGCGAACCCCGACGCCATTCGCCGCTTTCAACGCGAGGCCGAGCTCCTTGCGCGGCTCCATCATCCGGGTATCGCGCAGGTATTCGAAGCCGGCCTGACGCAGATGGAGCTTCGCAACGCGCCGCTCGACGCCGCGCGGCGCGGCAACGCCGGCTCCGGTTCCGTTGCGCACGCCACGGAATTGCCATACCTGGTGATGGAGTACATCGACGGGCAAACATTGCTGAAGTTCTGCGAGTCGAACGGCCTGCCGCCGCGCGAGCGAGTCGCGCTAATGGCCAATGTCTGCGACGCGGTGCAGCATGCGCACCAGCGCGGCATCATTCATCGCGACCTGAAGCCCGGCAACATCCTCGTGATTGATTCGCGCCGCGACACTGGCCAGTCCAACGGACCTGCGCTCGTTCCGGCCGCGGCGATGCTCGAATCCGCGCATTCGCGCGCTTTTGCGCTCTCTCCGTTTCGCTCCGGCCATCAAACAAAAGTCCTCGACTTCGGCGTTGCGCGCGTGCTGGAATTTGACGCTGTGCGCACGGCGCGGACGCTCACCGGCCAGATCGTCGGAACACTGCCGTACATGAGCCCCGAGCAATTTGCCGGCGAGCCGGACGAGATCGACACGCGCAGCGATGTTTATGCGCTGGGCGTGATTCTTTATGAGCTGCTGTGCGGCCGCCTGCCGCACGCGGCGACCAATCCGCTGGAGCTGGCGCGCAAGATTCGCGAGGATGATCCGCCCAGGCCTTCCGCGATTCGATCGACGGTGCGTGGCGACCTCGAAACGATTATTTTGAAGGCACTGCAAAAAGAGCCTGCGCGCCGCTATCAAACCGCGGCGGAACTGCGCGACGATCTGTCGCGATACCTATTGAACGAACCGATCGAAGCGCGACGCACGAGCGGGTTGTACATCCTGCGAAAGACGTTGATGCGTTATCGCTTCGCAGCGCTCATGTTGGCCGGTTTTGTGCTGCTCACAACCGTATCGAGCATCGCGCTGGGCGTGCTCTATGGCCGCGCCGAGCGCGAAAAGCGCGCTTCGGAAGCGCGGGCCGAGGCGTTGCGCCGCAGCAATTATTTCAATACGGTCGCGCTCGCGCAATCGAACCTGCGTGACGGCAACAGCGCGCAGGCCTTGCGCATGCTGAACGAAAGCCCGACCGACCTGCGCGACTGGGAGTGGCGATATTTACTGGCGCAATGCGATACAAGCGTGCGCGTGATTTCCTCGCACACCGATACCGGTGCATTGCGCTTCGCGCCGTGCGATCTGCGGCTGGCCACACTCGCATACGACCGAGCGCTCCGACTGTGGGATCCGCTGGCCGATCGCCCGATCGCGGAGTTCGCAACCGGCTCCATGGCCGAGACAATTGATTTCTCGCCGGACGGACGGCGCGCGGTCGTCGGCACGCGCTATCCCTTCGCGCAGGTGTTTTCGTTTGATCCGCCGCGCGTGGTGCGGCTGGCGGCGCATGAGGGAAACGTCTGGACGAACCGCGTCGCATGGTCGCCGTGCGGCAACCTGCTCGCGTCGGTCGCGCAGGTGCAGGTGGCTCAAATCTATGATGGGCAGTCGCTGGAGCTTGTTGATCGCGTTCGCAGCGCGCGGACGCTCGCCTGCCTCGATTTTCTGCCGGCCGGCGACATGATCGCGTTCGGCACGCATGCCGGCTTTGTCGAAATCTGGTCCGCCGATCGGCCGCAACTGATTCGTCAATGGCCCGCCCATCGCGACGCGATCTCATCGCTTCGCTGTTCGCCGGATGGCCGCCTGATCGTGACGCGCAGCGCTGACAATCAAATCCGCGTGTGGAGCGCCGCAGACGCCACGCTGCTTCACACGATTCCGTGCAGCAGTTCCGGCGCGTGGCTCGCGGTTTCGCCGGACAGCCGCCGGGTGGTGGCCGGCGTGGACCTCACACTTCGCGAATGGAGCCTGGAATCCGGCGAAGCGCTGGGCGATCGTCTCGGGCACGCCGCGCAAATCACCGACGTGTCGTATTCGCCGGATGGTCAGTGGCTCGCATCCATCGACCGCGACGGCGTCGCACGGGTTTGGAGCGCGGAGTACGGCTCATCGCCGCGCGTATTTGATCAAAGCGGAAAAATTGTGCTCAGCGCGTCGATCGATCGCGACGCAAAGTTGTTGTGGACCACGTCCAGCAACGGATGGCTGATCGCGCGGACCTTGCCCGAGGGGAACGAACTATACGTCACGCGTCCGCAAGCGGGCGAAGCGCTCCGCGGCGCACTCGCGCCCAATGGCGAGATTGGTCTGGTCGGCGCTGACAACGGCGCGCTGGAGGCGGTCGAACCGCTAACCGGAGCGCCGCTCGCGCAACTCCATGTCGGCGGAACGCGCGTCCGTTCGATCGCGATTTCGAGCGACTCGCGCCGCGCGGCCGTGATCAGGGAGAGCGGCGGGCTTGCCGTGTTTGATCTCACCACGCTGACCCTGGAGCGTTCATTCACCGCATTCGAGGAGCAGGGTTACGGTGTCGATTTTCTCCCC
Source organism: Phycisphaerales bacterium (assembly GCA_016795025.1). GTDB lineage: Bacteria > Planctomycetota > Phycisphaerae > UBA1845 > Fen-1342 > JAEUIR01. The sequence continues at coordinate 51,255 of JAEUIR010000002.1, forward strand.
GACAATCGCACACTCGTCGCGTGCGGCGGTGATGGTTCAGTCAGCCTTTTTGACGCAAACACAGGCCGGCAGATCCGCAGGCTGGGGGAACATGAGAATCGCGCATATGTCGTGGCCGCTTCACCGGACGGCCGCATGGTCGCCTCGGCCGGCTTGGACCGCACGATTCGCATCTGGGCGGTGGATGGATTGAAAGCGCCGCTCATCATTCGCGGCCACGCCGGCGGGATTCGCGCGTTGCGGTTCACGCGGAGCGGACGACGCCTGCTTTCCGGCGGAAGCGGCGATCTCATGTATCTGTGGGATGTTGAATCGGGCAGCCAGGTGATTGCAATCAACGCGCACGCCCGTGCAGTCGAATCCATCGTCGCGAGTGCGGATGGGCAGATGATCGTGACGGGCGGTGGCGACTCAGCCGCGAAGCTCTGGCATGGCACGATGCCGACCGCGCAAACCGCGCCGCTTCCACCGAGGTAATGAAAAATCAGCTTAGGCGTCCGGCTCGCACGTGGCCGTCAGGCTATAGCTCGCGAATTGTTCGACGTAGAGCTCGGCCCGTTCCTGATGCGTGACCAACACCACGGCGCATCCCGTTTCATGAGCTTCGATCGTGCGCGCCACGGCGTCCAACTCGTTCAGCGGCGTGAGCTCGATCAGCACACGCACGACGTGATCCACCGTGTTCTTGTCGTCGTTGTGCAGCACGACTTTGAATAGCGGAAGTGTCTGAACAACGCGTTCGGATTTTGGGAGTGTGATGGCCCCGTTCATGAATCCTCTCTCATCCTGGTTATCGCGCAACAGCGGCGCGATGGCGGATATGGCTCATCCGCGACAGTTCTGATTTCTTCTTTAACTAAGTATCGGCCTTCTGAGCCGTTCGTCAAGAGAAAAGTGCGCGCGCCGTCCGAAAAAACGCGCACAGCGCGCGATCTACGCGCCCCAGTCCCTGACCGCTACAATCCGCCGCTCTGGATTCGCAGACCCGGGCGTCGCCCTCGAGGAATTGCACCATGCGATTGATTGCTGCCATCATATTCTCCGCCGGTTTGCTGGCGCTGCCAACCACGCCTCTACGGGCACAGGAAACCACGCCACCGACGCCCGCGCCATCGCCGCTCGACGCCTTGCGGACCAAGACCGGCCTGACCGACGAGGATCGCGCCGCGATCCGCAATTGGGTGTCGCCGCGCACCGCCGCACTGGTGTCAGATTCTCCCGGAAACGCTTTTTCGGAATTGCGTGGAGCCGCGACGGGGGCGTCCGCGGACTTTCGTGGCGCGTTCGCGACGGCCTGCATCGACCAGACCCGTGCAGCCTACAAAAACGCGAGCGTGCGAGCGGCCTCGCAGCTCATTACGCTCGTACACTCCATACCGGACGCCCCCCTGGACGCCGCCACCGCGCTGCTTTTCGAAGCGCTCAAGGACGATCGACCCAGCGTCCGAACGGCCGCAGCCACGGGCCTGCGCGACTTGCGCCAACGCATCGCGACGGCCGGTGCGGCCGCTTTGAGCGCCGATTTGGGAGCGCTGCGCGATGCGGCCAAGCGAGAAAGCGCCGATGCCGTATTGAAAATGATCTACCACGCGATGAACTTTCCCGACGCCATTCCGAATCCGCCCGAGCCGAGAGCCAACGCACAGGCAATCCTTGAAGTGCTCGATGCACGCGCCGCATTGTACGAGTCCGGCAAATCTCGCACGGAGAGCGCCGATGCAGCCGGGCTTCGCGCCATCGGCATGCCCGGACCCTCCGGCTCTGCCGCGCTGATAGCGGCGCTCGACGACGCCGAGCGAAAGCGCCTGAGCATCGCGGCCGGAAAGATGCTTCGCCATGCTGTGCGGCGCTATGTCAGCGGCCCTCAGCCGCTCATCGAGGTCCGCGCTAAGACACGTAATCCGCAGGTGGCTGACCAGCGCGACCGCGTTGAATTGCTCATTGAGGAATCCGAGCGGCTGCTGGGGGAACTGCTGCAACTCAAGCCGCCCCCGGCCGCTTTTGAACGCATCCGCCGCGGCCGCAACGCGACGGAAATCGTAATCGAAGTGAACAAATGGGCTGACAAGCTACAGGAAACCGCGAACGTCGACGTCCATGTCGAAGCGCCGTCGGACGATTCTGGCGAGAAAAATTCCGGTGGTTGATCCCGGGCCGCGTCCGTCGCTGGAAAGCGAGGGCGGTCAGCGCGACTCGCCGGGCGGCTCCGGTTCGCCGCGCAACTGATGGATTCGTTTGCCGATTTGGTGAGCCAAGTCTCCGACATCTACATCCGAATCGACCCAGAACACGCCGTAGCGTTCCGACAGCCCGCCGTAGAGCACATATCCCAGCAACCCGGCTAATTCGTTCGCTTCCTGCGTTTCCTTCGAGGTCGCCGATCGCAGCGCGCCGGCACTCGATCGCTGTTGTTGTTGCGCAAGCGCCCAGCTCGAAAATCCGGCGGCCGCCTCGCGTTCACGCAGCGTTGCGGAGGCGAGCATTTCGCGATCGTGGAACAAGTACGCCGTCCAACCGGCTCGTCGCACCACGCGCGTGACGCACAGAAACGCGCCGTGCCGCACCGGCTTCGCAAAACGCCATTCGCGCTTCCACCGCTGCGCAAAATCCGTCTGCTGCTTGATGAGCGCCGCCCGCTCAAAGCGCCGCGCGCTCGCTTCTTCGCGCATGCGGTCGTCGGCCTTTGCGATCCAGCCGTCGATCCCACCCCGCGCAAATTCCCACGCGGCACGCGTTCGCGCGATGTAATCCGACGCTGGCGCTGACCCGTCGCACGGCGCATCGCAACGGCCCATGTCGGCATATGCGCAGCGCGTGCCGCACGGGGCCCGGCGCACCTGCTCCGGATAGCGGCAGAGGTCGAACAAATCCCACAGGCCTTCGAGCGCCGCCTGAGCAGCGGAGCGCGTCGGAAACGGTCCGATCAGTTCCGCGCTGCCCTGATATGGATGCTGCGTGACTCGAAACTCGGGAATCTCCGCGGCGAGATCGATCGAAAGAAAATCAGCGGGGCCGAAGGCGAGTTGCTCGCGATAGTGTTCGGGATGCACGAGCCGCGCCGCCCGCCAATGCAGATAGCGGGTTTCAATGGCGTCTCGGGCTTCGACGAATCGCACGCCGCGCGCCACCGCCCCGAGATCAGCGCGACGCGCGCTCGCGGCTTCCTGAAGCCGCGCCTGAACCGCCACGCGAAGTTGCTGCGTGATTCCAAGCTGAATTGCAACGCCATCGCCAGATACCAACAGGAACACCGCCGGCCGATTCGGAATCGCCGCCAGCGCCGTTGAATGGTCCTGGCCTTCCCACGAAATGGACTGCGGCAGAATCGCCGTCAGGCCGGGATCAGAAGCGTCTGGCATGGCCGCGTCCGGCTAATAATTGATTAACATTCCGGTGATGACCCCCTCGAATACCATCGTCGTTCCCACGAAGCCCTGACACGCACAAATCGTGCGACGCCGCTTGATGTCGAGGCCTTTGGCGATCATCACCAGACGCGCGGGCGGCAACACCATGCCGCGGAATTTCACTTCATCCAACCCCGCGAATCCCAGGAACCCGGGCTCCGCTAGCAGCGTCTTGTGTAGAAAACTGGCGAGCTGCGCGGCGCACTCCACCTGCAACACGCCGGGAAACAGCGGCCGCCCCGGGATATGCCCGCGGGCCCACCAGTCGTCAGGCCGAACTTCCACATAACCGCCAAACAGGCGCTGTTCGCGATCGATGTGGGTCACCGCGTGCAGCAATGAAAACTCGTATCGCTGCGGATTCAACCGACCGATTGCTTCGCGGTCAACCAGGATATCGCCATTCGCAACCAACAGCGGGTCGATGAGAGGTGGTGGGGGCACGCGAGAGCCTTCTCCGATCTTGACAAGACGGATTTTCGAGCGTCACTGGGGCTGGGCTGGAGGCGTGTCTTCCGGCCCGCGAAGATCCAGCAGGCGCTTGCGAATCGACTGCGCAAGATTCTTGATTTCCTGCATGGTCTTCCGTACCCGCGTCCCGGCGGCTTTGTTTCCGCCAAGCGCTTTAAGCACATCTTCCCCGACGTCGTCAACCATGCGCTTTAATTCATCATATTGCTGCATCGAAAGGCTCCTGCGACGTCATTGCCACGAGTAAAGTCGCTCGCCGGGAGCGCTTGCGGCATGAATCTCTGCGGCGCGGCTCGCTTTTGCACCGCTTTATCGGCGATTATTAGCAACTGCGCCTGCGTACGCAAGCGCCAAAAACTTACCGCGCCGACCGGCCCCAATCCGCGCGAAATCCCAGCGACAACCCAAATAGCGCCACGCCAATCAGAATAATGGCAGCGCTTGCCGCGATATTATAGCCGATCGAAACCACCAGTCCGCCAACCCCGGCGAGAACTCCGGCACCTGCGGCGTACCATAAGACCTGCCCCGCGCTGCGCGCCAGGTTGCGAGCCGTTGCGGCCGGCACCACCAGCAACGCCGTCACCAGCAGCAATCCGCTGATTCGGATCGTCGCAGTGACCACCAGTACGACCAGAACCGCGAACAAATAGTCATACGCCCGCGTGGCGACACCGCGTGTGCGAGCTAGGTCGAGGTTCAATCCGACGAGCAGCAATCGGTTGTAAGCGATGGTCATGAAAACGCTTACACAGATCGCCAACAACAACGCGATTCGCAGATCCGCCTGGTCGACCGTTAACACGTCGCCATATAGAAACGACGCAAAGTCCCGCTGAAATCGCGGGTCGAATCGAATGATCGCAATGCCCAACGCCATCACGCCGGCAAACGCCACACCGATGATCGTGTCAGTCCCCAATTCGGTTCGCCGTTTGGCCGCTGTGATGAGCAATCCAACGACGATCGCCAGGGCGACCAGCGTCAAGCGCGGATCAACCCACGCCAAACCGGCCGAAACCGCCAAAAAACCGAGCGCGACGCCCGCAAAGGCGGAGTGTGAAATCGCATCGGAGAAAAAAGCCATGCGAAAATTCACCACATACACTCCGACCATGCCGCAAACCGGCGCCACGAGAAGCACCGTCAGCAGCGCACGGCGGATGAAGCCGGCCTCGACCGCCTCAAAAGGCAGCGCCCCGATCGCGGTCAACAACCCGCTGATCACCGCGTCAAACAACCATAGTGCCGCTTCCATCATGCCTGATTCGGCTCCTGCGGCACAGCGGAATGTGAATGCAAATGCCCGTGAGAATCTGCGTGCGAATGTCCGCAGCCGTGTTGCTCGTCGCAATGTGCGTGCGCGTGGCCGTGCGGACCATGATCGTACAGCACAATGTGATCGCCGAACACGCGGCGGATGTTGTCCGGCGTGAGGGTTTTTGACGGGTTGCCCTCACATTGAACGACACCGTCGTTGATGCACACGACATGGTCCGCGTGTTGCGTGACAAAGCTCTGATCGTGCGAGACGATCACGATGGTCATGCGTTGCGTCACGCGCAACTGCACCAGCAGATCGCAGAATAGCTGCTCGCCCACCATGTCGATTCCGGCAACCGGCTCATCAAGCAACAACAGCCGGGGGTCGCCCAACAGCGCCAGCGCCAGCAATACCCGCTGAAATTCTCCGCCCGACAGCTTACCCAGCGGCAGCCGCGCCAGACGATCCGCCCCCACCAGCCGCAGCTTCTCGTGCGCCTGCGCGGCCGCGCGGTGTGACGCGCCTAGAAACAGCGGTCGCCGCTGACGGTCCGCACAAAGCAAATCAGTCACGGTAATAGGCGATCCGCGATCAAAGTCCAGCCTTTGCGGCACATAGGCGGCGCGCGGCATGCGGCCTGACTCGTCGGGCGCGAATTCGACATGGCCGGAGAATGGCGTTAACCCCAGCATGGCCTTGAGAAGCGTTGTTTTTCCCGCACCGTTTGGCCCGATCAGCGCGTTGATTCCCGCCTGCACGAAAAAGGCGTTGATGTCGCTCAGCACGGTCACGCCGCTCAAAGCGACGCGCACGCCTCGCATGCGAACGGCCGCATCGGCGTCGCGCGTAGCCATGAGGGTTCGTGCCATGTGTGCGAGTTTAGCGGGGGCAAAGATCGCGAGCGAGCACGGCGAGGTTCTTTCGCATGGCCGATTCATACAGATCGACCGCGGGGATCGCTTGATCTGTCTGCGTCAGCGCGTCGAGCGTGATGAGCGTGATATTGTGCTCTTTGGCGAGCGTTGCGGCGATGCGATCGCGTCGCCCGGATTCGACAATGATCGCAACGGCGTTGTGTTTTTTGATATCGTTTGAGATGGCCAGCAATTCGGCGGCGGATTCGCCCTCGCCCTCGTGGCCCGGAACGCGAGTGACGATATCCAGCTTCAGGTCAGCCAGCAGATACTCTACAGCTTCACCCGCGACGACTTTCTTGCCGGCGATTTTCGCCGCCAATTCATCCACCTCGCCGGCGACCGCCTGAATGCGCTTCGCATACGCGGCCTGATTCGCCGCGACTTTCTTTGAGCGCTCGTCGCCGGCGTCGATCAATTGCCGGCCGAGCGGTTCGATCATCTTCAGATACTCGCGCGGCGACATCCACACGTGCGGATTTTTTGCGTGGGCGTGGTCATGGTCGTGCGCATGGCCGCACGGCAGCTCGCGCAGGACGCACGAGTCCGAAAGCGTGATGAACTTCGCGGCGGTGAGTTGCCTGCGCAGCTTATCGAGAAACCCCTCCATGCCCGCGCCGATCGCGACGACATGCGTGGCGGAGTCGAGTCGGCGGCGGTCGGCGGGCGTAAGGCTGTAGCTGTGCGGACAGCCGAGCGCCGGGTCGAGAAGCATCCTGACAGACACATCCGGCACGCCATCGGTGAGATTCACGCTCGCGAGATACGCCGGGAGCACCGTTGCGACTACATTGCGCTGGGCCGACATCCCGGCCGGCTGGCTTTGCTGCGCAGGAGAAAACGCCGGATACAACAGGAAGACCATTGTCGCGAAAGTTGCGCTTCGATGTGCATGGGTTGACGTAATCATGATTCGTCTCTCGCAATCTGCCGCTGGGGTCAGAGTTCCCTGAATGGTATACGGCCGGCGGTGCGCGGGGTTCTGTGTGGTTGTAACCGGCGGGTGCGGCGAGTGCGGGTGGAAGCAGCGCGGAAGGCCCGATTCGCCCTCCGCGCGGGATTCCACGCGCACGCAGCTTCGCTACCGCGACTGTTTCGCGTCGCCGCGGGCGAAGATGCTCGCGACATAGTTGAGCACGTCGGTCGCGCTGGTTTCGTTATAGCCGAAGAACTTGATCAGGCGCTGCTTCACGACGTCGAGCTTGGCCTGCGTTTCGTCGTCGATCACGCCGCTAACCACGTTCTTGAGCTTGATCGTGTCGCGAGCGTCTTCGAACAGCTTCAGCTCCAGCGCCTTCAGCAAGCGCGCGTTGCTGTGGTATTCGAACTTCTTGCCGTCCAGCGCCAGCGCGCCGATGTAATTCATGATCTCCTGGCGGAAATCGTCCTTACGGCTCTCGGGAATGTCGATCTTTTCCTCAATGCTCCGCATCAGACGCTCATCCGGCTCTTCGTCGCGCCCGGTGTACTTGTTTCGCACTTTCTCACGCTGCGTGTAGGCGCGCACGTTTTCAATGTAATTCGCCGCCAGCCGGGCGATGGCATCCTCGTCGGCGGAAATGGCCCGCTGCACCTCGGCCTTCAGCGTATCCTCATATTCGTCGCGCACGACGCTGAGCAGCTCTTTGTAGACCTTCTTGAGCTCCTCGTCGGTCAGCAGGCTGTGATGGTCGAGGCCGTTCTCCAGCTCGTTGAGCGCCATGAACGGGTTGATGCAGCGATCCTGCTGCGCCTGTTCACTGACCAGCGCGTTTGAAATCTTGTCCTGAATGTAGCGCGGGCTGATGCCCTGCATGCCCTCGCGCGAGGCCTCTTCGCGCAGTTCGCGCACGCTGTCCTCGGTAAAACCCGGAATCATCTTGCCGTCATACAGCTTCAGCTTCTGAAGCAGCGACAGACCGGCCTTCTTGGGCTCGTCCAGTCGCGTCAACACCGCCCACATGGCCGCGACCTCGATCGTGTGCGGCGCGATGTGAATGCCGCGAACGCGCTCCTTGTTGAAGTCCTTGTTGTAAATCTTGATTTCATCGCTGAGGCGCGTGTTGTACGGCACGTCGATCTTGATGGTGCGATCGCGAAACGCCTCCATCAGTTCGTTGCTTTGAAGCTTCTTGTATTCCGGCTCGTTTGTGTGGCCGAGAATGACCTCGTCGATGTCGGTCTGGGCAAATTTCTTCGGCTTGATCGTGTGTTCCTGCGTGGCGCCGAGCAGATCGTAAAGAAACGCGACATCGAGCTTCAGAATCTCAATGAACTCGCAAATGCCTCGGTTTGCGATGTTCAATTCGCCGTCGAAGTTGAAGGCTCGCGGATCGCTGTCGCTGCCATATTGCGCGATCTTGCGATAGTTGATGTCGCCGGTGAGTTCGGGCGAATCCTGGTTCTTCTCGTCCTTGGGCTGGAACGTGCCGATGCCGCGGCGGTCCTTCTCGCTGAGAATGATGCGGCGCACCGAGACATGTTCAACCACTTTGCGCCAATCCCCGTTGTAGCGGATCAGCAGCTCTTCGAACATGCGGCGGCAGAACGGATCGAGATCGCCTTCGACGCGCACATGCTTGTCATCCGGAAGATCCGCATTGATCTTCGCCAGAATCTCGCGCCGCGCCCGAATCGGAATGAGTTTCAGCGGCTCTTCGTGCATCGGGCACGTAAAGCGCGTGGTGTTGCCGGTTTCGTCAGGCGCGTTCCACGAAAACGTATACAACGCGCCTTCGTCGGTCTGCGAGTAATGCTCCAACCCTTTTTTCAGCAAGCGCGCCAGCGTGCTCTTGCTGGAGCCCACCGGCCCGTGCAACAACAGGATGCGCCGCTCCGTGCCATAGCCCCGCGACGCGGATTTGAAAAAATCGACCAGACGCATGATCGCGCTATCCAGCCCGAAAATGGCGTCCGCGCCGTTGTCGATTGGATCGTCAAAAAACGTGTAGTGAACATAATCCTGTTTCAAATACGAGTAACGCCGGCTGCCATACGACAGGATCATGTCATACACACGCTGAAACGCATTTCGCGCGATATGCGGCTTGGCGGCCACAAGGTCGAGATAGTCGTAGAACGATCCCTCCCAGTGCTGCTGGCGAAATCGATCGCTGTCCAAATGGCGATCCACGATGGCGAGCAGATCTTTGCGGTCCGGCATTGCGAGTCTCCAAACGCGTCCAGCTGATTTCGCCGGAACAGCATCGCGTTTCAAATCAGCATGCGCGGCTCTTGTCGGAGCCCGGTTGACAACCGTTCGACCAACGCCGCGGTGATCCGATAAATGCTAGGAATCCACCACGCGACAGTCAACGCACTGTTATCACCAATCGACTCATTCAGCTATCGGCCGGATTTTCGGGCAAATTGCACATCCGCCAGGCGTGCGTAACAACTAGCGGTGCCGAAAACACGCTTAGGGCGCGCCGGCAGGTGCAGTGGTGGTGGGCGTGGCGCCGGGCCTGGCCGCGGCATAAGAACCAACATCCGCGCTTCGGCACTTCGGGCAAACGCGCTGCGTGCCGCTTGGTTCCGGAACAAATCCAAATCCGCAGTTCTCGGCGCGACAAATCCACAGCTCGCGCAAGGCATGCGCACCGCATTTTGTGCATTTCAGCGGAAAGCGTTGTCCGCTATGGAGCCGCTCGGTCGTTTCAAATTGACAAGACACGCAGCGCAGGCATACCAGCGACGTGGTCCCGGGAGAGCTGACTCGCGGCGGCCAGAGCCACCAGGCCAGCAATCCAGCGACGCCGATCAACAGAGCGCCGCTCAGCGCGATCAGAACCCGCTTTCTCCGCGTCTTCCGCACGAGCAAGCCGATCGCGACTTCGCCTTTCGCAGAAAGAACGGATCGATAATCAATCAGCCGAGTGTCTGGCATCGCCGTAAGAATTCCGGGGGCTATAAGTACTCAATTCGAACTCCTGCCGCAGTGGATTATATCAGGATCACCGGCACGCAAATTGGAAGCTGCCCGGAACTCCCTGCGCGTCATAAACAGAACCGAGTATCCGGCCGCGGACGACATATTGAATAATGGCATTAGCGTCGAGTGCGGCACGGCGGCGTCTATGCCGGCCGCGCCCGACCCGCAAGCGCGTTGGATGGGAATTAAGATGGCCACAGCTTCCGGGAAACCCCGAACAACCACAGTCGCAGCGGATGACTCAGCGCCCGAAGCGCGTTTGGGGGCGATGCGGGCGCGTGTGGCAGGCGTGGGCGAGCAATTCGCGGCGGCGATGCAGCAGCTTTCGAGCGTGGACGCTGACCTGCACGCGCTGCTCGAAGCGGTGCAGCAGCGCGAAGCGGCGTCGCAACTGTTGGCGAGTGAGCTCGCGCAGCGAGAGTCGCAGATCGCCGCTCGCATCGCCGAGGCCGAATCGCAAACGGCGCAGGCCGCAGCGCAACTTGCCGAGGTGGAGCGGGCGCGCGGCGAGTTTGATCAGACCCGTCGGCAGGTGGAGGCGGAAAGCGGACAGCTCAAACAGCGAGCTGAGGAGATTGAAGCGGCTCGCGCCGCGCTTGAACAGAACAGCGCGGAGCTTGAGGCCGAAAAGTCACGTTTGATGGAGGAGCGCGAGGCTCTGGCGCAATTGCAGGCCGCGCTTGAAACACGCGAAGGCGGCCTCGCAGAACAATGCTCGACATTTGAGGCGCGCGAGGCGGAACTGAAATCTGCGATCGCCGAACTCGATATGCGCGAAGCGGCCGCCGCGGATCGCGATCAATCGCTGATTCTTCGCGAAGAGGCTATCGCGCGATTCCAAAACGCATTCTCCGGAATGGCCGCGCTATTCGGGTCGAAAGGCGGCCCGAAATCAGGCGCGCCGGACTTCAATGCACTGGCCGCGATGGCGGGAATGGCCATCAACGAAGCATCGGGGGCCGACTCGCGGAACGAGCAATCCGGCGCCACCGCAGTTAAGGATGAGTCTACTGAGCAACTCCCGCCGGCTGCGGCGCCGGCGGCTGGCGCCGCGCCGGCCAAACCGGCCAAACCGGGCAACACGCCGATTGGCGCGAATGCGGCTCAGCCGGCTTCGGCCGCTTCTTCAAAATCGGCGACGGCTTCGGCTGTGAAAGTCATCCCGCCGACGACGGCACAACCGTCGGACGGCGCGGTGGATGAATCCACGCTCGACCCGGAAGAACTCGAGAAACTGCGCGTGCTGCGTCGGTTGACGGGCGGACGAAAATCCGACCCGGAGTTGCTGGATCGTATCCGCAAAGAGCGCGGATCGCGGGAGGGCGCGGGGCATCGAGCGGGAAATGACCCGAAATCCAAGAAGCGCTGGTGGAATTGACGATCTGCTGTGCGCTATGTCGGGTCGCTGTGCATGAGTGGTAGCGACGTCGCCTCGAATTCACGCGCGTGTGTCGCCAGAATCCCGCGTACCGTCACCACATCCATTTGAAGTTGCGCCGCCAGTCGTTCCATTGATTCAAACCGTTGTTGATCGCGAATTCGCTCGATCCAGTGCAGCCCCAGCGGTTGGCCGTTCAAATCGCCGTTGAAGTCGATCAAATGCGCTTCGACTCGCGGAGTCGACTGCGAAAACGTCGGCTGCGGCCCGACATTCACCGCCGCGGCGAAAAAGCTGCCGCCCGCAAGCTGCGCAACGGCCGCATAGACCCCGAACGCCGGCAGCATGTGCGGGATCTCCCCAAGGTTCGCGGTGGGAAATCCGATCGCCCGGCCCCGCGCATCACCGGCTACGACCCGGCCGACGATACGATGCGGCCGACCGAGCATATGTGCAGCCAGCCGGACATCGCCGCCCGCCAGCGCGGCGCGAACGGCGGAACTGCTGATTTCCGGGGCGGCAGGCAATTCGTCGCAGCGAATCGTGTCGAGCGCCCGCACGGCGAATCCGATCCGCTCGCCCGCCGCGCGCAGCGTGTCCAGTGATCCGGTGCGCTCACGCCCATAGTTGAAACGCTGCCCCTCCACGATGACCACCGGCCGGCAGCGCTCGGCCAGCGCTTGCACAAATTCGTCTGGCGAGAGCGCGAAGAAGCGCGGCTCGCTGCGAACAATGATCGTCGAATCGACGCGCGAGCGCTCCAACAGCGCGAGCTTCTCCGCCGGTGTGGCGAGACGCTGTGGCGCTCGTTGCGGCGCGAGCACCGCGAGCGGGTGTGGCTCAAATGTAATCGCCACGGCAGGCACGGTGAGCTCATCCGCGAGCCGCCGAAGCGTGAACAGCAGCCGCGAATGTCCGCGATGAACACCATCGAAATTGCCGATGGTCAACGCACAGCCGCGCCGCGGCTTCGGAAATTCCGCCAGGCCGTGAAATACGCTCATGCCGCCAGGTGATTCGCCCAACACCCCCACTGAGTAGCTCTCCGCCAATCCGACTTCGCATGCGGTCAGGTCGTCATAAGACTCTCGCCGCCGGATCAGCCGCGACGTGCGTTCCTGCACCAGCACCTCCGCCGGCCGCGGCCGCGAGTTATATTGGCTTGCCATCGTCATCGCATACGCGCCGGCCGTGAAAATCGCGACGACATCTCCACGGCTCATGGGCGGCAGCGAGCGGTTCTTCGCCAGAAAATCCCCGCTCTCGCACACCGGCCCGACCACGTCGTACGCAGCCAGATCGCTGAACGGCTGCTGCGCAGCGCGATTGCTGGGCGCATGCCGCCCGGCCTCGGCCGGCCAGATGAAGTGATATGCCCCGTAAAGCGCCGGGCGGATCAGCTCGGTCATCGACGCATCCACAATCAGAAAGCGTCTCTGCCCGCTTTGCTTCACATGCACAACGCGGCTCAACAACAGCCCCGCGTTCGCCGCGATGGACCGGCCAGGCTCCAGAATGATACGCAGCCCACGATCCTGCAATAGCGGGACGAGCACGCGGGCATATTCACTGGCCGGGGGCGCTTCGGAGCCTTCGTAGTGCGCGCCGAATCCGCCGCCGATGTCGAACGTGTCGATTTCGAACCCGGACGCGCGCAGCCGATCGATCAGCTCCAGACCGCGCCGCACGGCGTTGTGATAGGCCGACAAGTCATTGACCGGCGATCCGATGTGCATGTGAATGCCGCACAAATTCGCGTGCGGATCGCGCCCAAACCGTGCGAACACCTCCGCCGCCCGCTCGATATCCACGCCGAATTTCGTTTCTTTCTTGCCGGTCGTGGTGTAAATGTGCGTGTGCGGATCGACATCCGGATTGACGCGCAGCGCCACGCGCGAACGGATTCCCGCGGCGCGGGCCAGCTCGGACACGACTTGCAACTCGGATTCCGACTCGATGTTGATCAGCCCCACGCGGGCGTCGAAAGCGGCTCGCAACTCCGCGTCGGATTTCCCGACTCCCGCGAAAACGATCCTGGCGGGATCGACCCCGACCAACAACGCGCGATGCAACTCGCCGCCGCTGACGACGTCGAAGCCGCTGCCGCGCTGATTCAATACGCGGCAAAGGTGGATATTTTGGCAGCACTTGATTGAAAAGCAGATCAACGGGTTCAACGGCGCGAATGCCTGCGCCAGCCGATCAAAGTGCTGCTCGAACGTCGATTGCGAATAGACGTAGAGCGGCGTGCCGTAGCGATCGGCCAGTTCCGCCGCCGAGACGCCCTCGCACCAGAGCCGACCTTCGCGATACTCAAACCGATCCATGCACGTTCCTTTTGCGATGGGCGGCGCGTGGTCGTGACGCGCGCCCCGTGAATCCCTTTCGCCGTGCGCGTCATGGCGCCGCTCGGCATCCCAGACGCTCCGACTGTTCGCGGAATTCCCTTTCCGTCATCCAACTCACTTCGATGGAGCGGCCGCGCTTGATCGCCACATGCCGCCCGTTGCTCCGCGTCAGCAGCGCATGCGGCGCGGTGCAGTAGACCACGGCCGGCTCGCCGTGATCGCCCGACACCGCCAGCGACGCCGGCGCGTAGTTATAGTGAGTGCGGTCATTTCGTAATTTCGAGTCAAGCGGCAGCGCCAGCGGCAATTGATGATCGGCCGCGAGTTCGGCAGCCAGCGCCGCCGCGGCGTGATCGATTTGCCGGCGGCAGTCGTTGACGTTGTTTCGATCTCGATTCGCGCTGACGATGATCACAAGCGCAAAAGTCGTGATGATAAACACGGCCAGGTCTCGCGCAACGCGACGCTGTCGCTGCGACATGGCGCGGCGAGCAGCGCGCGATGTTGGATTTGACTGGATGGTCGCAGCGGATTCCGGCACGGCGATGATTTCCCTTCGGCGCGGCGCGCCTCCATGCTATCTTACAGCAAAAGGACGCAATTGCTGACGCGCGTCCGGCGTACCATCGCTCGGGAAATCGACATTCATGGATTCTCTCATCGTCATCGCCGGATTGATCGTCACGGTCGTCCTGATCGGCGCGCTCGCTTATTGGTTTCGAAACGAAATAAGCGACAACGCGCCGCAATGACGCGTCCCACGCACTGCTCCGAACAAGCTCAAACACCGCTCGGCGTTCGCCACGCCTGCTCGACCTCGGCGAGCGTTCGTTCGTTTCCGGCCAGCGCGATCACCGGATCCTTGCGGCATTGGCCGATTCGCGCGAATGGCACGCGCTGCTCAATCAAGAACATCTCGGTTTCGTTCGACGGCGCTTCGACCACATAACCCGCCGTCAGTTCAGCGAATGGCTCCACGACATTAGCCGACGTTTCGATTTCGACGCCCATCGCGCCTCCGATGGCCATCTCCGCAAGCGCGACCAGCCATCCGCCGTCGGACACATCGTGGCAAGCTCGGATCAACCCTTCGCGCATGGCCGCCGAAACAGCCGAATGAACATTTCGGGCCTGCGCGGGATCAAAGGCGCTCAGCGGCAATCCGCCGACCAGCAGAATCGACGCGCCCGCGGATTTCAGATCGGCGCTCACACAACGCCGCACATCGTCCACGATCGCGACCGCGCTGATCAGCAGCGTGTCTGGAATCCCCAGCCGCCCAGTGTCGCGAATTCGCTTCTCAATCGCCGCGGCGGCATCGACCCACGGCTCGCCGGGATGACGCCGCGCGTGCAAGTGAAGGTTCGCAACCAGCTTGTCGATGTCATTTACCTGAAGCGCGAACTCGTTATTCAACGAATCCTTGCCCGAAATAAACGGCGTTCCATACGCCAGCGCGATGTCGTGGCATGCCTGACAGGCGCGCACCAGCGCGCCAAGCGAGCGCGGAGTGTCGCAGCGGCCCCAGCAGAAATTGTCCAGGATCGCCGTTCGCGCCGGATCGCCGCCGACACATACGATGTTGCGAACCGCCTCGTCGATGCCGGCCACTGCCATCAAATATGGATCAATCAGACTGACGTGCGGCGAGAATCCGCAGCCGATAGCAATGCCGCGGTGCGAATCCAGGCGCGGGCGGATTACAGCGGCGTCATTCGGCCCCGTGCCCCGTCCGCCGAGCGCCTTGATGGCGCTGCCGCCCTGCACTTCATGGTCATATCTTCGAATCACGCGCTCTTTGGACGCGATGTTTGGTCGCGACATCCGGGCGATCAGGGCGCCCAACCACTCGCCTGGCTCACTTCGCGCAGCGGCAACGGCGTTGGACGGCGCGGCGGGCGACCATTCCGCCTCTGCGGTGCGCTTCGGAAGCCCGTGATGCAGAAAGTGCATGTCCAGCCGGCCCACAACCATATCTTGATAGCGCACGTCGAGCGTGGGATTCGCCTCCGCGCATCCAAAAAACCCGATCGGCGTGCCCTCCACTTCTTCCTCGCGGGCAATCGCGAGCAGTGCTTCCAGATTCTCTTTCGGTACGGCCAGCACCATGCGCTCCTGCGCTTCGCTGATCCAGATTTCGTCATAGCGTAACCCCGCATATTTCAGCGTGACCTTTTCGAGATCGACCGTCGCGCCAACGTCAGCGGCCATTTCGCCGATGGCGCTGCTAAGTCCTCCAGCGCCGCAATCTGTGATCGCGGAAAAGAGACAGCCCGAGGCATCGTCGCGAGCTCGCAAAATCGCGTCCAACGCGCGTTTTTCGACGATGGCGTTGCCGATTTGAACAGCGTGAGCAAATTCGTCCGCGTGGGAATCCGTCAATTCCGTTGACGAAAACGTCGCGCCGTGAATGCCGTCGCGCCCGGTGCGACCGCCGATGACGACAATCACATCCCCCGCTTTCGCGCACTTCGTAATCTTGTCTCGAGGAATCAGCCCGACGCATCCGCAGTACACCAACGGATTTGCCAGATAGCGCGGATCAAAGTAGATCGCGCCGTTTACAGTCGGAATCCCCATTCGATTACCGTAGTCGGCGACGCCGCGCACCACGCCATCCAGAACGCGGCGCGGGTGCAGGGCGCCGGCCGGCAGGCCGTCACTCGGCCAATCCGTCGGGGCCACGCAAAACACATCGGTATTCGCGATCGGGCGCGCACCGCGCCCGCAGCCAATCACGTCGCGGATGCAGCCGCCAACGCCGGTTGCCGCGCCGCCATAAGGCTCGATCGCAGAGGGATGATTGTGCGTCTCGACCTTGAAGGCGATGCCGTAATCGGCGTCGAAACCGATGATGCCTGCGTTGTCGGCGAACACCGACAGACACTCAGGACCGCGGCCTTCGGCCATGAGCCGCAACGTGGCGCTCGCGATCGTGTCTTTGAGCAGATTTGCGTAATTAATCTCGATGGCGGTTTCGGATTGTTTCGCGCGATACTCGCCGATCGGCATCGGCGCGCCTCGATAAACCACTGCGCTTTTCAGCGTCTTGTGGACGCAATGCTCCGACCAGGTTTGCGCTAGCGTCTCCAATTCGAGATCGGTCGGCTCGCGGCCCAGGGACGCGAAGTGGGCTTGAATCGCGCGCATCTCATCGAGCGACAGAAACAGGTGCCCCTCGCGTGATAGCCGCTGTAATTCACCGTCTCCAAGTCTCGTGAGAGATACCGTACGAACTTGAAAGACGGATTTCGGCGCGATCGGCGCAGCCGGAAGACTGGCGGTGTTCCGGAACACCTGCTCGATGCAATCGTTCGCCACACAGCGTAGGGCCGCAGCGGCCGCCGCCTCCGCCGACGCCACACCTGCCAGCACGTATCTGCGCGCCGTTCGAATTGTGTGGGCGGCAACGTCCTGGGCGCGCAGTTCCGCCAGCGTCGTCTCGGCAGTCGGGTCTGTTACACCGGGTCTAAGATGAACTTCGATGCTGACTGACCCGCTCGCGGGCTGCGGGATTTCGGCTGCGGAAGCCGCTACGCCAGCGATTTCTGTAACCGGATCCACCAATAGCGGCAACACGCGATCGTGGATCGCGTTGATTTCGATGTCGCCATCGATCAAAAACAGGCGCGATTCATGAACCGCGCTCACCGACTCCAAACCCACCCTCTGAAATACGGCAGTCAGCGCGGGATTGCCCTCTTCGCCATCCCGCGAAGCGACCTCGATCCTGAATATTGGCATCCAAACAAGCCCTGTAGCGGCCACGGTTCGATCGCAAGGCGCGACTCGGACGTGGAATCTTATCGCGGCGGTGCTCGCCCCGCATGTTCAGTGATTGCGGAATTCTGCGCGGCGGCTCCGAATGTCGGAAATCGAAGTTCCGCAACTCTCGATTGGGTGGACGTGTAGGAAATACATACCATTTATGGCGGCGGCCCCGCCTTCCGGTTGGCGGGCGATCGGACATAAGTTGTTTTGTTTCAGTATGTTACAACCAAGCCCTACTCCGCGCCATCGGACGATTTTTGACCGTAACCGTGTACGAAGCAAAGATTTAGCTTGCTTTTTGCATTCGATTCGAGTTTTATGTGCGAATCGTTTGGCGCGACGGGCGAGTGGAAGCTCGCCCCTGAATTGGTAGGCTGATTGAAAAGGGGCACTCATGAGTGCGCAACCCAACGGGTCTGCCGGCGGGGGAATGCCTTATTTATTGGAATTCGAAAAGCCGCTTTCCAAAATGGAGTTGGAAATTCAGCGGCTGGAAGCAACACAGGCCGAGACCGGCCGCGACTATTCCGAAGTCATTGGCGGAATTCGCGAGCAGCTCACCTCGGCGCTAAAACAAACCTACGCAAAATTAACGCCGTGGGAAAACGTCCAGGTCGCCCGCCACCCCAAGCGCCCGCTGCTGCGCGATTACATCCGCATGATGTGTACGGACTTCACGGAACTGCACGGCGACCGGCTTTATGGCGACGATCGCGCACTCGTGTGCGGGTTCGCAAAGATCGCCGGAACGCGCGTCATGCTCGTCGGACACCAGAAAGGCCGCGACACGCGCGAACGCCTCGAGTGCAACTTCGGCTGCGCTCATCCCGAGGGATATCGCAAAGCGCTGCAAAAAATGCAACTGGCCGCGAAGTTCGGTTTGCCCGTCGTGTGCCTGATCGATACGCCTGGGGCGTATCCCGGCGTTGAGGCGGAAGAACGCGGCATCGCGAGCGCAATCGCGGTGAATCTGCTGGAACTTTCGCGACTCAAGACGCCGATGGTTGCATGCGTGATCGGTGAAGGAGGCAGCGGCGGTGCGCTCGGCATTGCGGTCGCCGATCATGTGGCCGTGATGGAGCATTCCTATTATTCGGTGATCAGCCCGGAAGGCTGCGCCGCGATTTTGTGGAAATCCGGGGAGCACGCGGCCAAAGCGGCTCATGCGCTGCGGCTGTCTCCGCGCGAATTGCTCCGCCTGAACCTGATCGACTCAATCGTCGACGAGCCGCTCGGCGGCGCGCATCGCGATCCTGACGGCGCGGCCCGCAATCTTTCAGCCTGGGTCGATCGTTCGTTGCGAGAGGTGCGTCGCATGAAAATCGACGCACTGATGAAGCGCCGCTATGACCGATTGCGGGCGCTGGGCAGCTTCGTGACCGAGTCAAAGCCGGAAAGACCGCGATCGCGACGAAGCAGCAAAGCAGTCACGGAGGCGGCCGCGTCCTGATGCGATTTGCGCCGGCCGACTCAGGCGAGGCAAGTTGAGAAAAACTCGTGGGGCTGCGAACCGCTGCGGGCGTGCGCTCGTAATATCTGGCTTTCATGACCTCCGCTTTTCAACAACCCGATGCTCAGAGCGCGCTGGACGCGATTCGGCCGGTGAGCGTCGATCTCGACCGGCGACGGACGTTGCGTATCGGCTGGGCAGACGGACACTTGTGCGAACTCTCGCTGAGTTTGCTGCGACGCGCGTGCCCTTGCGCCACATGCCGTCAGGAGCGCGAGGCACGCGAGAAGAATCCGCTGCATGTGATGCGAGCGGGCGAACCGGATTCGGCGATGGCCGAAGAGGCAAGCTTGGTTGGAAATTACGCACTGCGATTGCGCTGGGCCGGCGGACACGATACGGGGATTTACGAGTGGTCGTATCTTCGGTCGTTATGCGTGTGCAGCGCTCGCGTGTCGTGACGAATTTTGACGAAAAACCCGGCGTGGTTTTGCAAAATCCGAGATACGCGTTGAATAGTCGTGGTTATAATGGGTTAGATTGATATTCCCATGATTTTCTGATTTGGATGTCGCTGGTTTTCCGGAATTCGCCCGCGGGCTTGAGCATGGGTTGCCCGGGCGTTTTTTTGATGATCGGATGTAAGTCAATGACGATTCACAAGATGGAGTTCGGGACGACGGCGCATCAGGCGGTGGATCTGCACCTGTTTCTGTTCGAGCGCGGACTGCACCCGGAACTGTTTCGCCGCTATGCGACCTATCGCGTCGCCCAGGGCAAGTATTTCGCTGACATCTGGGTGGTCGGCCTTGGCCACCTGGTGACGGTCACCTCAGGCACAAAGTGCGCCACCGAGCTGCTCGGTCCGGACAGCGAACTGCTGCCCAGTCGCGGCGTGCTGACGCGCTTCCGCCTGAAGGGCGAGCGCGACCACGAGCGCAATACGCCTGACGGCTGGCACTACATGGTCAGCACTCAGATCGAGACGATGGACGAGGCCCTGTACAAATCCGTCCATGCCGACCTTCTGCGCTTCGCGGCTCAAAAGGGCACGTTGACGACCTACGAACAGTGGGGGGAGGGCGACATGATGCCGTTCTCATTCGTCGATACCGAGGCGCGCGACTCTGAGTTTCACGTGCATGCGTTTCACGCCTTCCCGGCGGAACGCACTCTGGTCAAAACGCAGTCGATTTTCGAACTGCCCGGCTAGTTTTCGCGCCGGCATTCGATCTGTGATTATCAAGGCGGCTTCGATTGCGCCAGGCAATCGAAGCCGCTGCTGCTATCCGTCAACCTGAAAGCCCCGAAGGTGCGATATAATCGTGCTTCGGGAGTAAGTGTGATGTTCGCGATTCTGCGCGCTCTAAACGCTCAAATCACGTGTGCATCATCGCCGATCGCGGAGTTGCTTGACCACACCGTTGTCTAAGGTGCTCTCAAATGAAATCGGCGGACCAGGACCGTCCCGATGCGACCGTGGACAATTTTATTCGCATCGTCGGCGCTCGCGAGCACAACCTGCGAAGCGTCCATCTCGCATTGCCAAAAAACAAACTGATCTGCTTTACCGGCGTATCCGGCAGCGGCAAGAGCAGCCTAGCCTTCGACACGATTTACGCCGAGGGCCAGCGCCGCTATATCGAATCGCTCAGCTCATACGCGCGACAGTTTCTCGGCCAGTTGCCCAAGCCCGACGTCGACGAAATCTCCGGTCTCGCGCCGTCGATCTCCATTCAGCAGAAAACCAGCGGCTGGAATCCGCGTAGCACCGTCGGAACAATCACGCAGATCCACGACTACCTGCGCGTACTATTCGCGCGGGCCGGCACGCAACACTGCACGAATTGCGGCAAACCGATCTCATCGCAGACCCGCGAGCAGATGGTCGCACGGGTGCTCACGCTTTCGCACCTGCCCGGCGTGCTCATCCTCGCGCCGAAGATTCGCGGCCAGAAGGGCGAGCATCGCGAGCTATTCGTCGAGCTCGCGCAGGCGGGCTTCGCGCGGGCCCGCGTTGACGGCGAGATCATCAGCCTGACGACTCCGCCGGAACTCGATCGCTATCGGCGACACAATATCGAGGTCGTCGTCGATCGCGTGACGCCAAAGGTGTCTGCCGCTCAGCGCATTTCCGAAGCGATCGAGCTGGCTATGAGCATCGGCGACGGCAACGCCATCGTCGCGCCGGCCGACGCCAACGCCGAAGGCAAGCTGACCGGACGACGGGCGAAACTCGCGGCGGCCGCAGCCACGACGGGCGCGCCAACCGGCGCGCCGAGTGAAATCTGGCTCTCCGCCGGCTATGCCTGCTCGCCGTGCGGGCTGAGTTTCGAACCGCCGCATCCGCAGATGTTCAGCTTCAATAGTCCGCAGGGCATGTGCCTGACGTGCGATGGTTTGGGTGTGTGCAACGATTTTGATCCTGCGCTTCTGGTGCCCGACCCCACAAAATCGTTCTTAGACCCGTGCGTGGTTGCGTTGCGCACAAAGCCGGGCAAATGGCGGCGGCACATTTACGACGGCGTAGCGCGGCACCTCGGATTTGATCTGGACACGCCGTGGCGCGACTTGCCGCGCAAGGCGCGCGATGCGCTGCTTTACGGCACCGGCTCCGACCACATCGCCTATCAATGGCGCGGCGGTTTTGGCGTATGGATGCACGGCGGAACATTTGAAGGCGTCATCGCGGAGTTGCGCGACAAGTATCGAAAATCCACTTCTGCGATGGTGCGGCGATACTACGAACAATTCATGCGGCAGGGCCTTTGCGGCGTTTGCCGCGGCGCACGGCTCAATCCGCAGGCGCTCGCGGTGCGACTGACCTCCGAGCAGCCCGACCGGAGCGCCGAAACGCTGAACATTCATGATTCCTGCAAAATGTCGATTCGCGAAGCGCTCAAATTCTTCGAACATCTTCAGACCGACGGATCCCGCGCGATCATCGCGGCCGAGCCGCTCAAAGAGATTCGCGCGCGCTTGAAATTCCTGATCGATGTGGGGCTGGATTATCTCACCCTCGATCGCGCCGCGCCGACGCTTTCCGGCGGCGAGTCGCAGCGTATCCGTTTGGCCAGCCAGATCGGCTCCGGACTAGTCGGGGTTCTATATGTGTTGGACGAGCCGAGCATCGGGCTGCATCCGCGCGACAATCAACGACTGCTCGGCTCGTTATTGAAATTGCGCGATATGGGAAACACGGTCATTGTTGTCGAGCACGACCGCGACACGATGGAAGCGGCCGATCTGATCGTCGACTTCGGGCCGGGGCCCGGCGTTCGCGGCGGGCGCGTCACGGCGCAAGGCACGCTCGCGGAAATCAGCGCGGCGCCGGAATCACTTACCGGAGCATATCTCTCGAACCGCCGCGCGATCGAGACGCCGGCCGCCCGCCGACCGATTGCGCCTGCTGCAAAGAACGCGGAGCGATCGGCCGGAAAAAAAAGCCCGGCCCGCGCTCGGTCGAAAAAGCCCTAGTGTTCCGTCAACTGCGAATAGACGGGGAGCATCGGCGTCTCGCCGGTGCGCACCGGCTCGGTCTGAAAAAAAGCACCCGACCTCATGCCCTCCGGGGTTGCAGCTTATGCGCGTCGCGGATGCTCGTAATTGTCGGCGCTCTGCGCGCCGATACCTCCCATGGCCCGGATACCGCAGCCAAAACCGTTCCGACTGGAGCAACGCGCATGGCAGTCACGATGATCTGCCCAAACCTGGGATGTCGAAAAACGATCGTCGCGCCGGACGGCGCGCGGGGACGGCTCATGCGTTGCGCACATTGCAGTCAGGTGTTCATGGTTCCCATTCGCGACGGATCAAGCGAACCTGCGACGGCGGATGAGACGAATAATCAGAAAGACAAGAGTGGGTCCAAAAAACACTAATCGCCGTCGCACGGCGCTGCACCGGGCAAGCCTCGCATATGGCTGCTCAGTTGTAAGCAGCGTGTATTGCCGGCGGAGTATGTCCGCATGAGCAACTATTCAGAGAATCAACTTCCGAACCATTCGCCCGAACGAGCGCGCCTGGCGTATCAATCAGGTGATGCCGGCGGTGGAAAGCGACTAGCGGCCCGCTTTGCGCGCGAACCAGAGCTGATCCAGGCGTTTGTCGAGACTGCCGACGACGGCCCGGATGCCCTACAAAGCGTCTGGAAGGCCGTGCAGGAAGCGGTCGATTCCTATCCCGCGTTCGCGGATTTATATTACTTTTCCGCCAAAGCCGCGCTGCGCGTCGGCAGAATCGCCGAAGCGGAGCGCTTGCTGCAACGCGCTTTGCAACTGAACCCGAGCTACGTGGACGCGCTGATTCTGGCCGCGCGCGTGCAAACGACGCTCGGTCAGACCAGCGCCGCACTCGATTCAGTGCAGCGAGCGCTGCGCGCCGGGGGAGACTACCCCGACGTGCATACGCTGCTCGGCCGGCTGCGAATGCAGCGAAATGAACGCGACCTTGCCCGCGTCGCTTTTGAACGGGCACTGGCGCTGAATCCCAAGCTCACGGAAGCACGTACCCATCTGAGTGAATTGACGGGTGTCGCGAGCCGTGAGGAGGGAATATGAGTTATCTGCTGGAAGCGCTCGGACGGGGATTGCTCGGGCAATTGGCCGACGCTTTTGAAACACAACTGCCTTCGGCCCGGCCGGAGCAGGAGATCATCGACGACGCGCGGCCAAGCCCGGGCGGGTCAGTTCAGGCGGGCATGCGCATGGGGATGTCATACCTTCGCAGCCTGCGGCTCGCGGATGCGCGACGAACATTTGAGCAGTTGCTCGAACTCACCCCCAACAAGCTCCAGCCGGCTCTGGGGCTGGCCTGTGTTTATGACGAGCTTGGCCAAAACCAGGAATCCCTCCGTTTTCTGACAATGGCTCAAGCCCACGACCCGCTTGATCCCTCCATTGCGTTCGCATTGGGTTATTGCCTGGAACGCGCCGGCAACACGGACGCGGCTGTTGCGAGCTACCGCCGCTCCATTGAGTTGTGTCCCCGGTTGCGAAACGGCTACGAGCGGCTCGCCGCGGTGGAAATTCAACAACGTCGATTTCAAGAGGCGATTTTCTGGTATGAACGACTTGTGGACCTGGAGCCGGGCGATCTGGACATTCTGCTCACGCTCGGCAGTCTGCATCTTCAACTCGGTGAATCGGATCACGGCATCGAGCGGTTTCAGCGGGCGCTGCTGGTCGAACCGGATGCGACGGATGACGCCGATGAATCGCTCCGCCGCCTGTCCGACACAGACGACGCGCTTGCAACAATGGAATGCGTTGTTGAGCGTTACCCCGGCGTGGCCGAGTTTCGCCTGAAACTCGGCGACCTGTACCGCAAGGCAGGCCAGCCTGATCGGGCGATTGAGGAATACCAAACCGCGGTCGAGCTGGAGCCGAATCTGCTCGAAGCGTCGGTGAAGTACGGAACTCAGTTGCTGCGCATGGGGCGATACGCGGACGCCGCGCAGCAGTTCAACCGGTCGGTGGAACTGAATGACCGGTTGATGACCGCTTTTGTCGGCCTCGGAGTCGCGCAGCACGAAGCCGGACGAAAACAGGAAGCGCTGGCCACATTTGATTTGGCGGCGAGCCTGGAGCCAAACACGACGCTGCTGTATTCCGAGGCGGCCCGACTGCAATTCCGAGCCGAGTCGAACGACAGCGACGCAGTCGAGGACGAAGACGGGCTCGAAATCGTCGATGCGCACGAGGCGGACGAGGCGACCGACGAGACGGACTTTTTGCACGAGACGATTCGCCGTCACGAGCAGGTATTGCTGAACAAGCCGCAATACGCGGATTTGCACTATCGCCACGGATTACTGCTTCGACAGGTAGGGCGCTATCGTGAGGCGATCCAGGCGTTTCGCAACGCGCTGACCATCAATCCGAACTATCTCAAGGCGCTGATCAAGCTCGGCGTGTGCCTGAAAGAAGCAGGAGACGAAGACGACGCGATTCAGATGTTCCGCCGGGCGTTGATGCTGGACACAAACTTCGTGGATGTGCATTACCAGCTTGGCCTGCTCTTTGCGCAGCGCAGCCAGTTCGATCTCGCTGTGGAGCATTTTGAGCACGCGGTGGCGGGGAATTCCAGCAATCTCGCATTCCGGCAGAACCTGGCGCTCGCGCTTCAGAACATCGGCATGGTCGATCGCGCCGCGGAAACCTGGCGATCGATCTGCGAGCTATCTCGCGACACGGCGCCGGTGATGCAGCGCCGCGAGTCCGTGCTGCGAAAACTGATGAAGTCCTGATTGCCGGCCCCGGTATGGCGCGACGCGCGTCGCGAGTACGATGCCGCGCAGACGCTTTCTCGGAGCTATCGGCATGGGCACGGTCATCAGCATCGGACACGACGGCATGGGGCACGGCGACGCCGAGCTCGGCCGACGGATTCTCGGCACGTTTCTCAAAAAGTCGATTCAAATTCAGGATTTGTCGGCCATCACGTTTCACAACGCCGGCGTAAAGCTAGTGGCGCCGGATTCGCCGGTGCGAGTGGAGCTGTCGCAGCTCCACGAGCGCGGAGTGGAAATCAAGCCGTGCAGGACGTGCCTTGAATTTTACGGGTTGATCGACCGCATAGCGGTCGGCGAAATCGTGACGATGGACGACATCGTCGCCGAGTGGTCCCGAGCCACAAAAGTCATTTCGCTCTGACGCCGCAAAATCAAGCGATTTTTGGCGACAATCGCGGATGAATGCGAACATAGCGCGCTACAATAGCGCTGCATGGCACAACCTTCGCGACGCGACTCGGACACTGCTCCAATTTCGCTCGGGCGATGGGTCGCCCCGCTTTTGTTTGTCGCGCTGGCGATCATCACGATCACAATTCCAATCGCCTTATTGACCATTCCGCGCCCCGGCGTGGAACTTCATACGCCGCACGGCGTTCAATCAGTAAACGACGAAGCCGCGTCAATCGATCCAAACGCGATTGAAGATGCGGTACCTTCGGAGCGAATGTTCGATGATGAGGAAGGCGCGGTGTCGTCGGGCGACGCGGCGTCGGCTCCTCGCGCCGAACCAGTCACCGCAGAGTCATATTCCGTACCCGTGACAACTGAATCGATGCCGCCTCTCTCAATCAACGCTGTGCCAGCGGAACCTCCGCATCCTGCGGATTCGCACACCGGGCGATTGCACCGTTCACCCGAAGAGCGCCGCAAACGCATTGAGCAATTCGGTGGATCGCGCAACACGGAGAACGCGGTCGAAGCCGGCGTGCTCTGGCTTGCCACGCATCAATCGCCGGACGGCACCTGGGACCGTTTCAATTTCGATCGCCAGTGCCCGGCGGACGACCGCTGTTCGCAACCCGCCATCAGCCGCGAAACAGACTCGCTGCAAACAGGCGTCACCGGTTTGGCGCTGCTCGCGATTCTCGGCGCCGGATACAGCGATATCGATGGCCCCTACCAGGAAAATGTGCGCCGCGCCACGAAGGCGTTGCTTAAATTGCAGCGAGCCGACGGCGGATTCTCGCCCACCGACGGACAGGCCGGCTACAACAATTCGGTTGCGACGCTTGCGCTGGCGGAGCTATATGCTCTGAACGGCGATCGCGCGCTGGTCGATCCCATTAATCGCGCGGTGGCGCGCCTGGTAGCTTCGCAGCAACCGCTCGGCGGCTGGGATTACTCGCCGCTGCCCACCAGCGGCCGCAACGACACGTCCATCACCGCGTGGGCCTTGCAAGCGCTTCTCGCGGCTCGTTCGGCCGGAATTGATGTACCCTCCGACGCGCTGGCGCGCGCGGCAGTCCACTTCAGCCTTGCTTCGGAGTCCGATGGACGCGTGAAGTACGCCGATGCGGGCACCGGTTTCGCAATGGATAACGCGGGTCGCCCTCAATATCGATATGGCGGACCGATGACCGCGATCGGCCTGATGAGCGCGCAGTTGCTCGGCTGGCGCAACGATCTCCCGCTGTTGGAGCGTCAGGCCGGCCTGCTTCTGGCCGATCCGCCTTCGATGGCCAAGGCGCGCGGAGGAGATCCGTCGCAGTTTCATTGTGAGTACTACTGGTACTATGGCACGATCGCGCTTTTTCAACGCGGCGGCGAGCCGTGGGAGCAATGGAACGCCGCGCTCCGCGATGCCATTCTGCCCGCGCAGGAGCGCCCGCGCACCGCGGATGGGCGACGCAAACACACCTTCGGGAGTTGGCCGGCATATGGCCATCGCTGGGGTAAGTGGGCGCGCCCGGCGGGCCGCGTGTATTCGACGGCCATCTGCGTACTGACGCTCGAAGTCTACTATCGCCACACGCCCGCATATCTCGAAGACGGTTTGCCGCTGAACGCTGCCGATTGGCGCAACACTCTGCTGTATGGCGATGATCGATTACGCCTTGCGGCCATATCGGCGCTGCGCGGCTCGCGCTTTGAAATCGGCGAGCCAGTGCTGGTGGATCAACTGAGCGATCGGTCGCCGGAGGTCGCCGTGGCCGCCGCCATCGCCCTGACGGAAATCGATTCGCTGGTTGGTCGCGAGACGCTTGAGCGCGCATTTTCGCAATCAATCGGCTCGCAGCGCGGCGCGATCCAGCAGGCGCTTCACCGCTGCGAACAGATCGGCCGTTTGCCGGCCGTCGAAGGGCGCGTTCGCTTAGTGGATTCGGCTCAGGGGTTGGTGACGCTCGAATTGCCGCGCGCCTACGCCGGCATGCGGGTTTCCGTGTGGCGCGGCGGCGCGCCGGCGGTTCCGTTGCGCGTCGTGCAGCGCTTCAGCGGGAGAAACGTCGTTGTTGCCGAAGTCTCGCCAGACTTCGACGGTGCCGAGCCGCGTGCGGGCGAAATGGTGCGGAGTGAATAGCGATCAAGCATCGCCAAAATCGAGCGCGCGAATTTTCTCTTGATTTTCGGCGGGGTACCGTTGATAATCTGGAACGTGAAGAATCCCGCTCGAAATTGCATGACCACATTGAGGCTGCGCACCGCGGCCGCCATACTCCTTTTGCCCTTTTTGGCAATGTATTCGGGGGTTATTCGAGAATTACACCATGAGTCGGAGCGGTGCGACGATGGCTGCACGCAGCTTGCCCGTTCCGAGTCCCATGACTCGCACGAACGCGACTCGAAGCACCACTGCGAGCGATGCGTATTCTGCAATACGTTGACGATCTCTTTCGCGGCGCCGTACGACGCCGGCTCGGTGCAGATCGCCAAATTAACGCCAGATACCCAGTACAAAACACCTGAATCTCGTGTCTTGCAACCCGATTCTCTGGTCTTTTGCAAAACCCCGCGCGCTCCTCCGTCATTCTAAGCGCGGACACCGCCCGCTGTCGCAAGCCTCCCAAGTGAGCGCTCGAACGGAGCGTCAGGGTCTGGCGCGAGCAGCGGTCAAATGCTGACTACTCCGACCATCGTTAGGTAGAGCTACGCGCTCCTGATGGGCCAGTGCGCGCTCCATTTGTGGCGTGCGCAACCGGTTCGCTGCGCGCCGCCCTCTGAGGATTTCTTGCTATACGGGGTCGCAGCCCCAGGCACGTCCCCGCGGCCAGGAAAGGGTATATCCATGTGTCGGCGTGCTTTTACGCTGATTGAGTTGCTCGTCGTCGTCGCCATTGTCGCCTTGCTTATTGCATTGCTATTACCAGCTCTGAACACAGCGCGCGAACAGGCGCGGCAATCCGTGTGTGCATCCAATATCCGAGCGCTCGGAACCGCACTGCTCGCCTATGTGCAAGTGAATGGCGATCGTTTTCCATCGGTCGGATTCATGCACGGCGGCCAGTCCTCGCCGGAGCAGTCATGGGTGACGTTGCTGCTCAACGAGTACGGCCGCAACGGCGGAGAGACGCGCACGCAGGGCGGCAACACGACGTTGCAGTCGGAGGTCAAAGACGTGCGGCGCTGTCCATCGGACCGCAGCCCGCATTTCACAACCCCGCGCGCGACGCAAGACGGTCCGGTGTGGAGGCAGACCAGTTACGCCAATAATTACTACTTTGCTGTTCCGCAGGAATCCGTTCGCGCCGTGCTCGGCAAGGAGCACTCGTTCGACCGTACGGATCGTGTGATCCGGCCCGGAACCACTGTCTATTGGGCTGAGCTGTTCGAAACGGGGCCTTACGCCACGTCAGACCACGTTCATCCTGAGTCATGGTTGGCGGGCGACGCGCGACAAGCAGCCGGCGACGAACTCGCCTTTGAGCGGCACCGCAAAATGGCGAATTATTGGATGCTGGATGGCCACGCCGAAGCGTTCGTGTTCGAGCGCACGTACCAACTTGATGCGGCCAATAGCGATCCTTTCGAGGGCCGTATCGAATGGCTGAACAACAAATGGGATCCTGATATTTCAAGATAACGGAAAATAGGCATGCGAAAACAACATGCAAGCTCTTTCGCAATAATTCTGTTACTGACGGGAATGACAGCACTTGCACAGCACGAGGGCGATCTCATCGTGTGTGTAAACGGCCAAGGCCAATTGCGACTCAGCCCGTTTGGATTCGATCCGTCCTCGGATATCGTTGTGCTTCCCGATTCGGCCGGGCTATTTCTGGGGTTCTCATCCGACGAGCCCGGATTCGATGACCTTGAGGTCGCTGACGAAGAAGCCGATATCTATCCGTTTGCGGCGGGCCATGAGATCGGATTGGAGGTCATTTCGCTTGACCCCGCGTTGTTGATCTGGAACCCAGGCCTGCAGCGTTTCGACGCTGGAGAGATTGCTCCACTCGGCTCGACCGATGTTGAATTGCACACGCACCTGATCTGGCACATCAACACCCGCTCGCCGTCGCCATACGACCCGCTGCGCGATGTCTGGCGGGCGACGGTGCGCCTGGTGGATACCGCAGGCGGCTATGCGCCGTCCGAGTCGTTCGTGCTTCTCTTTCGCGCAAATATCGAGTGCATCATCGGCGACGTGGACGCCGACGGAGAAGTGAATAATTTTGACATCGATCCGTTCGTGGCCATACTGACCGATCCGGCGGCCGCGACGGCGGTGCAGCGCTGCGCAGCAGACGTCAATCTCGATGGGTACGTGAATAACTTCGATATTGACTCATTCGTCGCCGCGCTGGTCGGCAACTAACGGCGGACATGACCACCGCGGGCTCGGT
>JAEUIR010000300.1 GCA_016795025.1 Phycisphaerales bacterium
TCGCCCCCTCGACCGCAAAAGCAAGGTGCGCGATATCGACGCCTGTCCTCAGAAACGCGGCGTCTGCGTCCAGGTGAAAACCATGACGCCCAAGAAGCCCAACTCCGCCCTGCGAAAGGTCGCCCGCGTGCGCCTCAGCAACGGCCGCGAAGTCACGGCTTATATTCCGGGGATCGATCACAATCTGCAGGAACACTCGATGGTTCTCGTCCGCGGCGGCCGCGTGCGCGACCTTCCGGGCGTTCGTTACCATATCGTTCGCGGCTCGCTCGACTGCGCCGGCTGCGGCAACGACAAGGAAGGCAAAGGCCGCAATCGCAGCCGCAGCAAATATGGCGTGAAGCGCAAGAAAAAATAACGTTCGGCGCCGCGCGGCGGCCCGCGGATCGTCACGAATCGACTCAGCAGCAGGTATTCAATGGCTTATAAGAGTTTCACGAAATCGCAGGAACAGCTTCGGCCGGATGGCGTGTACAGCAGCCGCCTGGTGAGCAAGTTCATCAACTGCCTGATGTGGCAGGGCAAGAAATCCGTCGCCCAGCGCATTTTCTATGATGCGATGGAGCGCGTGAAGGACAAGGTCAAGGATGCCCCGCCGCTCGAAGTTTTCGAAAAGGCGCTCGATAACGTGAAGCCGGCCGTCGAGGTCCGCTCTAAGCGCGTCGGCGGTGCAAACTATCAGGTTCCCATGTCGGTCAAAACCAAGCGTCAGCAGTCGCTGGCGATTCGCTGGCTGCTCGAAGCGGCCCGCGGCAAAAAAGGCCGTCCGATGTGCGATCGCCTGGCGGATGAGTTCATCGCCGCGTTCAAGGGCGAAGGCGAAGCCATCACCACGCGCGACAACGTGCACCGCATGGCCGACGCGAACAAGGCATTCGCGCACTTCGGCTGGTAAGCCGCGCTCGCATCCGCGCGCCGCGTTTCAACAGCGCGCCCCGGTTGACCTAAACTTGCAAACCGCCGGCCCCGTCGAGCGACAGGTTCGACTGCTTTGCTTATTCGCCTATCGTCAAGAAAAGAGTTCTCTCGAAACGCCTCTCGCCGCCCGCTCACAAACTCCGGCGTCCCCGGAGCGCCCGCGGGTTGTAATGATGCGACGCCTGATCTGCACGCCACTTCTTACGTACCGCCCGTTTCTTCCCGGGGGGCAGGTTGCAACATCGCTCGCACGCGATCATCGAAATCCCGACCACACTCCGGGCACTTTCCGATTTCTAGCGGAAGCCGCTTGAGCGAATAACCGCATTCCATGCACACCGGGATTCCGCGCTCGAGCAATTCCACTCGCAGCTGTTTGTCCGCGCCGCTGCACAGCAGCCAGCGCAAGACGACCAGCAATACAACAAGCATGAATCCCCAGCGGATTAAGTCTTCGACCAGCGGGGGCCAGCTAAGCTGCGCAAAAATCGGGCGCAGCCCGAATTGCAAGCCGATCCCAACACCCGCCAGTACCCCCACGCCGATCCAATACCCGCTGCCGCCGCGCGCCGGGCTCGCCTCCTCGCCGATTTCGTGCAGAGCCTCCTGTCGCTGCTCGTCATTCTGAAATTGATCAAGCTCGGGCAGTCCGCGCAGCGAAGCGCTTATGAACAGGTTCTTCTTGCGCAGCTTCTTTGCAGAGCGGGAATCGGATGTATCGAATTCTGCCATTTGAATTGCCCAATCCCGCAGTGTCAGCCAACTCGCGAAAAGGCGAACAAATGATTCACACGTGTATCCTGGCTCGGACGCGCCAAACTCGCAGCCCTATTCGCCTACTCGCTCGTCCCGCCGCTTTGCCCATTCCGCCGCCAGTCGGGCGCGCTCGTCGCTTGCCGCGGCCATGTTCCATCGCTCATATAGCTCCGCCATCGATGCGACCAATACGCGGCTCTCACGCTTCGCACTCGGCTTGTCCGAAGCCGAAAGCACCGTCTCTGCGGCGGTGAGCGCCCCTTCCGATTCCTCGAACCGGCCCAGCCTCAGCAGCGCGACGCCGTGATACAACCGCGCCGTGCCGGTGAATACGTGCTGCGGCCCGCGCACCGCCAGTAGTTCCGTCACCGCGTCGCGCAGCACCGGCTCGGCCGCAGCCGCATCGCCCGAGTCGAGCAGCACGCGCCCCAGCAGATGGGTTTGCCATGGCGCCGCGCTGTTTTTCGTCGCCTTGCTGATGTCGATCGCCGCGCGAAATCCGGCCTGCGCCTCGTCATAACGCCGCAGCTTCCAAAAAAGCTCTGATTGGCCGGCGATGACGATCGACGTATTTGGATGCCTGTCGCCGAACACCCTGCGAAATCGCTCAACCACGTCGGCGAAGAGCGTCTCGGCCTCTTTCACTCGATCCGTCTCGCGCAGCGCGCATGCCAAATTGAATTGCGTGATGATTGTGTCTCCGGCATTTTCACCATCCACTTTGCGGCCCACGTCCAGCGAACGCTGCAGCAACGGCGCCGCCTTCGCGTAGTCGTCCTGGCGCATGAGCAGCACGCTGTATCCCGTCAGCACTTTCAGCGTCTTGGGGTGCTCCTCGCCCAACAGGCGCGGGCAAAGCTCCATCAGGTCTCGAAACTGCTTTTCGGCTTCGTCGAGCCGACCCGCGGTTACGAGCACGTTGGCCAAACCGATCCGCGCGACCAGCGTCCGCACGTGGTCCGAACCAAGCCGCTTTTCAAAAATCCTTACTGCGTCGGTTTGCAGCGTCACAGCCAGCGCCGCGTCGCCCGCTCGGCGATTCACGTCCGCGAGATTCGATTCTGCCTCGCCGATGTCGATCGCGTCTTCGTTTCGCGTCAGGCGCGCGATGCGCAGCGCTTCCTCGAGATACGGAATCGCCTCGCGCCCGCGCCCAAGCTCATCCAGGCAGCCGCCGTACACGCCCGCCGCCGACCCGGTTTTCTCGTGATCTTCGCCAAACACGCGGCGGAGTTTTTCGTAGCCGGTCCGCAACAGGGGCTCGGCTTCCGCCCGCGCGCCGCGCGATTTCATCATCGACGCCATGTTCAGTTTCGCCGTCAACGTGTCGGGGTGATCCGGCCCCAATACGCGCTCTGCGATTTCCCCCGCTTC
>JAEUIR010000301.1 GCA_016795025.1 Phycisphaerales bacterium
TGGACGCAGTGGACCAACGCGAGCGGCAACACCGAGTTCTTTCTAATAAACGCTTTTCTCGCACGCTACGAGCGGCGCGCATTTGAAATCGTCAATCCCCCGTGGGCGACGCCGACGGGCGCGTGGCGCTGCGCCGACATCTCGCAAAACGACGACGCACAGCGCCTCACACATACAGGGTATCTGCATGCCGCCCCTAACACATGGCTATTCAGCTCCATGAACGTCAACGAAAACGCAAATCGCACAACCGTGTGGTCTGACACGCTGCCCGGCTGGGAGACGCGCAATGATCGGCTGGGCTGGCGGCGACTCGAGCAGATTGAGCGGCCCGCCGAAATCGTATCGCTTACAGACAATGTGAATTTCTACGTTCCCGGACACGGCCACCGTGACGCCCGCGAAAGCGCCGGCCGTTCACGTGAAGTCATCGAAGATCAAGCCGTTCCCGGCCCGGACGGCGACAATCGCGGCAGTCACCGCACGCTTGGTCGCCGCCCGGCGACCATGATCGACGGCCACGCCGAGGCGCTCCCCATCCGTGGAGCGTATTGGATGGACCTCGCGGGCGAATTCCGACTCGCGGAAAGCAGCGGCGGAGCGATCTCGCTATACCGCAGCGAAGTGAGGCATTTCTTGTGGTTTGTGCGCGGAGATGACGCCGTGGCCGATGGCGGCGGCGACTAACGCGCCCGTTCGCCCGCGCCGGCCGCGAGACACCCCCGCGTGTTGCGTCGAATGATCGCAAGATCGATCGCCAAACGGATCGCCTCGCTGATGCTCCCGCAATTTGCGCGGTTTTTCCCCGCAATATCAAACGCGGTGCCGTGATCCGGGCTTGTGCGGATCGCCGGCAACCCAAGTGTGAGATTCACCGCGCGATCAAACGCCGCCATCTTCACCGGAATTAATCCCTGATCGTGATACATCGCCACGATGCCGTCGTAGCGCCGCAGCGAATCCGGCGTAAAGGCCGTGTCCGCCGGCAACGGCCCGCTGACGCGAATCCCCGTATTGCGGGCCATGGTCATGGCCGGCTCGATGATCCGCATTTCCTCATCGCCGAGCATTCCGCCCTCGCCCGCGTGCGGGTTCAGCCCTAACACGCCGATATTGGGGTGTTCGACGCCAAACCATTCGCGCAGCGCCGTGTTCAACAAATCAATCGGTTGATGCACCAGGCCGATCGTGAAGTGATTTCGCAGCTCGAACAGCGGAATATGCACGCTCGCCAATGCCACGCGCAGCCGATCCGCGACGAACATCATGGTCACGCGCCGCGTCTCGAAACGCTCCGCGAGCAGATCGGTATGGCCCGGATAGCGATGATTCGCCAGCAGCCAGCTTTCTTTGCAGATCGGCCCGGTCACCAGAGCATCCAACGAGCCCGCGCGCAGATGCCGCACAGCCTCGTCCACAAAACGATATGACAACTCGCCGGCCAATTCGTCCGGCCCGCGCTGCACCGGCGTCCGCCCCCACGGTATTTCGTCAAAATCCGCCAACAACACCCCGTTTTCGACGCGCGGCAGGCCCTCATAGGGTTCACGCCACCAGTACGGATTGATTTCCGCATGATCGGCCGCGAGCTCCAGCACCTCGTGCAAGCCGAAGATCAAAAACCGAGCCCGCCCGCGCAGCTCCGGATCGGCCAGCGCTTTGACGATTACCTCGGGCCCGATGCCCAGCGGATCGCCCATCGAAATGCCGATCAAGGGGCGCGACGGCTCGCCGCGCGGCGCGGGGTTCATGCGATCACTCCAGCCGCCCGCAAACTCTCACGCAACACCGCATCGCCCGACGTTTTGGAACCGAGCAGCGCATCCACGCGCGTTACGATCGTTCGGCTCAGGATGTCCGTTTCAATGTTGATTGAATCACCCGGCCGCCGAATGCCGAGCGTCGTGCAGCGCCACGTCGTCGGAATCACGACCACCGAGAACGCGCCGTCGGCCGCATCGACGACGGTCATGCTCACACCGTCAATCGCTACGGAGCCTTTTGGAATGATGAATCGCAGATATTCAGCCGGCGTTTCGATGGTCAATCGAAAATCGCCACGCTCCGGCGACGACGATCGCACTCGCCCAACGCACTCGACATGCCCTTGAACGAAATGGCCATCCACGCGATCACCCACGCGCAGTGATCGCTCCACGTTCACCGGATCGCCGGGACGCAGCCCGCCCAGATTCGTGCGCCGCATCGTTTCAGGCACGGCATCGAAAGCCGCGACGCCGTCGGATTGCCCCACCAGAGTCAGACAGACCCCGTTCAGCGCGACACTCGCCCCCGGCGCGATCTCAGCCGCCATGGCACCGAGCGCAACACACAGCCGCGTCGCCGAACCGCCGTACCCGGCGGCCGGCGGCGCGGCCGAAATGCTGCTGATCGTCGCCAGATTTTCGATAATGCCCGCGAACACACGGATGCTCCGATTCCCGCCGCGGCAAAGCGCTACGGCTTATCGTTGGAATCTTACCCGCGCCGAGTTCATCGGGGCATCTGTTGCGGACGCGTTTTCAACCAATCAGCGAGCCGATATCGATATCGCTGTCGATGAGTTGCTGGAGGCTGTCCGGAATCTGAATCGCCGCCGGATTCGATTCAGCGGTGATGATCAACTGTTGAAGGTCCGTCAGGCAATTTACGTCATTCGCCTTCAAGAAATCGATCGCCGCCTGCGCCTGCTCTTCGTTGATGGTGATGTCCACGTCCGGGCTGAGTTCGCTGACTGTCGCAGCCAGCACGCGCAGCTCGCACGTCGTCAAGTCCTGCATGCCGCAATTCGCGAATTTCGTGGCCGCCTGAATCAGCACCACCGGATTCGCCGAATCGCACGAATCGCCCTGCGGGCAGCCGCCCAGGGACAGAATCATCAATCCGCCGCACATCGCACCAGTCCACGCACGCATCGTCATCGTTGTTCTCCAAATTCCCATTGCACTATCGGCCGATCGATACCAACGGCTGATGTTTGTGTGCCGATTCTAGCGCACGCGCACCGGCTCGCGGTGGTATTCTGTGCACTTTCCCGGGGGCCAACC
>JAEUIR010000302.1 GCA_016795025.1 Phycisphaerales bacterium
GGGCGTCCGGAGTGGCCGGCGCGGCGCGTCCTGATGGCCATCGACCTGACGGACGCCATCGCGGAAGAAGCAATTCACGAAGAGGCGGACGCGCTCGTCGTCTATCATCCACCGATTTTCAAGGGGGTGCGAAGCATTACTCCAGCATGCGACGCGCCCACCAGTAAATTACCCGACATACTATTTTCGCAGATTTCGATCATCGCGTTGCACACCGCGCTCGACTCCGCGCCTGGCGGCACGAACGATGTGCTCCTCGACGCGTTCGATGTGGTTTCGCGCCGTCCGCTTGAACCGGCCATCGACGCGGAAAGCCGCTACAAGCTTGTCGTGTTCGTGCCGGAAAAGGAAGTCGACGCGCTCCGCACCGCGCTGTCTGCGGTTGGCG
Source organism: Phycisphaerales bacterium (assembly GCA_016795025.1). Classification (GTDB taxonomy): domain Bacteria; phylum Planctomycetota; class Phycisphaerae; order UBA1845; family Fen-1342; genus JAEUIR01. Next base: position 389 of record JAEUIR010000302.1, read on the forward strand.
CGGGTGTGATCGGCCACTACTCGGAATGCAGTTTTGAGTTGGACGGTCGCGGCACATTTCGCGGCGACGAACAATCCAGGCCGGCGATCGGCAAAAAGCAATCTTTTCAGCGCGTCGCCGAAGTGCGGCTCGAAATGGTCGTTTCGCGGCGCGGCCTCCATGACGCGGTTCGCGCGCTGTACGCCGCCCATTCGTACGAGGAGCCGGCGTTTGATATTTACCCGCTCCACGCTGTCGCCCAGCGCGGACAAACCGGCCTGGGGCGCGTCGGAGAGTTGCGCAAGCCGCAGCGCGGCGAAGTGCTTCTGAGCCGGCTGCGCGGCCGATGCGACACGGGCTGCGCGCAGGTCGTTGGCGAAGTCGGTAAGACGTTCACATCGGTAACGACTGCGGCCGGCGCGTTCGGCGTGAAATCGTTCCGTGACCCGCAATCGCTGGTAATTACTGGCGAATTCAAGCATCACGACGCGCTGGATCTCGCGAAGCGCGGCGTCACGGCGGTGGCGCTTGGTCACTTCGCGAGCGAACGGCCAGTATTGGCGCGCGTGCGCGATGAGTTATTGCGTCGTCTGCCCGGCGTGCAGGCGGCGATCTCTCGAAACGATCGCTCGCCGCTTGCCGCGCTGCGCCTTTGATATTAAGTGCCGCTACCGTAAGCGAGCAGTTGCAGGCAAGCATCGCGCCGCTTTTTGATCGTCACCTGGAATACGTTCTTACCCGGAGTGTGGTGTGAATCGCAAAGCGATCCTTGTTTCGGCGATGGTCATTGCCGGCGCGCTGCCGATCGCCGCGTTGGCGCAGAAAGACGGAGACGCGATCGCCATCGTGAACGGAAAGTCGCTGTCTCGGGCGCGCGTGGTTGACTTGCTGATGGAGTCGCATGGCATCGAGGCGATGCAACAGCTCATATTGCTCGACCTCGCGAAGCAGGAAAGTGCCAAGCGCGGCTTCAAGGTGCAGCCGTCCGACGTGACAAGCGAGTTCAATCGTTCGCTCGACAAGATCGCGGCTGCGGCGGGGGGCGAAGTCATCGACGAAGCCGCCAAGCGACTCGCGCTCGACACGTTGCTGGCGCAGAAAGGACTGTCGCTGGCCGAGTTCATGGTCGGTATGGAGCGTAACGCACATCTGCGCAAAGTCGTTGAAAGCGAAATCAAGATCAGCGATGACCTGCTGCGCGAGGAATTCTCTCGCACATATGGCGAAAAAGTTCAGGTGCGCCATATTCAGATACCTGCGGCTGAGCCGCGCGAGCTGACCGATGTCATCGAACAACTCAATCAAAAGCGCGAGTTCGCGGATGTGGCGCGACAGCTCAGCCGCAACCCCGACACGGCCGCGGGCGGCGGCGAGCTTCCGGCGTTTGCGTTCGACGACTCAACGATCCCGGCCGTGCTGCGGGAAGCAGCATTTTCAATGCAGCCGGGCGAAGTCTCCGCTCCGATCCGCGTGGACAATTGGTTTCAAATCCTGAAGCTGGAAAAACGTATCGCGCCGGAAAACGCGAAATTCGAAGACGTGCGCCCACAGGTCGAGCAGCGCTTTCGAGATCGTGTCGTGCCCCAGGAGATGAGCCGGCTGGCGACAGAGCTGTTCAAGAAAGCCGAAGTGCGCGTGATAGAGCCGAAGCTGCGGGAGAAGTTTGAAGAACTGCGCAAGAAATCAGCGGCGAGCGAATCGCCGTGATTGAAAGTGGCGCCGCGTATAGCGGCGCTAACATCGAAAAATCCGCCGTAGCGCGACGGACCCATGCGCCACGGCGGACACTGTAGAGACAACCGCGAAATCAAAGTTCATCCCGCGTTTCGCGGATGAACTGAAATTAGCGACGACGAACCATGGCCAAGCCGCCCAGCACCAACAGCGCCAGCGCGGACGGTTCCGGTACGTGGAATGACGCGCCCTTGAGCAGAATCTTGTACGGTCCATCCGCAAACGATGTGCCGCTCCAGCCGCTCAGCGCGCCGCCGGCGCCGGGACCGTCCGGAGCGCGCTCAGCGCCGAACGGGCCGTCCAGCCAAATCGCGCCGCCCGCCGAATCAGCGTCGTAGTCATAGGCCGAAATGCCCAGGAAATAGATGCCGTTCGTGTTCACAAACGTCGATGTCAAGGTTGATTGAAGCGTCGATTGCGAGTCATCGTTGAACGCCACACCAAACCCGTTAACGTCGAACAGCCAAAGCTGTGTATCGAACGACGCGCCGCCCACCGTCGTCGCGCTGAATTGCGCTTCGTCAACGATCCGAATGCAATACAGGTCGGCAAAGCCGAACAACTCACCGTCGATCTCATCCAGATCGCCCGTGCCGACCGTAATCTGTCCCGGAAGCAATTCCGGGGCGTCACCCACTTCCGACCAAACGTCGGCAAACGCCGCTCCACTCAGAGCGGCCAACGCCGCAGTCGCCAGAAACTTCCTCATCATCTGTAACTCCTCCTCGCGTACGTCCGTCGCGATTCGCGTCGTTGCGCACAATGCGCAGCGGCGCTCGCCGCATCGTCCGTCACGCACCTTCACGTATTACCAAAGGGGAGTCGTGCGAAATGAGCGTTGCCCACGGCGGAATTGCCGTGCGCACGCGAGCGCTACTCTCCCTCTCCACAAGTCACACCGTAACCGTGTGCGCCTC
>JAEUIR010000303.1 GCA_016795025.1 Phycisphaerales bacterium
TTCACCCTCGCGCCGACACCTTTTGGTGTTTTATGGGGGGGTGGGGTGTTGGGGGGGGGGTTGGGGTTGCGGCTTGCCCTTCACCCAGCGCCAGAATAAACCCACAACTGGTTGTCGGCCGGAGGATTTTGCGCAATTCCATCCCGAAGGCACGCTCGGCCGACGTTTGTTGCTGCGAGCGGCGGATGTGATGCACTGCGGCGAGCGCTTGCCGGTGGTGCGGGCGAGCGATGCGTTTGATCATGCGCTGGTGGTGATGACGAATAAGTCGCTGGGGCTTGCGGTGATTGTCGATGAAGCGGGAAAGCTGATCGGTGTCTTCACCGACGGCGATCTGAGACGGCTCAGTTCGCGCGTGCGCGACTGGCACGTATTGGACGCGCGCGCCGCGCATGCGCAGTCGCGGCGGCCCACCGGAGCAACCGCCGTCGTGGCATCCACCATCCGCGCGGAATTGCCGGCGATCGAGTGCCTGCGGCTGATGCGCGAGCAGCAGATCACGAGCCTGGTGGTGATCGATGACGATGACAAGCCGATCGGCCTGGTGAGGCTTCAGGACGTGGTGAATGCGGGCCTGGCCTAGCTCTCGCGGCGCATGAGTTGCGCCGAAGCGCAAGAATGATTTGCGAAATAATCCGCTGCGCTGCGCGATGACGCGCAAAACACATCGGCGTGCAGCCGCAGACCGGTAAGCTACTCAATTCCGTCGTTTCTTGACCGATGAACCAATCGACAGGCACCCGCGCTGCGCGGGCGTCGCGGGGGATGTTGTCGAGTTGGTTTCATGAATGCAGGCGTTGCGATTTCCCGATGCTCGCTCGAGGTTGTCGTGGCCGACGACCGCGATCGCGCATGGCTATGCTCGGCGCCGTTCACTGAGAAATTTGCGAATGTGTCGCGGGGTGATGTGGTGTCCGTGCTCCAGCAATCGAACATCGCGGTCACCGCCGATGTCGATCCCCGCATCGAGGCGTATCTGGAGTTCTTCAAGCGCGCGCCGGATGGGCGCGCGAAAGACGTGCCGCAGCGTTTTCTGATCGCGGTCGGGCGGCGCCCGTGCGAACCGCGCGAAGCCACAATCGCGTTTGATGATGGCCGCGCACCGGGATGTTCGTCAGGCCGCGAGATTCGTTTTTTCATCGCGCGGGCGGGCGAGCGCGTGGGCAAGTGGGTTTCCGCGTTTCCCGGTGAGCCGGGCGAAGACGTCTATGGCGCGCCGGTGAATCCCAAAGGCACGATACGCGAGGTTTGCGTCGGAGCGGGTTTGCGGGTGGACAGCGACGACTGCGTTGTCGCTGTGCGTTCGGGGCGCGTCATGAGAGTGGGGGATGAATGGCTCGTCGTGGATGTCGTGGAGCACACGCCGTCGAGCGCAGCCGCTCAGTCCTTGGAAAGCGAAGCGGATTGTCACGTAAAGGGCGACTTGCCGGAGAAGGCTGAGCTTCGCACAAAGCGCGGCGTGCGGGTGGAAGGCGCCGTCGAAGGCGGATTGGTCGAAGCGGGCGAGAACGTAGTCGTGTGCGGCGGTGTGCTCGGTCGAGGTGAACACGGCCGGATCGTCGCGGCCGGTGGCGTTCGATGTCGCTTCTGCGACGCGGCGAAGATCGAAGCCGGCGGCGACATCGAGATCGACAACGAAGCGGTGAACGCGGAGCTGCACGCCGGCGGAGAATTTCGAATCTTGTCGGGCGGTGTGGTGGGCGGCGCGGCGCATGCAGCCTGCGGCGGCCAAATCGAGTCCGCCGGCAATGACGCGATGATCCCAACTCAGATATCGATTGGCGTGCCCGTCGAATTGTTATTGGAGGCCCGCCGACTTGACGAGGAATCGCGGCAAATCCAACAAAGCCTCGAACCTGTTCAGGCCAGGGTTCAGCCGCTTGCGGCGAACCTGAAGCGTTTGACCGCCGCACAAAAAGAGCAGCTATCCGCACTTTTGTATGACGTGAAGGAGATCAACGCTCAATTAGAAGATGCGCGGCAGAAGGCTGCGGCGATTCGTTACAGAATCAGCCGCATCGAGCATGCCCGACTGCGAGTTCGCGGAATGCTCTACGCTGGCGTGCGTTTTCGAGTCGGGTTGCGCGAAGCCGCGATCCGCAAGAATTTTCGCGGGCCGCTGACGCTGGAGTCGCGCGTGGTGCGCGGCGCGACTGAGCTGGTGATTTCATTTGACAATGGGCGTTCGCAGGTGCTGGCGAGCGCCGAAGTGCAACCCGACCCACTCGAACGCGGCGATCGGGTCAAACGGAGAACATAAATGTCCACTGGAACGACTATTTCAAGTGAGTTCGACCTGCGCATGCTGGTGGCCGACATATTCGGCGATCTCGCGTTCCTGATCGCGGAGCAGGACGCATGCGCGGTCGATGCGAATGCGAAGTGGCTGCATGGCGCCGTCACTTATTGCGGACCTCATAGCGGCACGCTCGAGTGCTGGACGACGGACAAATTCGCACGGGGCCTCGCGGCGAACATGCTGGGCGTGGACCTCGCGGATGAGCCGGTGGCCGGCGCGGCGACGGATGCGTTGTGCGAGCTGATGAATGTTCTGTGCGGTAATCTCGTGACGCGCCGTTTCGGGCGCGATCTGGTGTTTGATTTGAGCCCGCCGGTGGTGGAGCCGGTCGTCCCGCCGTCCGCGCAATCAATGAATCAGGCGAGCGATTGCCGCGTCTTCGTGGATGGCGAGGTATTTTTGTGCCGGGTGACGGATCAGATTAAATAACGGGTCGGGATCGCAGCGGAGGGTGAAACATGCTGGCTTCGGATGTCGCAGCCGCTCATCAGGGCGTCGAACTGACGCGCTCGGAATATGACCTGTTTCGCGAACTGATCTATACGCAGAGCGGCATCAATCTGGGTGAGCAGAAAATGCAGCTCTTGCGAGCCCGGCTTGGCAAGCGGATGCGCATTGGGTCGTGCAAGTCTTTTCGAGCCTATTACGAGTTTGTTCGGAATGACGCAACCGGCGATGAGATGTGCGAATTATTGAACGCCGTCTCAACGAACACGAC
>JAEUIR010000304.1 GCA_016795025.1 Phycisphaerales bacterium
CGGTCGAATCAGCGCTGTCCGGCGTCGGCGAATACTGCGACGGCATGCATTATCGCCGTATGTTCGAACTGCCAGTAGCGTGGCAGGGCGAGCGCATCTGGCTGCATTTCGGCGCGGTGGATTGGGATTCATCGGTCTATGTGAATGGCACATTGATGGGCCGTCACCGCGGCGGATTCGACGCATTTTCGTTTGAAGTCACGCATGTGCTGCGTAAAACGGGAATGCAGGAAGTGGTTGTTGATGTGCAAGACCCCACCGATCGCGGCGAGCAGCCGCGCGGCAAGCAGGTGCGCGATCCGAACGGCATCTGGTACACGCCGGCCTCCGGGATTTGGCAGACGGTCTGGCTCGAACCGCGCCCGAACGATCACATCGAAGACATCGTCATCACGCCCGATGTTGATCGCGGGGCGCTGCGCATCAAAATCGCGTCGAGCGAGCAGAGTCAGTACAACGATGTGGAAGTAAAAGTGCTCAGCGCCGAAAAAGTTGTCGCGGTCGGCGTGGGCGTACCGGGTGATGAGCTTGCCATCAACATCGCGGAGCCGCGCCTTTGGACGCCGGATGACCCGTACCTTTACGACATTCAAATCGAGCTGCGCCGCGATGGCCAACCGCTCGACATAGTAAAGAGCTACGCGGGTCTTCGAAAAATCAGCCTGATGCGCGATGACGGCGGCGCGCAGCGCATCGCGCTGAATAATCGTCCGATCTTCCTGGCCGGCCCACTGGATCAGGGTTATTGGCCGGATGGCATTTACACCGCGCCGACGGATGAGGCGCTGCGCTACGACATTGAGATGACCAGGAAGCTCGGCTTCAACATGACGCGCAAGCATGTGAAAGTGGAGCCGGCCCGGTGGTATTACTGGTGCGACAGGCTGGGGTTGCTTGTCTGGCAGGATATGCCCAGCGGCGACAACAAGACCGACAAGGGCAAGCGGCAGTTTCAGGCGGAACTAAAGCGGCTGATCGAAACGCATCGCAATCATCCGTCCATCATGATGTGGGTCGTGTTCAACGAGGGTTGGGGACAATTCGACACCGAGCAAATGACGGCCTTCACCGCCTCGCTTGATGCGACGCGCCTGATCAACAACGCCAGCGGCTGGACCGATGCCAAAGTCGGCGATGTCATCGACGTGCATAACTACCCAGCGCCGGCGTGTCCGGCGCGCGAGGAGCGCCGCGCGGCCGTACTCGGTGAGTTTGGCGGTCTTGGGCTGGCAGCGGTCGGCCATATGTGGAAGCCGGATTTTTGGGGCTATCGCACATTGCCAAGCGGTGAGCGATTGACGCGCGAATACGAGCGACTTTGGCAAAAAGTGTACGAGCTGCGCGATTCGGCGGGCCTGGCGGCTGCGGTGTATACGCAGCTCACGGATGTGGAGATCGAGTGCAATGGGTTGTTGACTTATGACCGGATGGTGCTGAAAGGCGATCTCGAACGGCTCTCTCGCGCCGCGCGGGGTGATTTCTCGCTTGTGCCTCCGCCGCCAACTGAAAGGCCACTGGTCGCTACGGCGGAGAACGAATCGGTGACTTGGCGTTTTACTACGGCCGAGCCTCCGAGCGACTGGGTGGTGCCGGCATTTGACGATTCCCAATGGACCAGCGGTGCGGCGGGCTTTGGCACGGCCGGAACCCCAGGCGCGCGCGTGCGGACGGAATGGGGCTCCGGCAACATCTGGCTGCGGCGGACCTTTGAACTGACCGAACCGCCCAGCCTGGAGACGCGAGGGCGTGTGTTTCTGCGCATGCACCATGACGAAGATGCGGAGGTGTATATCAACGGCGTGCTCGCAGCACGCGTGAATGGCTATACGACGGATTACGAGGAATTCGCGATCGCGCCCGAGGCGCTTGCGGTGCTGAAATCTGGCCGAAACACGCTGGCAGTGCATTGTCGGCAAACAACTGGTGGCCAATACGTTGACGTAGGCGTCACCGAGATCATTCCATCACCAGCGGGGCATTAGAGATCGAGGGTTGCGTCGATCCGCCCTGATTGGAAAACAAACATGAAGCTCAGGCCGTCCGGCATTTTCGTCGAATCTCCGTCACAGTGCGGTGGGCCCGGATAGGCGGGTTGGAGTCAGGATTTGAATTCCAGGCTCGGTCGGCCGAACTTCACGAGCAATTCTCATTCAGCGCGTACCTGCCGAACTAGCGCTCGGAACATCCAAGGGCCAATAATTATCGAACCTTTTCGCCCGTACGTTCTTTTCTCGACCATGCCCAACGCCCTAACGATTCACGCATAACCAATTGAATAACATAGACTTATAAATAATTAAGAATTTCGCGGGCTGCGAAGTGGAAAACACGTTCGGGGCCTACCTAATATTCGGCGCACGTGGCCCTCTTCTTTCGGGAGCCTGAAGGGGGTATCGCGACACTTGTCCCCTCCTTTTTGGGAGCCAAAAGGAAGGGAGCTCGGACAAGGACAAGGGGAGGATCGTCCACACTCTGGGTGATCCTCTCTCTTTTTTTTGCTCGCTGTTTCGGAATACCGCCTGGCTCCCCAACGATTAGGCGGAATTCCACCACCCGCCCAGCGGAGGGCATCAACCCGGGATCCGATGCTCCTCCGCTGGCGCTATTTGCAGGCTTTCCCTCATTCAGACGAACGCTCTCGCTGCACTTGCCCGCCCCCTGCCGCCCTGCCAGCACAATTGGAAATCGAAATACTCATTCGTGGTGGCCGATCCACGCTGCGATGCTACCGCGCCGACGGGGCCGTCACGTGGTCATCCATGCGCCAAGGGCGATTCTTCGCACAGCACGACCTGATGCACTACGCGGTCGAATCCACATTGCGGGTGCGTCATTCGTTAATTTCGCAATTCGGCGATGCGATGCAGGACTTTGTCGAGAATCTCAAAGAGCAAGGATTGCTGGATCGCGTGTTGATTTTGTGCTTTTCGGAATTTGGCCGGCGCGTTCAGGAAAATGCCAGCGGCGGCACGGATCACGGCGA